>PUOC01000004.1 GCA_003551965.1 Clostridiales bacterium | reverse complement strand
GGAAGGAGTGGTGTTCCTTGGATAAAGAGCAGCGTTTAATGCATACCGCCTTCGTTATGTTCTCAGAGCGAGGCTGCAGCGTGTCGGCGGAGGAGCTGGCTGCACAGGCCGGCTTGCCGGAGTCGGCCGTACATGATTGTTTCGGCGGTCGATCGGAATTGCTCCGGGCTGCCATGGAAGCAGAAATAGACAACCATTTTGCCTATCTTCAGCGGCAGCTGTCGCTGGAATCGCATGACGCAGGGGCGCAGCTTTATAGGGGCTATAGAAAGGCCCTGGAATATTTTACAGAGGAAGCGCGGCTGTCGTTTTGGCGCCATATGTTTCTTGTGGAAGAGGATGCCCTGCGCAGTTTTGTACAGACCAAGATCCAGCGCTGCGAGCGCCAGGTGGAGGATAGAATTCAGGCCATCTTTGAGTTCGGTTCGCTTCACGGGCAGTTGGAGATGACGCTGATGCCGGGTGCAATGTATGTGTATCTGGCGCTGGTTCGGGGTATGTTGGATCGCATGTTCATGTACGGCATCACCGACATCGAAAGTTCAACGTATGTGAAACAGGCCTGGGAAGCGTATTGGCACAGCATACGCGCCAAAGGGACTGCTGCGGAAGGATCATAGGCCCAGAGCGTTTTATGGCCGCTCCTGGGGCACGGGCCCACGCTTTGCCCCAGGGGGCCCTTTGGGCGGCTGACGGCACCTGCGGTCAACCGTGTTTGCATGCTGGGAATGGTGCGGGCGGCCGTCCAAGGCTGCCCGCACCATCTGTAGAAACTAGGCTTCTTTGTTTCATCTCGGCTAGAGCCGAACTTGGGGATCGCTGGGATTGTCCCGGCGCCGCTTGGCTTCCTGTAGTTCCTGATCCCAGCTGAGATGCTGATACTCCTGGGCTTCCGGGGCTGTCTCAAACCATTGCAGAAAGTCCTCCCACATGGGAACCGTCCAAGCTGCATCAATTTGGGCGGTGGTGTAGGTTTGGGTAGAGAGTCGTTCAAAACCGAAGATGTCTCGAACATGAGATTTTTCGGCGTCGACCACGCAGGCCTCGGCTAGATGCGACGGTATGAACAGAACACCGGAACGGGTTCCCAAGACTACGTCACCGGGAAGGCAGACGGCGCGCCCGATGCGGCAGGGGGAGTTCATCCCCACAAGGGTGACTTCTTCAATGCCCGTAGGGTCATTGCCGCGGAAGTAGGTCTGGATACCCGGGATTTCCACGATCTGTTCCAAATCCCTGACACCGCCCCATACAACCGCGCCGCCGCGCTTAGTGCGGGCTGCGATGGCCGTGGACAGATTACCCCCGACAAATGTCCCCTGGAAGACCTTGTCAAACATATCTACGACAACAACGTCATCCTCAACCAATGAATCAATGATCCATTGGTTGAAAAACCCTTTGCGGCCCTCTTCTTCGATGCCGTACTCCATCAACGTGGTGTTAAGGTCCGGCCGTTTGGGTACCATAACGGCGGTCACGGCGCGCCCCACGAGAACCTGTTCGGGGTGGGACAGGCGAAAATCATTTTCAAACTGGTACTTGTACCCTTCCTTCCACAACCGGCCCCATGCCTCTTCTAGGGTGATCCGGCGCATTCGCTCCAGTATATTTTCCGGCACCTTGGGGCGGCCATTGGAGAACCGTTCTCCCTGCCATTGGGGTGTTATGTGTACAATGTCATCATAGTGGTCGAAGCGCATACGTTTCCTCCTTATTTTTCCATCTGATCCAGTCGGTCCAACACTTCCAAGTACATGCGGGCATTGTGATAGGGGCATGTGAACCCGTCGATGCGGTTGGACGGCCGTTTATCCGCTAGGGCGAAGGCGTACCAGCCGCCATGCTCTTTATCAATGAGCTCTTGATCGATAAATGACCAAACGGACAGCGCAGCCTCAAGGAATCGTTCGTCCTTGGTTAACTGCCACGCGTTCAGGAACCCAACCACGGCTTCCGACTGTACCCACCAAGAGCGGCGGGGATCGGAGCCGGTCTTGGGGCTGTACTCATAGACAAGGCCGCCCTGGGAGTGCCAGCCGTGCCTGTAGACCGCTTCGGCCATGGCCGAAGCCGCTGCTTTGACGGAAGTTAACCAGTCCCAATCACCGGCCAGCTCCGCCGCTTCCCACAAGAGCCAACTGCCTTCGATATCATGGCCATAGGAGACATCGGCGGTGAGGCTGTTCCAGCGGCGGTCAAAGAACAGCTGAAAACGGGCCTGCTGCCGGTGGAGCACCTTTTGGCTCAGGATCTGCAAGTATTGCTTCAGCCGCTGCCGGGAAGCTTCGTCCCCTTCCAGCCGGTGGAAGCCGGCGTGGGCTTCCAAAAGGTGCAGATGGGTATTCATCGTCTTGCATCCCTGGGAATGTGGATTGATGCCGGTCAACTGCTCCTGCTGGGTGTACTGCCAGTCACGGCTGAAACCCTCGAAACAGCCGCCGTATTCTCGATCATAAGCCTTCTCTGCCACAAGATCATAGATGTCTCGGGCTGCCTGCTCTGCTTCGGTGTCTTCTGACACCCGGGCGAATTCTGAGATGGCATAGAGGGCGAAGGACTGCCCATAGAGGCGTTTACTCAAAGCCGAGGGCGATCCCTCCGCTGTCACTTCCCAGAAGTAGCCGCCGTGTTCCCGGTCCAAAAAGTGATCCTGCAGATATTGGTAGAAAAAGCGTGCCAAACGCAGATGCCGCTCCTTCCCCGTCCGGCGGAATGCCGCCGCGAAGGTCCAAACAAGGCGCGTGGCCAGGACAATATGCTTGGGTGCCGTGGGGTCTGCCTGCAGATTGCTGTCGACCAGGGAATGGAAATCAGTGGTCTCCGGAAAGAAGAGCTGGTATTCCCAGAAGTCCAGCAGTTGGTGCAGACCCAGCTCTGCTCGCTGTTGAAGCTGTTCTATGCTGCCGCTGTCCATGGTAATGCTTCTT
>PUOC01000081.1 GCA_003551965.1 Clostridiales bacterium | reverse complement strand
AGTGCAATTGATCGACGCACATTGACAAACTTTTCTGCATATGTAATCTCTGCCACTGAGGGTCTTGAGGATAACGATCTGACAAATTCAGTACGTGAAGTTTTTCAGCAGCGAGATGTAACAGAGTTTTTTTCCCTGGTGCATACAGCCATGAAAAACAAGGATTTTGACACAGAGAGAGCCCCTGTGGTCCACCTATTCGCAAGGGTTTGTCCAGAAGCAACTCGCGTTGCTCTCAGAGAGGAATTGAAAAAAAATCCGCACCCGAAACTCATTACTTTGTGCACGCAGGTGCTTGATTTCTTGAATTGCAGCGACGATTATCACACGGTTCTCAACTTTACCCATGGATACGAGCAGAAAAGCCACGTTCTTGATATGTTTTTGCGAAACCCCGAGCTGGCAGAAAACCGAGCGCAATACAGTTCAGTTGCCGAACGTATCATTACAGATGTGTACTGTGATTCTAACAATCAGTTATGGCACGTACCAAGTGTTGTGCAGGTTCTTGAGATGTTTCCCACCATTGCTTCCAGACTGCCTCCGCACATCATGACCAATGTCATAGACACATGCCAGAACTTGGAACCAGTGGTTAAGTGTCTTGTTGAAGCTCATGCTGCTGAGGACTCTCCTCAAATTTACTCACTTGCCATCTACGTTTGTTTAAAAACATTAGACTTTGCAGATGGTGCTCTCAATGACATTGTGACTTTGTTAACTAATGCAAACAGTGGATCCTCCATTGATGACCTGTTTATCATCTGTTCACACCTTCGTACGGACAATATCCTCCACTTCCAGGTTGTCAAGCAGCTCCTGCGTTTGTTGTATAAGGGTGCTGATGGACGTGTGCAAGAAACATGCCTGCGCGCTACCGACAATGTAAAGGCCAATGCCTTGGATAACCTCAACATTGATTGGGTAACCTTAACATGCGCTGTGAATGAAGAGGCACAAGACATCAAGGCTCTTGCTTTGGGTGTGCTTATTCGAAACACAGATTTTAGACCTTCAAGGGGATTACCTAAATGTGTGGGACAAAGGTGGAGCAGAATGATTTCTGAAGGCTTTCCTGCTTTGGAGGTTAATAGTATGCTCTTGAGAGGTGACTTGCAGGCAGTAATGTACATGTGGAGCCTTTGAGCCTTTGAGCCTTTGACTCATGTCTCTGCTCTCTCTTTGTTTGAGCAAAGGAGGCATGTCCAAATGATGTAGCAAGATCGGCTCTCGTGTTTAGGGGGGTATCTTGAAGACCTTTGCCATCACACTGTTTCACGATTGACAAAAGTTTGTTGACGGATTTGCGGAACGAGCTATGGTCGTCTACTTCTATTTTGCTTCGTATAAGAGACGTCTGCCAAGTAAGAGGAAAACAACAGTACATATGGGTACTATCAGAGTGTAAAAATATTCTCGAACCATGGAATTAGACGCACAATCTTGCGGATCAGAATGGATTCATAGATAAGACACACAAGAATCATCTGAGTAATCTGGTGGGACTATGTGCCTCGTGTCATGATAAAGTTCACGATAAACAGATGAAGATCGACGGATACGTGAAGACCTCCGAGGGTGTGAAATTGAGGTTGAAAGAGAATAAGAATGAGAATGAGACGATTCCTAAAGATATGGGGGAGACGCAAAAAATAGAGGATGTGATAAAGCTATATCGGTTCAATGAAAAAAAGAGTATGAAGGAAATCTCGAGTCTCACATATCTGAGTGCATACAAAATAAGTAAGATACTCTGGGAGTGAAATGAGGAGAGAGTTGATATTTTTGTAGTTGCTTACACTTTTCTGAATCATTTTTTGATGTTCTATTCGACACTACCGGATAATACCCTAGGTCTTGGTGCTAGCCAAAACTCAACTATTTATTTTCACAAAAATTGATTTGACGAACAAATGATATATTTTCAATATATATAGAGAAATTACTCAAGAATCTTGACATATATGGTCATAAAGACTCTCTTTTCGTGTACACATGGTGAAAGCCATCGTGATCGGCTGTAAGTGAATTTGAGCTGGGGGTGCCATGGATGCCATCGACGCCGATGCTTCCCGGGACTTCATTGACATGCTTCCAGACCACGTGTGGCAGGACTGTGTGTTCACGCACCTCGAGCCAACAGAGGTGCTCCGCGTCCGCGAATGTTGCAGGTGGGGAAGAAGGATGCTCCCCTTCGTCCCGCCCATCGGGAACTCGCTCGACGACTACTGCCAAACCCCCGCGATCCCACGCGAGATGAAGCTGTCGGGGCTGAAGTGGCAGCAGCAATCCGACCGTCCACGTGAGGCCTCGGAGAACGCCATGAACTGGGCAGCGTGGAGTGGGCACTTGGAGGTCGTCCGGTGGCTGCACGAGAACCGGTCCGAGGGATGCACCAGGGCCGCGATGGACGACGCGGCAAGATACGGACACCTGGATGTGGTGAGGTGGCTGCATGAGAACCGGTCCGAGGGATGCACCATCTACGCGATGCACTGGGCGGCGACCAATGGGCATCTGGATGTGGTGAGGTGGCTGCACGAGAACCGGTCCGAGGGATGCACCACCCGCGCAATGGACGAAGCCGCGGTCAACGGTCGTCTGGAGGTGGTGAAGTGGCTGCAGGAGAACCGGTCCGAGGGATGCACCACCTACGCAATGGACTGGGCGGCAATGAACGGGCATCTGGACATGGTGAAGTGGCTGCACGAGAACCGATCCGAGGGATGCACCACCTACGCAGTGCACTGGGCGGCAAGATACGGACACCTGGACGTGGTCAGATGGCTGCACAAGAACTACAACCATGTTGAGTGAGGTGGCTGCACGACAACCGGTCTGAGGGATGCACCAGGGCCGCGATGGACCACGCGGCCAAAAATGGACACCTGGACGTGGTCAGATGGCTGCACGAGAACTACAACCGCGTCACCCTAGGGTGGACCAGGAACCCCACTGGACCAGGAACCCCATT
>PUOC01000256.1 GCA_003551965.1 Clostridiales bacterium | reverse complement strand
ATTTCCCTTCAGAGCCGCAATACCCAGGGTGTTAAGCTGATGCGCTTGGAAGAAGGCGATGGTGTGGCAGCCTTTGCCAATCTGATTAGTAGGATTGAAGAATAGCCGGAGTGCATGCAGACACCTAGGCAGCAGTGGCCGCCTAGGTGCTTTGTTTGGACTCGTAACTGCTTTCCAATGTCCAAAAGCACATCAGCCTGTCTTCATCCAAATCTTGGGTCCGTGGGCCTAAAAGGTGGATTTCCAAAACCCAAGAATATGGTACAATGGTTGAAGCAAACAGGGAAATGGCGTCCGTTCTTTGTTTCTGTTGTGTCAGAGTCTTGTTGAAGGAAGGAATAGCCATGAACAATGAATCGGCACCATTGGTGCCGGAAGGCGGGGAGCATACCCACCAAGACGAAGAAAATATTACTCGTCTGCATTTGGACGGCCGTGAAATTATTCTCATAGGTACAGCCCATGTTTCCAAGCGCAGCGCTGAACAGGTTAAGGAAGTGGTCGAAAGAGAACGGCCGGACACGATCTGTGTAGAACTCGATCGGCAACGTTATCAATCCATCAAAGCCAAGGACCAATGGCAGCAAACGGATATATTTAAGATCATCCGGCAGAAAAAAGCTACGCTGCTTTTGATGAATCTTCTTATTTCTTCCTTTCAGCGGCGCATTGCCAAGCAGTTTGGAGTAACTCCCGGGCAGGAGATGATCCAGGGCATTGATTCCGCAGAGGAACTTCAAGCGCGCCTTATTCTTGCTGATCGAGACATTCAAGTGACGTTTCAGCGGGTATGGCACGGCATTGGGTTTATCGGAAAAATCAAGCTAATTCTGCAGATCCTCATGAGTCTTTTCGAGGGTGAAGAGATCACCGAAGAAGAACTGGAAAAATTGAAGTCCCAAGATATGCTCAATGCGATGCTGGAGGAATTTACCGCCTCATTTCCGCAGTTGAAAGTACCATTGATCGATGAAAGGGATCAATATCTGTCGCAGAAGATCAAGGAAGCACCAGGGCAAAAAGTGGTTGCTGTTCTCGGTGCTGCGCATGTCCCGGGAATTCTGCAGGAAATACACCGCGAACACGATTTGGCAGCACTGTCCAGACGGCCGGAGCCATCGAAGCTTCCCAGAATTCTGCCATGGCTGATTCCCATAGTGATTTTGGGCGTGATCGGATATACGTTCTACTTGAATAGGGATGTGGGTATCCGCCAGGCCGTCAGTTGGCTTTTATGGAACGGGAGCTTTTCAGCTATCGGAGCTGCCATTGCTTGGGCACACCCGTTGACAATAGTCTCAGCGTTCGTGGCAGCGCCTTTGAGCTCTATGAATCCATTCCTGGCAGCTGGATGGGTTGCAGGACTTGTGGAAGCAGTCATCCGCCGCCCGAAGGTCCACGATTTTGAGGCATTAGGCAGTGATTTGACTACGTTTAAGGGATTTTGGAGAAACAAAGTTACCAAGGTTCTTCTGGTTGTGGCATTGACTAACGTGGGAAGTACCATTGGTACATTTGTCGGGGGCGCAGATGTGATCCGCATGTTCCTGGAGCTTTTGGGAGCCCAATAGAGCGCTGCCTGCTAAGCACAGATCCTGAATTTCTAGAAAGTGAGGAGAATGGCCGTTGACTCGTCCTTCTATAGACCATGACATTCATATTCATACCTATCTGTCCAGCTGCAGTGACGATCCCGAAACGGTTCCTTCCAAGATAATTAGTAAGGCGCAGGAAGAGGGCTTGGCCGTGGTGGGATTTGCTGACCACATGTGGGACTCTTCCATTCCCGGTGCTTCAGAATGGTATCAAACGCAGGACTTGGACCATGTTTTGCAGATCCGTGAGCAGCTTCCGGAAGATACACAAGGCGTCGAGGTACTGATTGGCTGCGAAAGCGAGTACTGCGGCGACGGATTGGCAGGGATTTCCAAAAAGGCAGCTGAGCAATTGGATTTTGTGCTGCTGCCGATGTCGCATTTTCACATGACAGGATTTGTGGTACAGAAGTGGCAGGTCTCGACCCACAAAAAAGTGGCTGATCTTCTCGTCAGACGTTTTCAAGAAGTGATAGAACTTGGTTTGGCCACGGGTATTGCCCATCCGTTTTTGCCATTAGGATTCAAAGATCACATTGACACCATTATTGGGCAGATTAGCGACACCGCATTTGAGGATTGCTTTGGCCGAGCCGCTGCACGGAGTGTGAGCATAGAAATCCAGCCAGCGTTCTTCCCCGAACTCATGGGTGCAGGCCACAACAGTCACCACAGCGAGACCTACCTGCGCATGTTCTCCATTGCCAAGGATATGGGATGCTGCTTTCATGTGGGAAGCGATGCCCATACTCTCGCTGGGATTGGGCGCACTCGTTTGTTGATGCCTTACCTTGAACAGCTGGGTATTGAGAATGAAGATCTCATTTCGTTCTCTGGACGAGGTATCACTATTGCATAGTCTCCCTGGCACTTGTTTCATTGCAGCGCTTCCTGCGCGTCTTTCATGGGGAACACGAACATGGGAAAATGAAAGCCAGTCGCCGTACAATGCCGATGGCAATGCTTGCTTTGGCGAACATGCCTTCTTCGGGAGCGATGTGGCGGAAACGGTGTTGAGGAATTAACGGCAGAGCTTGTTAGACCTCGTCAGGCAGACATGATAATATCTTCGAATTTCACTTCCTGCGTGGCAGGACAGTTTATCTCTTTCTCAAGAGACCCACCGCCAGCGAATTTCACCGATATTCTTGTTGACATGGGGCTATGGGTGTGGTATCATAAATTCGCTGCAAAAGCAGGGAACCTTGAAAACTAAACAGCGGAAAGAAAACGGATGAAAGAAAAGATGGCATGGGGCCTTGTGCCGCAGACATTTTTTCTTACCACAGCGCTTTGTCAATGGACAAGGACAGCTGGGACAAACTTGAAGTTTTTACGGAGAGTTTGATCTTGGCTCAGGACGAACGCTGGCGGCGTGCCTAATACAT
>PUOC01000207.1 GCA_003551965.1 Clostridiales bacterium | reverse complement strand
GCACACTGCTCGTAAACCCCTACTTGCTGTTTAATACTGGACGATAGAGCCTGGAGCTGGAGAAGCACTCCAGGGTATCATGACCGGGATAACGTAGCCTGTTAAGGCTTAGGCGGGTCATAGCGGGGCTCTTTTTCAAGCCCCTGCCTTCAGGCAGGCATGGGGTCTATGACATACAACTCATGAAGCTTGAACCCGTCCCGAACACCCCCCCTGCCAGGTAAACATCGGGTGGGTTTCAGTCCAGTGCTCATAGGCCCAGCGAAAACAGGATGCCGCCCGCTCGAGCAGCAAGGCATCATCGGTCCGGTCATACAAGCAGAGATAATTGAGGGCCATCAGAAAATTGCCGCTGTCCAGTTCCGACAAATACTGTGTATCAGCCCGGTAATAGTGATGGAGAGCACCCTCCTCTGCGTTAAACAGCCGCTCCAGGAAGCTGTATACCGCCTGGCTGCAGCGGTGTTCCAAGTCTTCATAGGATACGCCCAGCAGGCGTTGGACTTCATCTCGAGCCTGCGCTGAAGGACGATCCAGTCCCCAATCCCGCGGTGATATGGTCTGAAACATGCCTGTCTCTCCCTTCCCGACGCTGCCCTTTGTCACGAAACGGAACCGGACACACACGCCCCGGACTTCGTTTGCAGACCGTGGAACCGGACACCAGACCACGCCTTCGGCACGGCAGCTCCCACCTCCGTCGATGACCAGAAGTCACTGACCAATGCGTCCTGCACTGCCTGCAGCCACAGTCCATGGGTGGTCGTATAATACAGCTGGGCATAAGCTGAGGACGATTCATAGAACTGTAATCCTTCAGAATCCACATAGTCCCGAGGCAGCGCTTCCTCGAGATCGGCAAGCAGCCCTTCCCCGTCACCGCGGTGGGCCGCCGCCAGCCAATAGGCTCCCAGAGTCCAGCCAGGCACCCCCGACCGCTGGTCCAATCCACAGAGAGCATAGCGATCATTGTACGCCCGAGAGACCTCCCGAGCCTGTCCTCTCCCTTCCAAGGGCAGAAACACCAATGGATTCAACTGCACCGGGTGCTTCTGGTTCGCCGCCGGCTGCTCAGATTCGCAGGCTTTCCAGATGCCGCTGTGCGGATCGATAAGGCGCGAGTAAGCCAGACCCCTGCGGATGATATGCTTCCAGCGATCCGTTTCTTCGTTCCGTTGTCCCAACAGTTCCGCCGCTTCCGTCGCCGTCCGCAGACAATATTCCGCAGCAAAGAGGGCGCAGAGGTAATTCTTGGCATTGGGTCCGCCGAACTCATCCTGGCCCATGGATGGTTGCACATGAAGACTGTAATCGCCGGCCGGCTCCTGTGTCAGAGCTGAAGCAAAAAAACGGGCGCCCTCGCGAATCAGGGGCCAGGCTGTTTGCTGCAGCCATGCGAAGGAACCTAGGTGCTGCGCCGTTTCCCAAGCCATGCGCACCGGATACGCCGCATTGTGCAGCTCATATTGAAACCAATTGGGCGATTCCCCGTCCAAGATCCGATACCATGCGCCAATGGGATGCTCCCAGGGCCAGACCACACCCGCGCTTCCATAAATGCGGCGGGTATGGGCCCGGGCCGCCGGCAGCGTCTTGGCGTAGTACTCCACCTTAGCCTTGGCAATATCCACATGGCCCAAGCGCAGCAGCGCCGGAAGAATATAGGAGAAGTCTTGGGGAAAATGAAAACACCAGCCATTGCCCGTCCAACCGTGGGGCGGCGCAACATTGTCGGAATCCGGAGCATAACTGGAAAGACAATAATACAGGGAGCGGGCCCACATGGCCTGGGCTGCCGCATCCGGCAGCTCTATCCAAGCATTCCCGTAGCGGCGGTGCCACCCGTGGCTGAAGGCGGTCAAGCAGTCCTTTCGCCGTCGCCAATAGGCCAGCTTCGTGGTCAGCTCCACCCGGCGGCCATATCCCGCCGCACCGACGAGCAGCCGGACGTGCACCGGACCGGAACCGAAGTGAACGGCGAAACCGTCCCTCTGCTCTTCTACATCGACGGAACCCTCCAGCGTCTGGGCGGTGATACCGATCACGGTATGCGCGGTTCCGACACGCAGGCGCCCAAAGACCACGTCGGCTCCGCTCGGAGCCGGCCAAGGTACAAAGGATCCTTGCAAGTGATTATCATACTGCAGTTCGCACTGCGTCACCATCTGCAGCTGCAGCGACGGCAGTGCTTGGCCCCGGGAGCACTGCACCTCCACCGCCAATACATCCCGGCTGCCCGGATGAAAGGCCTGGCGGATATGGACAGGCGCGCCGTCCAGGCTGTACGACGTCGTCAAACAGCCGTGATAGAGGGACAAGTGCTGCTCATACGGGCCGCTGGCCGAAGCCGGCCGCTGCCAGCGCAGGTGGGCTAAGGGAAGATGGTAATGCAGACCGTAGCGGCCCTCCGTCCAATGTTCGGCATGCATCAGTACCGTATTGGCCCGGGCACCCTTCCGATCCCAGCGTGAAAAGGGCCGCCCCATCATGCCCAAGGAATCAAAGCAGCCGCCGAAGCGGCCGCTGCCCAAATACAGCGGAACAAAACGGGGATCCGCATCAAGGGCCGGATCCCACTGGGTGCGCCGAACATCGCCGGCCGCCACGTAGCATCGCATCTCTCTGCCTCCCATCATACATCCCTTTGTATCACGCCCGGGCTCGCCGCACAGGAAGATCCTGCTGGCGGAACCACGCGGCGGCCCGATCCATGCTCTCCTGATCCGGAGCTGTCTGCTCCATCATGGAGTAATCTTGACCTAGTTCCCGGTACTTGCCCGCCCCTAGACCGTGATAAGGAAGCAGTTCGATGGTCAGTTTCCGCGGCAGGGACGCCAAAAAGGACGCCGCCGTATAGAGGTGTTCGTCATCGTCATTGCAGCCGGGGATGACGGGAATGCGGATCAAAATCTCCGCGTCGCCGTTGGCCAGCTCTTCTAGATTCATCAAAATCCTTTCATTGGACACACCGGTCAACCGTTGGTGCGTTTCCCAATGCATGTGCTTAAGATCAAACAGTATCAAATCCAAAAAGGGCAGTATCG
>PUOC01000198.1 GCA_003551965.1 Clostridiales bacterium | reverse complement strand
GAAAGGCAGTGGCTGAGTAAGCAAAAGCAGGCATTTCCTGTCGCCTAGGGGCAGGCCCGTCAAGACCCCTCGCAACGCAGGTCTTTGTGATCTGTATTTAGCCAGCGAGAGACTCGCCTCAGCGAAGATGGATCAACTTTGAGGTTTATCGTTGGCTGTCATGGCTATTCCGGATCACCCTTCGGTGATGCAAAATCGGATACAAGGTCCAAACTGATGGCCTTTCTGAATTCGGTACCGGCCAATTTCAGGAACTTCTGGGTTCTGTTAATCTGTCTTCCATTCCGTCCTCGAAGAAACTGGCGGATATGTCGACAACATGGATGTTGTCCAAGGAGTAGTAGAGTTTGTGGTTATCTGTCTGGCTAGCAACGCCTGCTCATTCTTTTTCCGGTAAAAATAAAAAGAAATGCAAGAAATGCAAGAGGAAAACGACAAAGATTATCGAAAGTTAACAATAAAATAGTAATTAGAAGTTAATTCTTCCGAAGGATTCGAGCACAGCCAGCGTTGATGGGAGGTGTCTGCCATTTTCGGTGTCCTGCGTGAAAGGGCCAGTCAAACCAAACGAAATTCCGGGTCGTCCCTTTCTCTGGACATTCTGCAGATCGTCAGACAGCACCGCCTGGTGTCCAGGGCTACGCTGTCGGAGTTGACCGGGATGAGCCGTTCATCCATTGGACAGTACACCGATGAGCTGCTACAGGCAAGGCTATTGGAGGAGGGGCCCGAAGGCGAATCCACGGGCGGGCGCCGCTCCCGGCTGCTGCGCCTGAATTCGCGATGGGGGCATGTGGTGGGTGTGGCCGTAGGAGCCACTTTCCTAAACGTGGGCCTCTTCGACTTCTATTCCGAGGAGTTGGAATCCACAGCCTGCGAAATCGATATCGCCGCTGGGCCGCGAGTGATTCTCGCCCAGATTGCAGAGATTGCCGAATGCCTGTGCAGAACACACCGAACGAATAACTTGGCCGGGATAGGCATCGGTGTGCCCGGACCTGTGAACGTGCAGAAAGGGTGGGTGGAATCACCGCCTACTATGCCCGGTTGGAACCGCTATCCCATCGCAGCGTGCCTCCAGGACAGACTGGGCTGTGAAGCCTATGTAGATAATGATGTCAACCTGATGGCCCTTGGGGAACAGGCTATGGGTATTGGACGCACCGCCGAAGATTTTGTGTTTGTGGGCGTTGGGACGGGGATCGGCGCCGGCATCATGGCAGGGGGGGTTCTGCACCGCGGCCACAATGGCTGTGCCGGTGAAATCGGGCACATTCCCATATGGGGTGAGAAGGCTCCCTGCCTCTGTGGCAGAGTAGGCTGTTTGGAAGCAGTGGCATCCGGTGCGGCCATTGCCAAAGCAGCAGAGAAGAGAGGGCGGCAGGACAACGGCACCATTTTGGGGCATCTGCTGCAGCAACAAGGACAGTTAACTGCTGAAGACGTGGGGCGCTTGGCGGCCGGTGGTGACGAAGATGCGTGTGCAATTGTTCAAGAAGCCGGCCGGCACCTGGGCCAGGCACTGACAAGCGTGGTAACGTCCCTCAATCCCTTGGCCGTGGTGTTGGGCGGGGAAGTCCTCCTGCACATGGGCGACTTGTATCTGGCTGCTGTCCGGGAGCATATCTATAAGGGTGCCCTGCCGTTGGCTACCCGGGATCTGAGCATTGTGCGTTCGTCTATGATTCCGAAGGTGGGAATGGTAGGCGCCTGTACTCTGGTCATTGATCAACTGCTGGAAGTTCATAGGGGAGGCCGTCTTTCCGTCCATGGGCAGAGTTAGATTGGCGGCACGTGCTTGCGGTGTGCCTGTGGAAGGCTGCCCTGTTGTCCACGGCTTGACGGGAGTGCGGCAAAGCCGTTTGAAAAGGGGTTGATGCCCGCAATACTGCTGCACGGTGCAGAAGGCAATCAAATAAATGGGAGGGTGAAGAATGCTGCATATGCTGGTTGGTAGCAAAAAGCACAAACCGGTGTTTGTGACGCATCCGCTGGGCGTTGTGTTGTTGGTGTGCTTTTTGACGTTGGGCATGGGTACGGCCGCAGCAGAAACGGTGGATTTGGAGCTGCTGTTCACCAAAGTGGAAGCTGTACGAATTATGGAAAGCCTTGCAGAACAGTTCCGCGACATGTATCCAGACGTTTCCGTGGAAATCAATGCTCCGCCGGAGGCTCGTCAGACAGTCATACCCACTAGAATGGCTACCGGGAATATGCCGGAAATCTTCAGTCACTATCCACCCACGGTGGACTTCCGACTCCAGGCTCGGGAAGGCTATATACTGGATCTTACAGATCAACCGTTTATGGACAGGGTGCAGCCGCACATTATCGAACACACAGCGTTGGAAGGGCGCAATTATGCGCTGCCTATCTCCCTCAATACCGTGGGGGTTTTCTACAACGTCAGTATGTTCGAAGAGCACGGATGGAATATCCCTGCAACCTACGGGGAGTTCATTGATCTGTGCAAAACCATTGAAGAGGCAGGGATTACGCCTCTGGTGTTCACCGATTTAGATGCGTGGACGGCCCAGCATGAGTTCTTCCTGTTAATGGGCCTTGAGGTGGGGGCAGATACAGAGACGTTCTTCCTGGACGTGGCTCGGGGAGAAGCCTCTGTGGCTGATCATCCCGGTTATCGCCGGGCGGCGGAAAAACAACTGGAAATTCGTGATTATGGATTGCCAGGTTCACTGGGCATCGACTATATGACGGGAATTTCCAGTTTTGCCCAAGGCGAAGTCGCCATGTACCGTCAGGGCATCTGGGCCATACCATCCATCCGGGATGCTAACCCCGATTTCGAGTTCAAGATGTTTCCTTTCCCAGCCGACAGTGCCGAAGATACAAAGGTGATGGTCGGTGTGGACCTGGCCCTATGTCTTCCCGCTGAAGACTATCGGTCGGAAGCCTTGGACTTCCTGGAGTTCATGAGCACAGTAGAGAATGCCGCCTATTACGCGGAGCGCGACGGCTCCTTCTCCGTCATTCAAGGAGTAGACGTGGCCACGCCGGAAGCGGCGCTGATGGGCGAGTATATCGATGGAGGGCTGTCCTTCATCTGGCCGAAACACCTGCAGGGTTGGGGTGCGGGAGTTCCCGAGGAGTATACCACGATGGTGCAGGAACTGATTAGTTTCCAGAACATTGACCTTTTCCTGCAGGAGAGCGATCGCGCCTTGCGGGAAGGGCATCGGGAATAGGCAGTGCCGGTTATTCAGTAAATTGGGATGCTTCCCATCGGCCTGCACCACCAGGACAGGCCGATGGGACAGCCTTCTGTTTCTGGGGCGGCCCCCGTGGCCGCAACCAAGCGCTGCCAACGGGAAGGGGAAGTTTTCGACAGTGGGGCCGCGTTGCGGACCGTCCTTTTCCTCTCTCCCACGGAGGGGCTAAAGGACTTGCGATGGGAAGGTGATGCAATGAAACCCATAAGCAGGGACACGATATATTTTCTTTTTTCCCTGCCGGCACTGCTTCTTCATACTCTGCTCTACGCCCTTCCTTTGGGGCTGGGCGTCTATTTCAGCCTTACGAACTGGGATGGTATCAGCCGCAGCTACGAATTTGTCGGCCTGGAGAACTATGTCAGGATTGTCCAGGACATTCGCTTTCTCGGGTCGCTCCGCACCACGCTTCTGTACGCGGTGCTGCTGGTCATATGCACCCTGGGTGTGAGCTTGGCCCTGGCCCTGGTGCTGAATAGCAAGGTTCGTGCTAGCACACTGTTTCGCGGTATCTATTTCTACCCGGCGGTATTGAGTATGCTGACAGTGGGACTGATCTTCCGGCAGATCTACTATCATCTCATTCCGCAGGTGGGCCAACTGACAGGCATAGCGGTCTTGCAGACGAACCTGCTGGCTAACCCGGACACCGCCCTGTATGCCGTTTTATTCGTCAATATTTGGCAGGGCATGGGAATTCCCATGGTGCTTTTTCTTGCCGGCCTGCAGACCATCCCGGACGAATTGATTGAAGCGGCTACCATTGACGGGGCTGGATCGATTCGGAAGTTCAAGAGTATCGTCTTTCCTTTTTTGATACCGGTGTTTATGGTGACCTTCATTTTGACGTTCCGCAACGGACTGATTGTATTCGACTTTGTCCGGGCAATGACCGACGGCGGTCCCGGAAGGGCTACGGAGGTCATCGGCCTGCTCATTTACAGGCATGGCATCTACCAGAACCGCTTTGCCTATGCTACCGCTGAAGCTGTTGTCCTATTCGTGATTATTGCCGGGATGTCGTTTCTGCTGTTTAAGACCTTGGGCAAAAGGCAGGTGGGACAGCTGTGAAAAGGCAAAAGACCCTCAAATCGGCCCTCCTATACTTGATCCTAGGCGGAGGCGCGGGGCTGACCCTGTTTCCCATGTACCTGACTGTGGTCACATCTCTGAAAACCTATGGGGAATCGCTCGAGAGCTTCTTTGCCCTGCCTTCCAGCCTGTACCTGGATAACTTTGTCGAAGTCTTGACAACAACGCAGTTCATGAGATTTTTCCAGAATTCCAGCATTATCACCGTTTTCTCCTGCTCCATCGTCATTCTCTTCAGCCCCCTGGTTTCCTACGCTATTGCCAGGAACCGCCACAAAGCGTATTATAATTTCCTCTATTACTATATCATCCTCGGGGTGTTCGTCCCCTTTCAGGTTATCATGCTGCCCCTGGTCTTCGTCATGAGTCGCCTCGGGATCCTCAGCATACCCGGGGTCATCGTGCTGTATGTTACTCTAGCCCTTCACCAGAGCATCTTTCTCTATGTGGGTTACATCTACTCGGTGCCTGTGGCGCTGGAGGAGGCGGCTTATATTGACGGCTGCGGGGTGCTTCGGACCTTTGTTCTGATTATGTACCCGCTGATCAAACCGATGACGGCCACCGTATTGATTATCAATGCCCTGTGGATCTGGAATGATTTTCTGCTGCCTTTGGTGATGCTGAACGCTAATCCCCGCATGTGGACACTGCCGCTGTTTCTCTTTAACTTTCGGACCCAGTATACGTTTCAGTTCAACCTGGCCTTTGCCGCCTTCTTCTTGTCCATGGTACCGATTATGGCGGTGTATCTGTTTCTGCAACGCTACATTATCAGCGGCCTCACTGGCGGTGCGCTGAAATCCTGAAATCGGGAAGGGAAGGGATCGATCTTGCAGACACTATCAGGCCAAGCAGCAGACCAGGCCGGTTTCCTGCTGGGAGGTATCGGCACTGGCAATGTAACCGTTGGCTCCCGGGGCGAACTCAAGGATTGGGAACTGTTCAACCGGCCCGGCAAGGGCAACAGCCTTCCCTATACCTTCTTCTGCCTGCGTACCGAAACTGACGGAGAGGTGAAGACCAGGGTATTGGAGTCCCAATTCCGGCCGCCTTTTCGCCATTCCCATGGCATATCGCCGGAACGAACAGGGGGACTGCCCCGTTTCCAATCGGCGGAAATGACTGCACAGTACCCCTTTGTCCGTATTGCCCTGGAAGATGCCCGTCTTCCCGTTAGCGTCCAAATGGAGGGATTTACTCCCTTCATTCCGTTAAACGCCGATGAATCGGGCATACCTGCCGCAGTGATCCGTTTTAAAGTCCGCAGCAGCTGCGAACATGTCGTGCATGTCAGTGCAGCCGGATCACTAGCCAACGCCGTTGGTTTTGAAGGCTACAACATCTGGGAACGGCTGCAGGTGGCCGAGGCCGGCAGGAACCAGTTTATACAGGAAGAAGAAGCCGGCGGCCTGTTCTACACAGCCCCCGGTTTATCCCCGCGCCATCTCAACTACGGAAGCATGGCTATCATCAGCTTGGATGAGGACATTTTCTGCAAAGAGGAATGGCTGAACAGCGGCTGGTGGGACGGCCTTCAGGACTTTTGGGACGATTTCAGCAACGACGGCCGTCTAGAACGGGTCTCGGCGCCTCCTCCCCAAGGCAATCAAGATACCATAGAAGAGAAACTGAAAGTGGGTTCCATCGGAGCGGCGAAGTCTCTTAAACCTGGCGAGGAGATTACGTTCACGTTTATCCTTGCCTGGTATTTCCCTAACCGGGCCGCTACATGGCAGGACTGCCGTGCCGGCTGTGACTGTCCGCCGGGTATTGTCAAGAACCACTATGCCACCAGGTTTCACGATGCTTGGGATGTGGGGAAGCGGCTGCGGCAGAATTTGCAGTGGCTGGAGCAGAAGAGCCGCGACTTTCAAGAAGCGCTGTATTCCACAACGGTGCCGGAATCGGTCATCGATGCGGTGGCCAACAATATCACTGTGATCCGCAGTCCTACATGTTTCCGCATTGAGGACGGGACGTTCATGGGTTGGGAGGGCTGTTTCGAACAGGGCGGCTGCTGTGAGGGCAGCTGCAACCATGTGTGGAATTATGCGCAGACCTTGGCGTTTCTCTTTCCCCAATTGGAACGGACCATGCGCAAGGTTGAGTTCGCTCTGGAAACCGATGTGACAGGAAATATGCCGCACCGCTCCATACGCCTTCTGGATAAGGACAGGGAGCTTGTCTACAGACCGGCGGTGGACGGCCAGCTGGGAACCATTATCCGCCTCTACCGCGACTGGGCTTATTCCGGAGATGACGCATTTCTGAAAGAGTTGTGGGACAGGGCCCGCCTGGCTATGGACTATGCGCTGGATGCCTGGGATGAGGATGGCGACAGAGTTCTTGACGGTCTGCAGTACGTGACCTATGACATCGAATTCTACGGCCCTAATGCGCTGACTGCATCGCTTCTCTTGGCCGCTTTGAAGGCCATGGCCCGCATGGCCGGGGCGCTGGGCCAGGAGACGCTGCAGCGGGATTACGAACGCATGTTTGAGCAAAGCCGTCGTGCTGCTGACCAACTTCTTTGGAATGGACAGTACTACCAGCAGAAGATTGAGGACGTCAACATATACAAGTATCAGTACGGCACTGGCTGCCTGGCGGATCAGCTTTTTGGCCAGTTCTTGGCCCACGTCAGCCATCTGGGTTATATTCTGCCGGAGAACAAGGTGAAACAGGCCATATTTTCCGTCTTCCGCAATAACTTCCTAACCGCTTTTGATGAGCATCCTAATACCCAGCGAGCATATGCTTTGAACGATGAGAAGGGACTGGTTCTTTGCACTTGGCCCCTCGGTGAGCGGCCTAGGTTTCCCTTCGTCTACGCCAACGAAGCTTGGCCGGGTGTGGAGTACCAGGTTGCTGCCCTTCTTATCTACGAAGGTTTCGTGGAGGAGGGCCTGGCTTTGGTCGAAGCAGTGCAGGAGCGCTACGATGGCCACAGGCGCAATCCTTGGAATGAAGTGGAGTGCGGCAACCACTATGTGCGCTCCATGTCCAGCTGGGCCCTTTTGCCGGCCCTGTCCGGCTTCCGATTCGACGGCAGCCATGGGCAGATCAGTTTCTCTCCCAAACTCAACCAAGACAGCTTTCAGTGCTTCTGGATAACGTCACAAGCTTGGGGAGTATACCGTCAGGAGTTGGATGCCGTTTCTGGAAAAATGCAGAAAACCCTGGAAGTATTGTATGGCGATGAACAGGCCGTTCACCTGTAAGGCAGATGCGGGCCTCCGCTTGGAAACTCATTGCCGACGGCTCTGCCCAGCGCCAGACCACTTTGAGGAATGCATATCGTGACACACCATGGGAAAAGGCCTTCAGCCGCAGTTATAGTGAGCAGTATGGTGGATCTGATAACGTATATGGACTGACTGCCGGAACCGAGAGACACCATTGAAGCACCCGGCTCCCATGAACCCCGGCCTCGATCTGGACCGATTCAGTGGCTTGGATTTCTTGATTACCAATGAAAGTGAGTCGTCCCGGCTGACGAAGATGCCCTGCAAAACTTTGCGGAGAATCGGGCAACGGCAGAGACCCTTATGGCGAAGAACATCGGCACTGGGATTGTAACCTGGGGCACTAGGGACACCTATGTTTTTCAGCAGGGTGGGATTGTGTGGTGCCGCCACTGGCCGTCGGACCGGTGGACACAACGGGGCCGGTGACGCCCTCATTGGGAGATTGGCTGTCTTCAGCCAGCTGGAGGCGGATTTATCGGATGCGGTCACCAAAGCGAACCAGTATGCTGTACTGTCGGTAAAAGGCGTCACCACCAGCTGGTTTCGTCCGGTGTAGCCCTCGGCGAACCCTCCGATCAGCGCCCCGGATTGTGATTTGCCTGATCCTGTGATTTTGGTTATACTTCATATTAGGAATTCCCAGCGGTCATCGTAGTGTTCTTGACTAGAACCTTCAGTCTACTCAATTTTAGGAGTGCAGGCACTGTTGTGTCGTGCAGATTCGAGGCGAGAGGCCGCTCGAAGGTGAGCGGTTTTTGCATTTTCCGTTATCCGCCTGAGCGCTGCACGGGGAGCATTTCTGTGACCTTTGTCTCATTGTCTTTGTACAGTTTTGTGACAGACGTCCCGAAACCTGCCGTTCGGTTTTGGGAGGGTTGGCCTTATGGATGGAGAAGCCGTAAACGAACCCGATGGAATGGAGCTCCGATGGAGGGTGTGTAAGGTCATACCATAGACCGCCGCGGTCGACGGATTGAAGCCGGGTGGGCTGACTGCGTGCGGTGTTCTTCTACGGAGCGTTGATTAATAAGCGATAGCCACGGAATGAGGTGATGGAGTGAATGTCCGTCAATGTTTCCTTGCTGCAATTGCCGCTGTTGTGTTTCTGGCATTTTCCGCCGGAGCTTTGGGCGCTGCACGCTTTGTCCCCATTCCGGAGCCGGACTTGGGAGACGCGCCTGTGGTCACATCTGATGTGTTGGATCTAGGCAGTGAACAGATGCTGGTGGGGCGGGACGGAGAAGTGACTATTTACGATGAAGAGTTTGCGGTACGAGGCATCATCCGGGGCTTCCTCGGGCAGGTCACGGCGTTGGCGGTCGATGACCTCACGGGAGACGGACGCGTAGAAGTCGTGGCGGCCACAGACAACGCCGGGGCTTTGTACGTCTACGCCCGGAACAGCGATGGGACACAGTGGAGCAGGATTGCTGAACCCTATTACCTTTGGCAGCCGGCTCAAACGCTGATAACTGGGGCACTGTCCGGGCAGATGCACAGCATTGTGGCGGTGGACGAAGAGAAGCAGCTGCGAGTGCTGTATTGGGATGATTCGAGCCTGTCAGAGACCTGGAAAAGTGTGTCTGGCCAGCAGGTGCGATGGGCTGCCCTTGTGGATCTGGCAGGAAGCGGTTTTCGAAAGCTGGTATTCACCGAACCTACCGGTTACATCGCCGTTTACGCGTATGCCGACGGAGAGATGCACTTGGTATCCGAACGGTATCCCTGGGGTCCTATCCTGATGTTAGGATGGAAACATGCCGCGGAAGGTCTTCCCGGAGAACTCTATGTCGTCACCGGTGAGCATATGGTCTACTATTGGCAGTGGAAGGACAGCGACATGCAGCTCAAGGGAAGCTTTGAGGCTGAAGCCCTAGGACGCAGGATCGGCTGGGTGCCCAACAGGGGTTTGTGGAGTACCACCCCGGAAGGAGTTCAGTTCTTCTCCATTGAAAGCAGCGATCTTACTCTGCAGGAACGGAAGAAAGGTCTGACCGGAATTGCATTGGAGCCATTGGCAGACCACTGGTTGGCCCAAGACAGTGGTGGTATGTGGCAGGTGTGGAGACCGGTTGATCTAGAATATCTGCAGGTTTTTGTGGAAGGGCAGATGCGGCCTCCGCCGGCTCTCTACTGGGACGGTGACCTGGCGTATCTGTGTTTGGAGGATTTAGCGGCACTGTTGGATATCGCAGTGCAGGACGGCCGTGTGTTGGTCCACCCTAGGACAGGACGCTCTGTGGCCGTTGAACCGAACGAACGGTGGGCGACCTATGCAGAGAAGACAGCGCTTCCCCTGGAGCAGGCGCCCATCGTAGAGGACGGAGTGGTATTTGTCCCGCCCGATATAGCCGGTTATGTTGGCTGGAGGGCGGAGTATGATCCCGACAAGAGGCGCTTAGAGTTCGAACCTAGTCTGGACTGGTTTGATTCCAAGCAAGACTGAACCGACACCCTAGCGGTGCATGGTAGTTGATATGGGTTGCCTGGAGCAGTTTCTTTGAGAAATCACCCCGGATTCGCAGAGATTTGACTGATTAAGGCAGGAGACGCCTCTTTCTGTGTGGAACTACCTGTTAATTATACTGCGACGCTTTGTAAACGCGTGGAGCAACAGCAATCCTTGCTGCAGTATATGAGTCACCTGCCAATATTGAACAGGAGGAGATCTTTTGAAGAATTATGGACTGGAATCACTGCGCAGTGTAGCCCTGGTTTCCCATGGAGGAGCTGGGAAAACTTCATTGGCAGAAGCAATGCTCTATGTAGCCAAAGCCACGAAAAGACTGGGGAAAGTAGACGACGGCAATAGCATGTTGGACTACGATCCCGAGGAAATAAGGCGCAATATTAGTATTAACCTGGCTAACGCGCCATTGGAATGGAAGGATCAGAAGATCAACGTTTTGGATACGCCGGGTTACTTCGATTTTGCCGGTGATGTCATGGCCTCTGCTCGAGTTGCGGATGCCGCCCTTTTGGTGGTATGCGCTTCTTCCGGTGTGGAGGTGGGCACGGAAAAGGGCTGGGATTACGCAGATACGGAAAAGCTTCCGCGCATGATCTTTGTTAATAAGATGGAGCGGGAGAACGCTGATTTTGACAGGGTTGTCTCCGATCTGAGAAACCAGTTTGGCCCGAAGGTGGTTCCCCTGCAGATTCCCATGGGCGGTGCTGACGATTTTAAGGGTTTCATAGACCTGGTGCAGATGAAAGCCTATATTTGGGACGGCAGTAATGTGACAGAAGGTGATATTCCGGCGGATATGCAGGATGAAATCGAACAAGCCCGTGACGAGATGATCGAAGGGGTTTCTGTAGCCGACGACGATCTGATGATGAAATACCTTGAGGGTGAGACCCTTGAAGATGAGGAGATCAAAGTGGCTGTGGCCGAGGGCACTCGCAGCGGCGAAGTGGTACCGGTACTCTGCGGTTCGGCATCGGCCGTTGTCGGCATCGAACAGCTCCTTGATTATTTCCTGCGTTGTGTTCCGTCGGCGAAAAACAAGCATGTAGAAGCGGAAGACGCTAAGACGGGAGGACCGGCGGAAGTCAGCGCGGAGGACCCAAACCTGTGTGCATTGGTGTACAAGACCATGGCAGACCCGTATGTAGGAAAGCTCACGCTATTCCGGGTATTTTCCGGTGTATTGAAATCGGATTCCAGCGTCTACAATGCAACCTTGGAGAAGGAAGAACGTGTCGGCCAGCTGTTTGTCATACGGGGCAAAGAACAGATCCCTGTGGATCAGATTGGCGCCGGAGATATTGGAGCGGTGGCGAAACTACAAGGAGCCAGCACCAATGACACCTTTACCACCAAGGATAGACCACTGAAGATAAAGCCCATCCAGTTCCCGACACCATTGATGACTATGGCGGCTGAGCCGAAATCTAAGGGTGATGAAGAGAAGATTGGCTCCGGATTGGCTCGTCTGGCCGAGGAAGATCCCACCTTTACGGTGAAAAAGGATGCCAATACGGCCCAGATTCTGCTGTCCGGCATGGGGGACCTGCACCTCGAAGTGATGTGCAGCCGTCTGCAGAAGAAGTTCGGCGTGGAAGTTGAGCTGTCGGAGCCCATCGTACCGTATCGCGAGACCATCCGGGGCAAAGTAAGCATGGAAGGTAAGCATAAGAAGCAGTCGGGCGGCCGCGGCCAGTTCGGCCATGTGTATATTGATCTCGAGCCCGGAAGCCCAGACGCAGAGGATCGCCTTGAGTTTGTTGACAAGATCTTCGGCGGCGCAGTTCCTCGCCAGTATATTCCAGCTGTGGAAAAAGGAATTCGCGAAACCATGGACGAAGGCGTGATGGCGGGATTTCCGGTGGACAATGTCCGAGTTACTCTGACCGATGGCTCGTATCATGCGGTCGATTCATCGGAAATGGCATTCAAAATCGCTGCATCCATGGCCTTCAAAAAGGCATTTATGCAGGCCAACCCGGTGCTGCTTGAGCCGATCATGAACGTTGAAGTACGTGTTCCAGAAAGCTTCATGGGAGATGTTATGGGTGATTTGAACAAAAAGCGGGGCCGCATATTGGGCATGGAGCCTGCGGGCAATATTCAGGTGATCAGAGCCCAGGCTCCCATGGCAGAGATGTTTCGGTATGCCATTGATCTGCGTTCCATGACGCAGGGCAGGGGCAGCTTTACCATGGAGTTTGATCATTACGAAGAGGTGCCGGCCCAGTTGGCCGAGCAGATCATTGCAGAAACGGAAAAAGAGAAAGAAGAAGCCAAGGCATAGCAAAAGCCGTTCAGGCCCAAAAAAGGGTTTGAACGGCTTTTACACAAAAAAACCGCCGCAGCGGTCTCTGTATATCTAATGCTGGCAGGGGAGACAGGACTTGAACCCGCAGCCCTCGGTTTTGGAGACCGATGCTCTACCAGTTGAGCTACTCCCCTGCGAACAAATTAAATATACCACAGAGCTGTTGATCTGGTCAACCCTGAAAGTGATGTCGGTGGCCTTTTAGCAGCGGATGATTCGTCGAAATGCTTTCTAAACTGTGTTCTCTGCGGGCTGGGAGGATTTGCACCAAAGGCGGCGTAGTGTATCTTTGTAGGATTTTTTGATCAGAGGAGTGAAGGAAATCATGGCAGAGCAGGCTGTAGGACAGGTTCCAGCAGGTATTTCCAATCGGCATCTTCATGTGTCTCGAGAAGATCTGGATACCCTTTTCGGCACGGGATATGAGCTGACGCCGGCAAAGGACCTTTCGCAGACAGGACAGTACGCGGCAGAAGAGACCGTGACTTTGGTGACAAAGAAAGGCTGTATTGCCAATGTTCGTATTCTCGGTCCGGTTCGTCCAGTCACCCAGGTTGAGATAGCAAGAACGGATGCCTTCGCCTTGGGTGTGAAACCACCGGTCCGTGACTCCGGACTGGTTGATCAGTCAGCCGGTGTTGTCATCGTCGGTCCTGAGGGAGCAGTAACCCTTGAGCAGGGTGTGATTTTGGCACAGCGCCATATTCACATGAGCGAGAAAGATGCCCAACAGTTTGGCGTCAAGGATAAGGACATTGTCAAAGTTCGCGCCGGTGGTGAAAGGGCGGTGGTGTTCGAAAACGTACTGGTAAGAGTGCGGGAAGATTTCGTTTTAGAACTGCACCTGGATACCGATGAAGCCAATGCCGGCGGCATTGGCAACGGGCAGCTCTTGGATGTGTACCGGTAGCTTGGAAACTCCTGCCAAAGGCAGGAGTTTTTCCAAGCTAAACAGAATAGAAATAAGGCTGTTTGTTTCTGCAATGGACTCTGCTGCGCTGGATGATGCTGGAGGATTGGATTGACGGGTCCGAGAACACGGTGGGAGACCCTGTTGCTATTGGAGTAAACACCGTCGCGATCGGCGTCCGCATAAGAAACTCTTTCGGTGTACAGGGCTCCTTGCAGGATGCAGACGCACATACGATGCAGCCGAGATTGCGACAGAATTTGCTGAAGAGGGAGCCTTCGTAATGGAAGAACGGGAACGCTTTGTTGTGATTGGGGCATACATGGCGGTGTTGATCGCAGTGGGAGCTTTTTGGCTCCAAGACCTCTCTTTTTGGGAAGCCTATGACAGTATACTTCGAGCTTCCGGCATTTTGATCACCGACTATTTTGTGGTGGGAAGTATTGGCGCTGCACTGATCAACGCCGGCG
>PUOC01000010.1 GCA_003551965.1 Clostridiales bacterium | reverse complement strand
GCCACTCAAACTGGGCCTGGGCTGCGTCAAGCATGGTTGGAGGCGCCATGGTCTGTTCCCGGGGACGTGATGCGCCTGCCCCCGCGTGGTCCCCCCATGTCCCTTCGTCCTGGGGAACACAGAGGCGTATCTCCATGCCTTCATCATTGATCCAGCCGTTGTCAGCTAATGCAACCAAATTGTTCTCCACAACGGTCCGTTCGACACCCATGGCCTGCGCCAGTGATTGCACCGTTACCGCCTCTCCCCGCTGGGCAAACCCGGCTAGGTGGATCCACAGCATGGCTGCCTGCACGCCCAAGCGCGGCTGCTCCTGCAGCAGTTCATAGGGAACCTGTACTGGATTGGTATTTACTCCTTTTAGTGGAATTCCTGAGCTGCCCTGCTTTGACATAGCCACCAACACCTCTCCCGGCCATCCTGCCTGTACCGATATTGCTCACGCAACACTTCATTCCCAAAACTGCTCCCACTGTGCATAGAGATCGTCTAGCTCCTGCTGAATTTTACGATATCTGGACACGGTGATGCGGCTGCGCTCTTCCTGACGGTATAAATTGGGTGACGCCAGTTCCTTTTCTAGCTGCTGCTTCTCTCTCTCCAAATCTTCAATGGACTCTTCCACCGACTCCTGCAGCCGACTGTCCCTTTGCCGAGCCTGGTGAATAGACTGGGCCTGTTTTCTGACTTCGTTGGCGTCTTTGCGCACGGCTAATTGCTGCTGGCGCATGTCGTACCGGTACTGGCTATAGCTGCCTGCGTAGTTTTGCACCCGTCCGCCATCCATCACCCAAAGCCTTGTGGCCAGTTTGTCGACAAAATAGCGGTCATGGGACACAAACACAATTGTTCCGCCGAAATCCAGCAGTGCCTCCTCCAGAGACGCGCGCGCATAGATGTCCAAATGGTTAGTCGGCTCATCCAAAAGCAGAACATTAGGAGCGGACAAGAGCAGCTTAGCCAGGGCCAAACGGTTTTTTTCACCGCCCGAGAGCACATCGGTCTGTTTGAATACGTCTTCACCGCGGAATAAAAAGCGGGCCAGAACCGAACGCAGCTCCCCCAAAGTCAAGTCAAAATGATTGTAGAGTTCCTCAAGAACCGTATACCCGGACGTGAAGTGAAAGGTCTGCGAAGAATACCCCACTTCCACGCCAGTCCCCCAGCGGAGACGTCCTTGGGCGCGCAGCTGTCCGGCCAACACACGCAGCAAGGTTGTCTTGCCCGCACCATTGGCACCGACCAGGCCAATCCGCTCTCCGCGGTTAATTTCGCCACTGACTGCAGAAAAAACCGGTACTTCGCCATCGGGATATTGATAGGACAGATTGTCCAAATAGGCCACTTTTTTCCCACTGGTCTGGCGGGGCCTAAAGACCACATGCATATCCGAGGGACGGCTCGGCCCGGATTCCACTGGCTCCATTTTTGCCAGTTTCTTCTCCAGGCTTTTGGCCTGCCGAGCTCGGGTTCCGGCGCCGAATTTGCGGATGAAATTTTCAATGCGGCGCATCTCTTCTTCTTGTCTTTCCTGGGTTTCCCTCTGGTGCAGCAGTCTCTGTTCCCGCTGGGGAACAAACTGCGAGTAATTTCCCTTGTACACATGGAGTCTGCATGCATCCAATTCCCAAATGCGCCGGGCCACTTGATCCAGAAAATAACGGTCATGGCTCACAACCAACAAGGCACCGGCATAGGAAGCGAGGTACTGTTCCAGCCACTCATTGGCCTCCACATCGAGGTGGTTCGTGGGCTCATCAAGCAGCAGTAGATCGGGCTCGCTCAGCAACAGCCGCGCCAATTGGGCCCGCATCTTCTCCCCGCCGCTGAACGTGCGGATAGGCCGCGTCAGATCACCTTCGGCGAACCCGAGTCCCATGGCAACGCTTCTGATCTTCACCTGATATTCATAGCCACCGCCATCTTCCCATGCTTGCTGCAGTCGGGCGTACTGCTGCATGGTTTTGGACAGCCGCTCCTCATTTTCGTAAACGTTTGGCTGGGCCAGTTCCTTTTCCTTGGACTCCATTTCCCTTCCCAGCTGCAGCAGGGAAGAGAAAGTCTCACGCAAATAGGCCTCCAACGGGATATCGGACTGCGGCACCTCCTGGTCCAAGAAACCAATCTCGTACTGGCTCGGTGCCGCCACCTGTCCGCCATCATATGGCTCAAGGCCGGCCATGATTCGCAGCAAGGTCGTCTTGCCAATGCCATTCGGCCCCACCAAACCGATATGGTCACCTGCTTGGATCGAAGCAGCAGCGTTATCTATGATTAAGGTATCGGCATAGTACTTCGTCAGTTCGCGAATGACCACCGCTTTGTTCCCTCCCTGCGTGCCGCCGGCCCCGAAACAAATGGGTCACCGGCCTGTCTTAATGCGGCCTTTTTCCTCATGTCGCTCCAGCGCCAAGGCAATCAGTTCGTCTAGCAGTTCCCGGAAACTAAGGCCGCTGGCTTCCCACAGCTTCGGATACATGCTGATGCGCGTGAAACCTGGGATCGTATTGATCTCGTTGACCAGCGGTTTCCCGTTTCCATCGATAAAGAAGTCAACCCTGGCCATACCGCAGCAATCCACGGCCTGGAAGGCGGCAATGGCCAAGCGCTGCACCGCCTCCGTCTGTCCGTCTCCGAGGCGGGCTGGTATAATCAGCTCGGACGTGTTTTTCAGGTACTTGGCCTCATAGTCATAGAAGTCGGAGCCCGGCCTGATTTCACCGGGCAGAGACGCCTGCGGCTCATCGTTGCCGAGCACGCTGACCTCGATTTCCCGAGCCCTCGCTACCGCCTTTTCCACCAGCAGTTTGCGGTCATACTCAGCCGCCAAGGTCAAGGCAGAGCGAAGTGCCTCCCGGCTGTCAGCGCGGCTGATACCCACACTGGAACCTAGGTTGGCGGGCTTAACGAAACAAGGATACCCTACGGTTTCTTCGACAGCTTCCAAAACCTGGTCTTGATCCTTCTCCCAGCGACTGCGGAGATACCACTGCCACGGAACCGTGGGAAGGCCAGCTTCTTCAAAAAGACGCTTCATGATTGTCTTATCCATGGACACCG
>PUOC01000063.1 GCA_003551965.1 Clostridiales bacterium | reverse complement strand
GATAAGGCTGCAAGCCGTTTCCCTTCGTTTCATCCTCGGCTACTTTCTTGGAGCGCCCAGCGGCCGTAGAAGATCGCTGCTCAATAGTAAGCTTACAGGTTGCAGGATGGGTAAAATCAAATCAAAGTACAGCTTTGGCAAGCATGGGCTGAAGGCCATGGCGGTTTGCCTGACTGTACAAGGCTTTGCGCTTCGAAATGATGGACAAACAATACCGACAATGCTAATTTACATAAATTTCAAGAATTAGTTGTAACTTATATGGAAATAAGGTAAAATTGCCTTAGATATGTTTGTTTATTTGTCTTTTCCCGCTATTGGATGTCTTGGAAGCACGAATCGCCATTACGGGCGGCACTTACTTGATTCAACGGATTATGAAGAAACGTTCCGCTTTCCCGTTTCACTCGCTGCATCTGTACACGGCAAGCTCCTTGAGAACGGAATGACGAAAAAAAGCAGGTGATCGCCACTGTCGCATCTTTCCAATTAAGACTTTAAAAACGTGCTTTGTTGACCGTCACTGTTCGGGGCAGAATCAATATCTTTTCGGGGAGGTTTCGCTATGGGCACTGTAAATAGAAGAAGTTTTCTCAAACATGGTGCTGTAGGCCTGGCAGTTGTGTCTGGAACTCTGTCGGGGCTGGGCTGGGTCGACCGTTTGGCCGTGGCGGCACCGAACAAAAGCGATCTTCCGGAGCCCACTGTTGAGTACGCGAAGAAGCGGCATTTGGAAAAAGGGCTGCAATGTTCACAGTCCGTCGTCAATAGGTACGCCGAAAGCCGGGGTTGGAACGAGCAGGAGCTGACAGATGCTGCTCTGCCACTGGGTCTCGGGATGGGCGGCGCAGCAGCCCCCTGCGGGGCGGTAAGCGGTTCATACATGGTTCTGGGGCTCCATGCTGGTTCTCTTACCGATGATCGTGCCGTTCACCTTGAAAAGGCACAGCAGTTGTTTGCCCAATTCACCGAGCAGTTCTTGCAGCAAGAAGAAAGCCTCATTTGTGGCGAAATATTGCAGCATGATCCAACGACGCCAGAAGGTATGGCCGCATTTTATGAAAGTTTGTTTGAATCCATATGCGCGCCCCTGATTGCCAGGGCGATGCGGATCGTGGATGGCATTTTGGCAGCGGAAGAGGCTGGTTGATCATAGCCCGGAATTCGTTTGGGACGCAAAGGGCGGCTAGTTGTCCTTTGTGGCGTCGAAACCGTACAATGTTCCGGGTTCCGGATTTCCAATACTGCCTCCTGTGTTCACCCTGGTGCTGCCGCATGTGTCCGGCGCCGCCCAACCAGTACTGCATGAAGCCCGCCTGTGCTGGAATAACCAGCGCCTGCTCCTGTGAGCAGGCGCTTGTCATGTGTCCAACATCTGTCAGGGGCGCCATTATTCGGTGGTGGCAAGCACAGCAGACGAACATGGAATAGTGCACCGGAGGGTCGGGCTTGGAAGACCCGGTCTCGGCGTCAAGGCAGCCGCTGCCTTGCGTAGCAATGGCTTTGTCTGCCGACGGCGCAAGATGGTCACTGTGCCACGATCTCGTGATGCAGTTCGGGGAAACGCGGCATTCGGCGCAGCCATGAAGAGCCAGCTGCAATCCTCTTCCATACGAGCATAAGTTTTGCGGTTATCTGCATCCATCCACTCCTATACCATGTTTTCCGGTTTCACAATTCGGTCGAACTCACTTCCGGACATTATTCCCAATGCAACCGCGGCGTCCCGCAGAGTGGTATTGTTTGCGTACGCATGCTTGGCGATGGCCGCCGCTTTGTCGTAACCAATGTAGGGATTTAAAGCGGTTACCAGCATGAGTGAATTCTCCAGGTTCTCCGCCATTCTGCCCACGTTGGCCTGGATGCCGATACAGCAATTGTCATTGAAGGAAGTGATCGCGTCGGCCAAAAGCGTGATGGACTGCATCATATTATGCGCTATGACCGGCATAAAGACGTTCAGCTGGAAGTTTCCCTGGGAGGCCGCGAATCCGACGGTAACGTCATTCCCGAAGACCTGGCTGACGACCATAGTTACCGCTTCCGACTGTGTCGGGTTCACTTTCCCCGGCATGATCGAACTTCCCGGTTCGTTGGCTGGTATCTTGATTTCGCCGATACCGGCTCTTGGGCCACTGGCGAGCCATCGGACATCATTGGCAATCTTCATGAGATCCGCTGCCAGCGCTTTCAATGCCCCATGGACAAATACCAGTTCGTCCTTGCTGGTCAGTGCGTGGAATTTGTTCTCTGCTGATCGAAACGCAATACCCAGTGACTGGGATATTTCGTCGACGACGGTGTCTGCAAAACCGGCCGGTGCATTAAGCCCTGTGCCGACGGCGGTACCTCCAATGGCCAACTCCTTTAATTGCTCGACGGCAGAGACAATCATTGACTCCGATTTCTCCATCATCCTGTGCCAAGCACTGACTTCCTGGCCCCATGTGATGGGGGTAGCATCTTGAAGATGGGTCCGGCCAATCTTGATGATATGCCCGTCGTCTGTTTCCAGCTGTTTGAACGTATTCTTAATGCGACGGAGGGCCGGGATCAGCCTTGTAACGATACTTTTGACCGCAGCTACATGTATCGCCGATGGAAAAACATCATTGGAACTCTGTGATCTGTTGACGTGATCGTTTGGATGCACCAAGGGGCCTGCAAGCAGTTCGTTACACCGGTTGGCGATCACTTCATTGAGATTCATGTTCGTCTGTGTTCCACTGCCCGTCTGCCAAACGGACAATGGAAAATGCGACGCCAGCTTGCCTTCCTGTATTTCCTCGGCGGCGCGGCAGATTGCACTGCAGAGTCCATTTTCCAACTGCCCTAGGTTCCGGTTAGCTATTGCTGCCGACTTTTTGATGATCGCCAGAGCCTCAATTACTTCATCGGGTATTGTTTCGCGGCCGATCGGGAAGTTCTGCAGGCTTCGCTGCGTCTGCGGTCCCCAATACTTATCTTCTGGAATTTTGAACTCTCCTAGGGTGTCTGCTTCAATGCGGTATTTCACTACTCCCACCTCATTTCATAGAACTGCATCTTGGCGCCCATGTCTTTGCTGACAAGCAGATGCCGTGGTTTCCGGGCGACGCCATACTTTGGCGCGCTCTTTTGCTGCTTAGGGGCGCGTACACCATAATCCTCCTGTCCGTACTCGTGCCAATATCCGGTGGTGGTCATTTTGAACCGCTGCAGAACGCTAGTTAAGCATTGGCGGTGCAGTTCGGCGATGGGGTATGGAAGGGTACTAAGGCTATGCATCCAGAGCGACCTATTAGATTAGTGTTTTGGGCCCTGGGACTAAGCCCTCTGCACGCTGCTGTCTTGGCAGCCATCGGGCGGGGAGTCCACGGCCGACCCTGCGGCCATTCTGATACGATATTCATCTCGGTGCCAGGCAGTGGTGAGCAGGAGGGTCGCGGACTGGTTTTTCTGTTGCATGGAAGGTTTTGGGCAGGGAAAAGGCCTAGAGCCAGAGAACATCAACAGAATCGGAAGGGGCCAGATGACTGCAGCCCGAAGTTTCGGTGCGGGATCTTCCTTCGTGTGCACCCTGGTGTTCTCGATTCCGGCGGCGCGAGAACTCCTCGGGGGCGGCGGCAGTCGATGTGAAGTGCTTCGGCTGGGCGGGCCGCCTGCTGCCATACGGACGCCTAAGCCGATGCGGCGGAAGTGCTCGGCATCCTCTGGCAGAGCTGCAGAGTGCCTAACAAGCCAAAACGAGGCAGGTGATGACAATGGAGCGCACGGCACTGCTCAAACGCCAAAACCGGCTTATTGTCCAATTACTGTGGATTGCCGCAGGTCTGGTGTTCCTCAACAACCTATTGAGTGTCCGCGATCCGCTGGCTGGCGCCATCATCTTGTTAGCGTGCGGCGGCCTGGCATTGTTTATGTCGTATGTAGTTTATACGAACCGGATGGTCGCGGCCACCAAATACCTGGCATTGGCCGGAGTCCACTTGACCGTGTTTCTGTTTATCGAGTTTACGCCCGGTCTGCTGTCCTATTTGGCGATCTACATTGGTCTGTTTATCCTGGGACTTTACCAGGACGGACGGTTGGTTACCATGGCTGGTGTGTTCAGTGTGGCCATTTCTACGTACGCGTTCTTCATGCACCGGGGCCTGATCTTTCACGACCGCTATGACAACCTCTGGTCGCTGGCCGCATTGAACTTCTTCATTGTGCTTGCCTGCGTGCTTTTGGTTCTGCAGGCCCAGTTCGGCTACCGCCTCCGCAGAGACCTCAGCGAAGAAGAAACGCAATGAGTGTTTGGGCCCGCAGCCATGGCCGTGCCAATGTTGGCAGTGCTTGGGGCCCGCAATCGGACAATCCTCTGGCAGGGATCGCTCCCATCCCGGCGATGCCGGACTGGAACTGCCAGTGGATTCTAAGACACTGCGGTCTAGGAAAATTCAGGATTCCCGGATTCTGGAAAGCTGCTTGTCAGCATAGACAGAACTTCGTTGGCATCGGCCTTTGCTGTTGCAAGGGAATGCACCAGTTGGTCGGCAACCGACAGGATCTCTTCCTGAGGCGCCGGGGTGTTGAGGGTTTTGATCGCATCCGGATGGGGCTGATCCATCCGATTCAACAGACGCAGTATCGAAGTGAGCGAGTAATGGGCGGCCCGCAGTGCCCGGATTACCTGCAGGCGCTCCAGTTCAGGGCTGCCATACACTCTGTGGCCACTTTGTGATCGGGGAATGCGGATCAGCCCATTTCGTTCCCAATTGCGGATAGTCTCTGGTGTTGTGCCCAATATCTGTGCCGCTTGCTTGCGGGAATGGGCGGCCGACGATGGTGCTGGCTCTTTGTTCAACCACCGCTGGACCGCACTGGCCGCCGATACAGCGTGGTCGTATTCCCATTGCAGATGGGCTATGTATTGCTCGGTCAAACGGCGGGCCCGCTCATAGTCCTTTGCGCCCGAGGCGTAGACGATCTGCCGCGCCCTGTGCCGCATATTGCCCTGCACGATCTCGCAGCGAAAGAGCCTGCGCGCCAGTTTTAGCTGGAATAGGTGCTGCTCGGAATAACGGCGGTAATTGTTTCGTTGTCGAGGGACTGGGGAGATAAATCCCCAGTCCTCATAAATTCGTACAGTATTCGGATGGATGCCGACTAGGTCAGCAATTTCCTTTGTCTTGTACAACTCGTCCACCTACCTCCATCGGAAGTATTTCGCCGTTGCGGCTGTACCGAGAGCAAAACAGCCAATCAAAACCGCAGCGTGAACCGCGGCATCGATCATGGGATCCCCTGCAATGGCGTGCCGCAGCAGATGGATGCCGTGCGATAACGGCAGGACATTCATCAGCCGCTGCAGAGTCTCTGGCATAATATTGTAAGGAATCGTCGCGCCTGAAAACAGAAGCATCGCAAAGTAGGCCAAGGAACTCCAAAGATTGGCTGCCTTTTGATTAGGTGCTAAACTTCCGATCAGCATGCCGAGACTGTACATGGCCAGCGTGACGAAGGCATATGCCAGCAAGAACAGCGTCCAAGAGCCATCCAGTCGGAAATCGAACCAGACATGATAGACTGCGGCCACGGCCGTAAAGGACAATACCGCAGCCGCCAGCTGAATCAGACCCTGGGCGGCGAGCAGGTAGGCCGGTGGCACCGGTGTGACCTGGAATCGCTGCAGAATCCGGCGATGGCGATAATCGGCTATAGTTAGTGGAAAACCCATGACGCCGGTAGCCAGAATGCCGATGGTAGTGACGGCCGCAAAGGACAGCTGAAAATCCGAAGGTCCGCCAGAGGCGTCGTGGCTTAGCAGATAGCCAAATAGGGCGGCCAGCAGCACCGGAAAGCAGAACCCGAAAATGAAGAGGTCCATGCCCTTCCAAAGAAGGCGTCCTTCGATGTTAACTAGAGTGATTAATGATCGCATTCCAATCTTCCTCCTTTTCCCCTGAGAACTTTAAATAGGCATCTTCGAAGGATGTCTTCCCACTGCGGCGCATTGCGTCCGTCACGGTTCCTTGAAACACGGTCCTCCCCTGCCGGAGTATCACAACACGGTCACAGAGAATCTCGACTTCGTCCATATAGTGGGATGTAAGCACCATGCCGAGGCCGTTCGCTTTCATGAGCAGCAGCCTATTCCAGAGTGCTTTCCTTGCCTTGGTGTCCAAACCTGTCGTAAGTTCATCGAGAAAGACAAGCTTCGGCTTGTGGATGAGGGCTAATAGGACCGCCAGGCGCTGCCGCTCACCGCCCGAGAGCGAATTGACAACCTGTCTTTCACGGCCGGCGAGTCCGAACGAATGCAGGAGCTCTTCCAGATCCGCTGTTTCTCTGTACAACGCTGCCCACTGGCGGCATGCTTCTTGAACAGTGAGTCGATCCGGGAAGTTTGTTTCTTGAAACTGAACACCTACAGCTTCGAATACGTTTCTACGATGGTGAATGGGTGATTTCCCAAACACCGTTAGTTCATCATACTGGCTGTGCTGAACTCCCAGCATCCCCGTGATGGCAGAGGATTTCCCGGCGCCGTTGGCCCCGAGCAGTCCTAAGGCCTCCCCGGGCTTCAGTCGCAGACTGAGGCGGTCGACAGCTTTCTTTGCACCATACGAGACAGACAAATTTCTTACTTGCAGCATGGCTACCCCTCCTGTGTGGCAAATTCGCTGTTTATAATACCAGACATTGACCAGGTTGGTGTATTATTGGAGGGTTAGCATTTTTCGATGATGAACCAACGCTGTCGTCGTCCACTGATTTTCCTATAAGCGTGCTTGCAGCCAGTAGGAAGCTATTCTCCGCCCGGTGAATAAACGACACATCTTCTTTCCAGGGGAGGATTGCTGTGGACACGCTATTTCTGCTGACCAAAGCTTGCCAGAGACGATGGGCCAATCGGAACGCGGATTGACCCATCTCTGAAACGGGGGCTTATGGTGCGGCCTTTCAACGGCCGTCTGGTCATAGTTTCAAGGCAGGGCACGGAACCCCGGTTCATGCCTTGTTGCAGCCCTGGCACAAAGGGCCGGGGCCTTCTAGAACTGCGCCGGCAGCACCGCCAATGGCTGTCCCAGGAAGTCCAAGGACGCCACGTTTGCGGCCTTGGGAGCAGATTGGAGATCATCACAGAAAATTGTGCATCAAATCTAAATTAGAAAAAGGATTTGTCCGGTGCCTTGCTGTATATATCATATACTGAAGCGCCAGCGTAGCCGGGTTTGGTTGCGCCTTGCCGTTCCAGTGTTGGTTCACCCTGCTGGGGAGGTGCCTCCCGTTGGATAAAATCGATGCCCATAGGGATCAGCGATTGATGCTGGCATCTGCCCGGTATTGGCGCCTGATCGTTCAGATTTCCGCTGCTCTGCTGGCCTTGGGTGTGGGGTACATCAGTGCCAGAGGGGAAATTTTCGGGGCGATTCTGCAGAGCCTTCCTCCGGATCTCATTTCCAGATTCACCATCGTTGTTCTCTATCTGTCCTGGGTGTTCGGTGTATCCATGGACATCAACTTGCACGAAATGACGTTGGTGACCCAGCGGAAGGTATCGGCCAATGCCCAGATCATAGCTATCATTGCGGGCCTGATGGTGCTCTTTATTATGATGAGCTTTGCAGAGACGGTTTTCCAACGAATTGCTTTTATGTTTTTATTCATGGCATTTGATATTCTCGGTTATGCCTACTACCGCAGGTATGTCCTGCCGGATCTTTTGGCTGTTACGGTGCGCATCTATGAAGAAGCCGGCGACCATATCATGTTGGAGAAGGCAGAAGTTCTGAAGACATACCAATGTGCGCCTTGGCGCACGCTGCGGTATGCTGCGAGCACGCTTTTTCTCGTGGTTTTCGGTGCCGCCTTCTTCACGGACCTCGGCCTGTATGCCGAAGCTCGGCTGCCCGATCATTCCATGGATTTCGTCTTTGCAGCCTTGTTCTTCCTCTTCATCGCAGCCCACGAAGGCTCCATGTGGGTGAAGCGATTGGGCACAAGCTTCTCGCTGCAGATGATTGACCGGTTTGATCAGCGGTACACCATTCAGCGCAGGGGGGTGTATCCAAGAAGAACCATGGAGCGTGACTGAAGCCGACCTGGTGAAGCTCCAGCCGGTGTCGTTCGCCACTTCATACCTGGGTGCCCCTGAGTGCTCAGTGATGACCGGGCTGCCGTTTCGAACCCCATACAGGAAGGTGCAAACGGTCCCGCCGAACCCGATTGCCTTCTAGTGCCGTCACCAGGTCTGGGCTGGACTGAAAAATAAGAGAAAGGCAGGTAGGAAGGTATGAAACCATGGAGAGCTCTGCTGCTGTTGATGTCGGTCATGCTGCTGCTCACAGGTTGTATGAACTATCGGGAGCATATGATGCTCAACGAAGATGGCTCGGGGGAATTGTCGGTGTTGTTCGGCATGGACACATCGGCCATGGACATGTTCCCGGAAGCCGAACTCGATGCAGATGAATCGGAGGACGAGTTGGATGAAGAAGACGGTGTTGTTCTAGACAGCATTGAAGAGACCGAAGGAGTTCGCATTATCCGTTCGGAACAGTACCGCGATGAGGACGGCTGGGAATGGGAAGACTTTGCGGTAGCCTTTGATTCTTTGGAAGCACTCAAAGAAGCGCACACCGATGCTGATGCCGAACGGCTCGGTACCATCGAATGGTACCAGGAATCATCGGGGGACTGGGTTTTTGAACGGGCACTGCCGCCTATGTCCGGTCTTGACGGTGAACCCATGGATGATATGATGTGGCAGATGATGAGCGGTTTCTTTGCCGATGCAGAATTTTCCTATTCCGTCACGTTCCCAGGCAGCATCATTGAAGCCAACGCTCCCGAAGAGGACATTGACAGGGAAACCAATACTGTCACTTGGAGGTTCGCAGCATTATCCATGCAAAACCCAGATGAAGCCCTAAGAGCCCGCATCGGCCAATGAACCGGTCAGCGGCGCTCCCGGTCAACGCAGAAGCGTGTCTGTGAATGAAGCAGCGGTATGGGCAATGCATCCTCCTGCCGGAAATGGGAAGCGCTTCTTGGAGGACGCTGACGCTATCCCTTGGAACTTCGTCCTGCCACGGCTGCCCTGCTGACAAATTTCTGCCACAGTTCAGGGGGCGAAGAGAAAGTAGCGCCACTGCGGTTTCGAAGCCAGAGCCGTCGTCTGCCCCCGTGCAGCGGCGGTTCTGGCTTTTGTTTCACTGCGGCTGAAGCTCGGTCAGGGTAAAAATCGGACGGGGTGGCCTCGGGTCCATGCAGGTCGGCATTCCCATACACAGAAAGGACTTCCGGGGATGGCGTGACAAAATGGGCCAGGCAAAGATCTGCGGCGGGGCTTTCGGAATCATGCGTTGTGAATAATTATGTTAAAGTTTTGCTGGGAATGAAGGAACTCTCTCCTGCAAGAAGAACGGGAAAAATGACCTTTGCCCCGGCGGCACCGGACGCGTTCCTAGCAGAGTTCTCACAGTATACGACTGCAGACGGAGGGAGGAATGTGCCGGCACCCGTCTATGGCCCTGGCCGATCATGATGTATGTTTGTGGGCCCAGCGGGAGCGTCGGCCGGAGCTGCATGACCATGGGCGCAAAAGGCGGCTGTCGTGCCCGGTATGTTTGTGTGTCTAATTGGCAGTGGATTTCATGTGCATATGGGAGGAAATTATATGAGTACAAGCGCAGACACTTCGAGGAAAATGACTGTACGCACATTGGTTCCGTTTCTTGGCCTTACCTTCGGATTAACCTGGGGACTGGCCGCCGTCATGATATTATTTGCAGACCAGGTTGCAGCCCTTTTCGGTGAAATGGGCTATACGAATCCGCTGTATGTCTTGGCGGTCTATGGACCCGCTTTTGCAGCCGTTATATTGGTTGCCCGCTATTACGGCTTCCATGGACTAGGCAGCTACCTCCGCCGCCTGACCCTGTGGAGGATGTCGCCTAGGTGGTGGTCATTCTTGGTGTTGGGCATTCCACTCATTTATTACATAGCTGCAGCGGCCGCAGGTACGATTACCGATCCATTTGGCTTCGAACCATGGTACGGCGTGTTGCCTGCGCTGCTCTTGATGCTGGTTCTAGGGCCCATGGAAGAGTTTGGCTGGCGGGGTGTGGCCCTCCCGCTGCTGCAGCGCCGCTTGACTCCTCTGGCTTCTAGCCTGATCATTGGCGTGGTCTGGGCGGTGTGGCACCTGCCCGCGTTTTTTATCGGGGGAACACCGCACTACGAGTGGATGTTCGTATCGTTCTTCGCAGGCGTTGTGGCGCTGTCGGTCATTATGACTGCCATATTCAACGCTTCCCGGGGCAGTATTCTGATTGCTGCTTTGTTCCACTTTCAGATCAACAACCCGATATGGCCCAATGCCCAGCCTTGGGACACCGTCGTTTTTTCCTTGGGGGCGGTCCTCATCGTACTGTTCAACCGTGAAAGAATGCTCACCCCCAAAGGAAGCGTGACCGGCGTTCTCATGCCCGAAGCCGAATGAGGGCTGACCTATGTGGAGCCTAAGGAACGATTGCGTCGAGCGTAGATGGTTCCACAGAAGCTTTGCCTTGAACCCAAAAGTTATTATAACGGGCATTCATTGTCCTCGCGCAGAGATCGCGGAAGCGCGTTGGCCAACGGGTGTCTGTAGCGTCCGTTTCGGCAGTGAGGGCGCGCAAACGGCCGTTGGGGTCCGCGGGGCCGGGGAGTGCGGGAGAAGTTTAGCCGGCAATTACTCGAAAAATGCTTGACGATGCCCATCCCAACGGCTAAGCTATATATAGGAATAGTTATTGATTATTTTTTGTCCACAGCGATTCTGGACTATCGGTGTCCCCAGGCGCCGCGAAAAGAAAGGGTGAACCAGAATGAAACAACTTGACGGACGGGCATTGTACTATGGATTTGTGGCCGGGGCTAACGCGGTAGTCGAGCAGAAGGACATGCTCAACCGGATCAATGTTTTTCCCATTGCAGACGGCGATACGGGCAGCAATCTTGTATTCACCATGCGGGCCATTGTGGATGAAGCCACCATTGCCGAAACGACGAAGGCGACCTTGGAATCCATTTCCGAAGCGGCATTGGTGGGTGCCCGGGGCAATTCCGGCATCATCTTTGCGCAATTTGTGCGCGGTTTTAGTACGGCCATTGGAGATGTCAAGGACATATCTGTGCAGGACTTTGCAGCGGCAGTGAAAAAGGCCGTCCCCTATGCCTACGAGGCCGTGGCCAATCCAACGGAAGGAACCATTTTGACTTTGATGGAAGATTGGGCTAATTCCCTGACGTACTTGCATGGGCGGGCTAAGGACTTTGAAGAGCTGTTTTCCCAATCTTTGGACACGGCATTAACTTCCCTTGAGGACACTCCCAACAAGCTGCAGGTGCTGAAAAGGGCTGCAGTGGTCGATTCGGGGGCAAAGGGCTTTTTCCATTTTCTTGAAGGGTTCTACAATTTCGTCAAGGACGGACGTGCCTTGGCCGCCGTGGAGGCTGACGAAGCCTTTGAATTTGATCTCGATGAAGCCTATGCGGCCGTGGATGAGGACATCGCCCATCGATACTGCACGGAAGCTCTGATCACCGGGAATGGGCTTTCCACTGACGCGATCAAAGACAGTTTGCAAGACCTGGGAGACTCGCTGATCGTCGCCGGCGGTGACACAAAGGTCCGCGTTCACATGCACACCAATCAGCCTGAAACCTTGATGCTGCGGCTTCGGAAGGCGGGAACCATTACCCAGCAGAAAGTGGATGACATGCAGCGCCAGAGCGACGTCATTCACCGGCGCCAGTCCTCGGTAGCCTTAGTCACTGACTCCATTGCTGACATTCCCCAGAAGATCGTGGATCAGCAACAGATTCACATGGTTCCTCTGAATGTCATGATGGAAGGAAGCGCCTATGTTGACCGCTTAACCATAACATCGGGCACCATCTACACATTGCTCGACGCCATGGACGAGTATCCGACCTCGTCCCAGCCCAATGCCAGATCGGTGGAGCAGGTGTTTTCCTTTCTCAGCAAGCACTATGATTCCATCATCGTGCTTTCGGTGTCGCAGGGACTCAGCGGAACCTTCAGCACCTTTGTCAATGCAGCGAAACGCTTCCAAGAACAGGGTGCCCGCATCGATGTGATTGATTCAAAGCTCAATTCCGGTGCCCAGGGCTTGGTGGCGGTCAAGGCCGCCGAAGCCATTGCCGAGGGCCGCGGCCACGACGAAGTCATGGCCAGGATAGAAGAGTGGATTGCCAAATCGAAGATTTATGTCAGTGTCCATACCTTGAAGTACATGCTGCGCTCAGGGCGCATCAGCTCAACCTTGGCGGTGGCTGCCAAACTGCTCAACCTAAAACCCGTGGTCTCCTTGGACGAGAAGGGAAAGGGCAGCATATTCGGCAAAGCATTTAGCACCAAAGGTAACACCAGGTTGATTCGAAAGACTGTGCAGGCCATATTCCAGCAGCAGGGCATAGCAGATTACTGTGTCGTCCATGCCAGCGCACCGGAGCGAGCCCAGGAGTATGCACGCATTTTTACCGAAATGACCGGCCGGGAACCGAAGTATATCATGGACGTATCAGCGATCACGGCCTTGAGTGCCGGCATCGGCTCCACGGGCATTGCGTTGATCACCGAATAGCGAAGGGAATGAAAGCGAGTGCCCCTGTATGCAGAAATAGCCCTGGTGCTGTTGGCGTTTTTCACCATCATGTTCGCCGTTGGGCAGCGCCTGAAAAACAATTCCATTGTGGACATCGGCTGGGGATTGGGATATGTGCTCATTGCCCTGTATTCATTGATTCGGCTTCCCGACAGTCCGGCCCGGGCTTGGCTGATTACGGCTCTGGTTGTGATTTGGGGCGGACGTCTGTCGTACTACCTGGCGAAACGCAATCTTGGGAAACCAGAAGACTATCGCTATGTCCAGATGCGCAAGAAATGGGGCAGCCGTTTTCCGGCACTGAAGGCGTTTGTGTACGTCTATCTTTTGCAGGGAACATTGATGTATATCATCGCGCTGCCGATCATGGTTGTGCACTGGGCTAGTCCGACTGGCCTCCATGTTCTGGATTATGTTGGTGCAGCGGTGTGGCTTTTTGGTTTTGTCTTTGAAAGTGTCGGCGATTACCAGCTCAAACAATTCAAGGCCGACCCGGCCCACAAGGGCCGCATCATGAAGCAGGGGCTGTGGCGGTATACTCGGCATCCCAACTACTTCGGCGAAGCCGTAATGTGGTGGGGGATTTATTTGGTGGCCGCATCGGCGCCCTACGGATGGGCCCTGATTTTCAGTCCGCTCATGATCACCGGACTCTTGGTGTTTGTGTCCGGGGTACCTCTGCTGGAAAAACGCTACCGGGACAATCCGGAGTTTCAGCAGTATGCGCGGGAAACCAGTCCATTTATTCCCTGGTTTCCGAAGAAAAACCGCAATTCGAAGGACGGTGGCTGATGGGTTATTACCTGCTTATGTATGTTGTGGCCTTTGTCGTTTTTTTTGTCATCGACATCCTCTGGCTGGGTGTGGCAGCGCGCAAGTTCTACCGCCAGCAGCTCGGCCGCTTTATGAAAACCAATGTGAACTGGACTGCAGCCATTGTCTTCTATGCGCTGTTTATCGGCGGCGTGCTCTTTTTTGTCCTTGATCCCGCTTTGCAACGGGATAGCTGGACTTATGCACTGGGAGTCGGCGCCCTGTTCGGGCTTATGACCTACGGTACCTATGATCTGACCAACCTTGCAACCTTGAAGGACTGGCCATGGCTGGTGACCTTGGTGGATCTGGTTTGGGGTTCGTTTCTGGCCGCATCGACGGCAACAATCAGCTTTTTTATCATGCAGCGCATCGGCGGCTGAGTGATATTCCGGTGGATTTTCCACCGTCCGCAGCAGAGCGCGTTTGGGAGGTGCGGCCTTGAGGCTTGCGAAGATTGCAGCGTGGATAGGTGCCATCGCCATGGCAGCGGTTATTTTCAACGGTTTCGTGAATGGAAACTTTGGCCAGGACGGCGGCGAACTGCTGCAGAATCCTTGGGGTATTGTGTCTCTGGTGGATCTGTACGTCGGGTTTATTTTGTTTTCCCTTTGGATCGGTTTTCGGGAAGCCCATCCTGCTGCAGCGGCGGTTTGGATCGTCTTCATGATGGTGCTCGGCTTCTTTACCGCCAGTGTTTACATTCTTGCCGCACTGCACTACAGTCGCGGGGATTGGCTGACCTTTTTCTTGGGCGCCAAAAAGGATTCACTGGTAAAAAATGCATGATCCGCAGCCGCTGTGGGTCTTGATACTGCAACCGAGGTGGTTTTGTCATGCAGCTGCGGGAGCTCTATGAAGAGTTTCGTTCCGTGGTGTCTGGAAAAACGCTGGATGCGCTGCTTCCGCCGCTGGTGTTTGCGCTTGTATCCACCAGCGTTGGTTTAGCGCCTGCCGTTCTGTCTTCCCTGGGCTTGGCGGCGGTTTTTGGGGGCATCCGCCTTTTGCGGAGACAGGTTTGGTACTATGCACTGGGTGGTTTGGCGGGAGCGGGCGCTGCATCACTGTTGGCGCTTTTGACGCGCAGTGCAGCGAATTACTTTGTTCCCGGGTTGATTACGAGCGCTGGTGTTTTGCTTTTGGCGGTTATCAGTCTGGTGATGGGCCGTCCGTTGATCGCTTGGGTCAGCCATCTAACCCGCGGCTGGCCGCTGGCATGGTTTTGGCGCGACGATGTGCGGCCTGCCTACGGCGATGTTACGGTGGTCTGGGCAGGGTTTTTCCTTGTGCGGCTGATCGTACAGCTGGTCATGTATCTCAGGGGCGATGTCACGGCGTTGGCATGGGCCAATATCGTGTTGGGCTGGCCGGTGACTGTGGCTCTGCTGGTGTTTACCTATGTCTACGGCATCCGCCGGCTCCGACAGCTGGGCGGACCCGGTGTCGACGAGTACACTGCAGGCAAAAATCCCCCTTGGCGGGGGCAGATCCGGGGCTTTTAGTGCCGCGCCTCCCATGGCCGTGCCGGACTACCGGACAATGATGAACGCAGATGGCAACCGAAGACGACTGTCATCCAAGATGTCCATTTAGTAATTGCCCTTTTCGCAGGAGTCCTTCGCAGTACGGAGGGCTCTTGCGCGCGTGTCTGGGCGTTCAGAAGCGAAAACCCGTAAGGCCGATCGGAGTGGCAATCCGGTACGGGCATGCTGGATGCACCTGTCTTACACCGGGACGCCGGCAGCAGCTTCAAATTGGAGGCGGGCCAGGCCGAAAGGAGTGCGTGCTGCCCGAAGTCGTCTGGCCATGGGCCATCGGACGTTTTGAGCGCGGCTGGGAGGCCCGAGTGGACAGCGCCCTTTCGTGCATCTGTTTCTGCAGGAGTCCTTCCATCTCGAGACGAAACAAGCCATGGTGGGCAGTGAAATCAGGGTCTGATGCCCGAGAGAGGGCCCTGGGCTGGGAGCAGAGGCCCCGTAAAAGGCCGAACTGCGGTCTGGGGCCGGAATGATTACAAGCTGTGCCACATCGTTGCACGGGCTCCGCGGCCCGTCAACGCTTCGGCAGCTTGACCGCAGACCTACGGTCTCTGCTGGCGGGTGACCAGATCAGAAAGGGGATAGCCATGCATACGATTGGGGAACATCTTTTCACCAACAGCGGCTGGGAAATCGTAAAGGATCGCTATGAGAAGGCACAGGCCATCAACGAGGGCAGCACTTTCATGATCGGCAACGGATTTCTGGGGTATCGAGGGACCTTTGCCGAGGACGGAAAGGATGCCTATGCAGCCTGTGTGGTGACAGACACTTGGGATAAAGCCGATGGCAAATGGGAAGAACTGAGTACTGTACCGAATGCGCTCTGGACCAATGCTTCCATCAATGGCGAGCCCTTTGCCATGGACGAGGAAGTTGACTCCTTCGAGCGCCAATTAGATCTGCGCCATGGGCTTACTTCACGGGCGGTGAAGAAGCGTTTGCACAACGGGGTCACGGTGACAATTACGGAAGAGAAGTTTGCCAGCTACGATAAGAAACAACTGGTGGCCATGGATTATCGGCTGACAGTGGACCGGCCGGCGGAAATTGTGCTCTCCACCGGCATTGATCAGGATGTGTGGAGTTTGAATGGTGATCACCTGGGCAATCATCGGACAGAAACCCACCCCGATGGACTGTTGGTGCAGGCCGAGACCGTGACATATCAGGATGAAGTGGTCGTGGCGGAGAAGTTCCAGCTCAGCCATGAAGGAGAAGAAGAGGCCCTCAGCGGTGAGGCGTGCATTGGGCGAACCATCGCGGTACAGTTGGCCGCCGGCGAACCGCTCCGGCTGACCAAATACATGGTCGTTCTTTCTTCAAATGATCATTCCAATCCCAAGCAGGCGGCAATGGAGGTGATCGGCGCCCTCGGCAGCTATGAACAGGAGAAGGAAAGCCACAGCCGGCAGTGGGAGGCACTCTGGAACCAATATGATGTGGAGATCCACGGCAATGTGGTAGATCAGGTGGCCATGCGCTTCAATATCTATCATCAGATCATTGCTACACCCGTACACAAAAGCTTGCCCATCGGCGCCCGGGGATTATCCTGTCAGGCGTACCAGGGCGCAGCTTTTTGGGATCAGGAAATATACAACATGCCCATGTTTTTATACAACAATCCGCCCGCTGCCCGCCGTATTTTGGAGTACCGCTATCATACGCTCGACGGAGCCCGCCGTAAAGCCAAGCGTCTCGGTTACGAAGGAGCCTACTATGCCTGGATCAGCGGAAAAACCGGTGACGAGCTGTGCCCCGATTTCTTTTTCAAAGACGTGCTGTCCGGGCGGGACATCCGCAACCATTTCAATGACTGGCAGATCCACATTTCTCCCGACATCGCCTACGCGGTCAAGAAGTACTTCCATGTCACCAAGGACAGCGATTTCCTGGAGCAGTACGGCGCCGAAATGGTGTTTGAAATAGCGCGCTTTTTGGCGTCCCATGCCGTCTATAAGCCAATGCGTCAGCGCTACGAGTTCGTACGTGTGCAGGGACCCGATGAATACCACGAAAACGTTGACAACAATGCCTTTACCAACTATCAAGCCCATGCGGCCCTGGCCTTTGCCCTAGACCTGCTGCAGTGGATGGACGAGACGGTACTGCATGATGTGCGGGAACGAATCGGGCTGACCGACGATGAAATCGAACTGTGGCAAGACATGTACGCGAAGCTGTATCTGCCCAAACCCGGGAAAGGCGGTCTGATAGAGCAGTTTGACGGTTATTTTGACCTCGAGTCCATCGTGCCGGCCCAAGACGTTACGAAACGGCTGATCCAACCTGACGAGTATTACGGTCATCCCAATGGCGTAGCTGTATGGACACAGTGTATCAAACAGGCGGATTTGATTCAGTTGTTTGTGCTGTATCCAATGCTCTTTTCCCAGGATCTGGTGGAGAAGAACTACGAATATTATGAGCCGAGGACGCTGCACTTCTCCTCCCTAAGCCCCTCTTCCTATGCCATAGCAGCAGCCCGGATCGGCAAGAAAGAAGAGGCCTATCGAAATTTCCGCAAAGCGGTGATGATCGATCTGTTAAATACCAACGAAGCCGTCAGCGGCGGTACCTTTATCGGGGGCATTCACACGGCCAACAACGGTGCATCCTGGCAGATGGCTGTCCACGGCTTTGGCGGCGTCCATTTTGAAGAAGATGTTCTCTACCTCAATCCGACATTGCCCCGGGAGTGGAGCGGGATGACCTTTAACCTTGTCATCGCGGGACAGCATCTGGAAGTTACGGTCCAAGACAACAAGGTACGGCTGCACAATCAAAGGCCAACCGGTGAAGCCTTGAATCTATCAGTGAACGGCCAAACATTGGTCTTTGACGGCGAGGAAGCGGAGCTGCCGCTGGAACAGCGGTAGACCATGGCGGGCAGATTCCAGTGTTGCTCCGCTTCTGTGCAGTGGAACACCGCTGGAAGTGACTCTGCGGCATTTTTAGGCGCTTTGGCCACCCTGCTCCCTTGGGGCACTCTATTCCTTGGAATGACCAGCACCCAGACGGAGCGACGCAGAACAGAGAACCATCCAGCGAAGGCTGCCATCAAGGGATTTGTCTGCATGAAAAGGACGGCAACAGCCAAAGGGAGAGGTTAGCGTGGGTTACGTAGAAGATATTCGTGCCTTGGTGGGGCAGAAGCCGCTGATCCTAGTGGGAGCCGTGGCTCTGGTGATCGATGAAGACGATCGTGTCCTCTTGCAGCAGCGGAAGCATCCCCTCGGCCGATGGGCTTTTCCCGGAGGCTTGATGGAGCTGGGAGAATCCACGGAAGAAACAGTTCGGCGGGAAGTGAAAGAAGAAACAAGTATAACCTTAGAAGCCCTGTGGCTCTTGGGGGTGTATTCCGGACGGAACCACTACCTAGTCGCCGCCAATGGCGATCCGTATTATGTGGTAACAACGGCCTATGTATGCCGGGCCTTCACCGGAACGATCTGCATACACGATCACGAATCCCTCGACCTTGGATTCTTTGCCCCGGAAACAGTATCGTCGGGTTTGGTCGAAAGCCACCGGATCATATGGGAAGACTACCGGCGCACGGCCCTTGACGGTGTCCCGCCGGGCATATACACAGCGCTGTAGACGAGCCATCCTGCCACGGTTTCCGCCAACCCGGACAGCGGCAGGCCGGCACGGCATTGCGAATCGGTGCCCGGTACAGAAAGCCTGCTGCTTCCTGTACCGGGTGCTTTGGGTATACGCCCATTTCCAAATGCCATGGGGTGAAGGGACGCAATAGAACTAGTTGCCCGGGTGATGCGGCCGGATCACATAGGGGCCCGGAACACCTGCGGTTCCTTCCACTGTCATGACGTGCTCACCGCCTTCATGCACTGCCACTGTGATCTTGTATCCTGTCCGCGGAACGTCCACATCAAACGGTGACATGGCTTTCGACTGATCCGACGAATCGGGGTGATCCTCCTCAGCGAAGGGAAGAGCTATTGGCAGCACTGGCTGACCCTGCTGTTCCGGATCGACTGCAATGGCTGCGCCTCTGTCACTGACAATGGACCACTGAAAGGTGAAGCCGGAAAGATCGCTCAGCGATGGCTCTATGACTTCCAAGACATAGGAGGAGTGTGTAGAGAAGTGTTCGACAGACGGCGTCGTTATCTGGAAGTCATAGTCCTCCTCCCACAACGGATGGATGGTGACGCTGGCCAGTACCCTTTCCGGCTGATCACGAAGATAACCGCTCGGCTCCACGGTCTCTTTGAATACCGGCGGGGCCAGGCTGTCATAGTCGACTTCAAAGGATCCCAAGACCGTATCATCTTGAATCAATTCCACGAAATAGCGTCGGGAAAACTGCTGGCGGGGGCGAATGGGAGGGGCGACGTACCATACCCACTCTGAAAACGGGCCCACCGAATCCCAGCCAAGGTTATACATGCTCACGCTTTCAAATGGGTCAGCTATGTCGGGAGGTGTCTCGGCCATGGCCAGTCCGAACTGGTGCTGTCCCTCGTGGCTTTCTTCCGGCTGGTAGAGGTGACTCAGACGGTTTTCCACCAGGCCCGAGTCGGAGATTTGGTGGCTGTAGCTCGGACCTCCATTAAGGGGCTGGAGTTCGACATACACATCTGCCATCCACTCTTCGATGGTTTCGTGTTCGGACGCGGTCACCCAACGCTCCACAATCTCTTCGTCCAAACGGAACGTGATTAGTTTCCCGCAGGGAGCTTCATCATAGTGATGCAGAGCAGCCCAATCGTCGATATCGGGACCCCAGCCAAGGGGTTGATGGACAGGTATGCCCAGCAGATCATCCCGGCGCAGGGTGGCGGTTTCCTCCGGTACCGCGAAGACAATGCCGTTGCCGATGCGGCGCTCCGTGTCCCGGTTGAACTCGTGGACTACGAAATGATCGGAGAGGTTGAAGTAGTTGCCTACGGAAACACTTTGGTAGTCCACGAACATCGAAAACTGGCCGTGGCCGCTGAGGGTGTAGGAGCCACTATCCTGTTGGCGGCGCAGGGTAGTCGGGCCGTCGACGTTAATTACAAACGCCATCGGAGGAACATAAAAGCGGTCACGCTGAAACCACCCAGCCCCGGCATTGCGGTAACCCAATTCACTCCCTTGACTGCGCAGCAGTTCCAACTCCTGCTGTTCTGTATGGTCGATCATGTAATTCATGACCACATCGGTCAGTCCGCCGGCATAGTCCAGTGCTGCGCCCGGCAGCGAAGCCTGGGAAGGATCCAAAACGATTTTGCCCAAAAGTTTGCCGGCACTATAGGCTGTCAGTGTGGTCGACATTGATGCGACTTCTGCCTCAGCCAGCTGCCGTGCCTGCGGCTCCACAAAGGCACGTTCAATGATGGGGGCCAAAATGGAGTAGCCCGTATAGACTGCGGCACCGGTTCCGGCCACAGGTGCACCGGCAGCCAGTTTCGCCAAACCGACGAGATAGCTGGCCCCGCCAACGCTGTTTTTGAACATGGCGTAATATTCATGACTGCTGTACTCATAGATACGCGGCGAGTAAAGCCGCAGGCAAGCAGTGACCTGTTCGTATCCGGCTTCTATGTGCAGTGCTTCCCGGACCTGCCGCTGGAAATATTCGACAGTAGGCAGATATTGGTGGTGTCCAGGTGCTCCGGTATAATCGCCGGGCAGTGGTATATCCAAATGGGGTTCGTGACCGAAAAAAGGTACTACTCTGACGTCGAACTCCGGCAATAGTGCTTGGTTCTCGCCTTCCAAAATGGCCAATGTTAAACGCAATCCCCAGGGCGCAAACATGCCTAGGTTATATTCCGTCATATCCCGCAGGGACATCGTGCCGCCATAGACGTTGTCTCGCTCGAACCCCTTCAGCCTCTGGTCGCGGCCGGCCGTGTCCGCAAAGGTGCGTTCCTGCTGGGTATCTCTGTCGAGAGCTGCCACCGTCCGAGCAGCGTCCTCTAGGTAGTGCAGTCCATCCAAATAACGGCGGCTGGCTATGGATGAGGATTCACCTCCTCGCCGCCGGACGTCTGCATAGGCCCGCAGAAACATCAGACGGGCGTTTAGCAGCTGTGCCGCCGCCTGGCGTTCGCCGCTTCTTTCGGCGGAGGCGGGCCGGGCCAGCCTCCCCAACCACGGCGGAGACAGCGTCGGTTTCGCTGCGCTGGCGTCAGACTGTTCGTCGACAGCTTCAAAAAAGGCCGCCTGATCGGTAATGCGAAGTTGTTCTAAACGCGCGGTCTTGGAGAACACGTCATCGCCGTCTGCTAGCTGGGTGGCACCGGCTCCGTCCGGTGCTGCAGCCACGGTCAGCAGCCAAGGAAAGGGAACACCATCCACCTGCACTCGCAGGCCCTGGCTGCCGTCTTCTAAACGTACCGGTTCGGACGGAATCCGGATCCACTGGCCTAGGGAATAGAACAGCACCGCAGCTTCGGATCCTGCCGAACCCGCCGGCAGATCCACGCTTACCGGGTTGCGGCTGCTGATCCGTGATACACCGCGGACCTCGTAACCGGGACTCACCTGTTCAAAGGGATGGGTAGCAGGAATGGCGTCCACGACGTCTAGCTGCACTTTGGTATCGTGCAGAAAGCTGTGTTCAGGGCCTCGGAGTGCGGCGCCGCTGGGATGGGTTAAATGAACCCCGCCATCAGCCATCGCCGCCGGCTGCATCGGTGTCACATCCGGCCTTTGGCTGGCCAGGAAATATTCCTCGGCTGCTGGAGTCAAATAGGTTTGGGTTCCGTCAAGGTCGTGCGCTATCACACGGCGGTGATCGCCCCAAGATGTGTAGAGTACGGTCTGTCCGTCCGAGGACCACTGGGCGAGAAACTCCACATTTGAACTCTGCGAAAGATTCACAGGATCGCTGCCGTCGAGGGCGACCATGTGAATGTCCCAGTCCCATTCGTACAGAATGTGTGAACCATCCGGTGACCATTGGGGAACAAAGACGGAGTAATCGGCTTTGGCAAGATCTTGTGACTCCTGTGTCTCCACATCAATGACCCGCAGCGAAACCAGATTGTCTTCCTCGGCTACAAAGGCCACCAAGTCTCCCAGGGGAGACCAGGCGGGAAAGAGGGAGTCTCCCGAAGTATGAGTCAGTTGCCTTTGCTGGTCGCCGTCCACTTCGGCCACAGCGATATCAAAGGAGCCGTACGCGTCCGTATGATAGGCGATCCAGCGTCCATCCGGCGACCAAGTGGGGGCGATATGCATGGCATCCCCGGTTGTCAGCGGGAATACATGGTTTCCGTCGGCCGCAGCCACGTATACCTGGTAATCATCATTGTCGTAGGAAACAAACGCCAGACGATCTCCTTGCGGTGACCAGACCGGAAAACGGAAATCCCGGCTTTCTATGATCGCCAGCGTTTGGCCCTGGGTGTCTGCTACGTGGATGGCACCTATGCCGTCAACGAGGGTGGTAAAGGCCAGCCGATCCCCGCAAGGCGACCACGCCGGTATATGATACTCCACAGGGTATGGGGACAGCCGGCGCTTGGTTCCATCGGCATACAGGCCGTAGAGGTAATAGGTCCCTTCATCGTCGGTGCCTAAGAAGGCATATTCTGCGGCGCTTCCTGCCGCCGACGACGCAAGTAAGATGAGGATCAACAACAAAATGCTGTGCCATTTCATAGGATCTGCCCCATTTCCGCCGCTGCCTTCTTGCCTTGGCAGTTCGGCTCAAGATAGTCTGCTCTTTCGACACCAAGGGTCGTTCTCACCTGCCGCCTGACAGGCACATACCATCAAATTTGGCAATTTTTCCAACTCGAAGCCGACCGGCGTTTGCGAGTTCTTTGCCCGGGTCGATCAGAGCTTGGACATGTCAGCGGACGCGGGAAGGGCCGCGGCATCTGCGCGCGGCCCGGAATTCTGCATTGATTCAAGCTGGGTGCTCAAAGGCTCTCAATGACTGGAGGCCTTAAAAGCCCATCTGCATGTTGTAGCGTTCAATGGCCGTGGTGACTTCGTCAGCTGCCTCATCCAATGCCGCCTGGGGATCAACACCGGCGAGCAATATCTGTTCATACGCCTCTTGAATCGCTTCCCGCGCTTCGGGGAAGATGCCGATTACGGCGCCCTGGGTGGCATAGGTCTGCTGGCTGGCTTCGAGCTGGTCGATAGCCGTACGGAATGCAGGGAACTCTTCATGGAGCTGTTGTACATCGGGAAGGTCCAGAGCCCGGCGGTCGACCGGGAAGTAGCCGGTGTTCACGTGCCAGAAACCGGTGCTTTCTACGGAAGCCAAATGCTCCAGGAAGGTCCAAGCTGCATCGAGCTTTTCCTGAGGATGATCCTTCGGCATCCAAATGGAACCGCCCCCGATAATCACGCCGCCCCGTTCGACACCTTCGGGTGCGGGCAGGAAGGCTGCTCCCATTTCAAAGCGATCGCCGATGTCTGCATAGGTGCTGGCAAAGCCCCCGGTGGAACCGATGCGCATTCCCACATTGCCGCCCACAAAGGCAGCTCGCAGAGCGCTTCCATCGCGGCCGGTATCCAGGTAGCTGCCGTCTTCCATCATGTCGGCAAACCACTGGAAGATACGGACGCCGGCTTCACTGTTAAACACAGCCTCGGTGGCCGGAGCCGTTCGTCCATTGTCGTTGTTGACGTATTCGGCATTCTGCACGGCCATGAGCTGTTCAAAGTACCAGCCGAAGTTGTAGTTGCCGAAGCCGTGCTTGCCGTCTCCGGTCATCAGCTCAGCATACTCCCGCAGTTCTTCGAAGGTGGTTGGCGGGCTCTCGGGATCCAAACCAGCCTCGCGGAACATATCCTTGTTGTAGTAGAGAATGGCATTGGAGGTGTTGAACGGCATCGAATAGAGTTGGTCATCGATGGTATAGTAATTCAGTACGTTATCTACCATGTAATCGGTCTCGAGGTCGCTTTCATCGATGAACGGCTGCAGGGGGGTGGTGCTGTCCAAATCGATCATCAGCCGTGTGCCGATTTCGTAGACGTGGACCAAGTTGGGTGTGTCTCCGGCCTGCACTGCAAGCCGATACTGGTTGAGCACGTCGAGATAGCTTCCTTGGTAGATTGGTTCCACGTAGACCTCATCTTGGGATTCGTTGAATTCATCAATGTACCCGACTAAGACATCGCGGCCGATGTGGCCTCCTAGGGCATGCCAGAACTCAATGTTGACCCTCGCTTGTCCTACCCCGGACAGTGCAGCCAGCAGCAGAACGGTGACCAGCGCTATTCCCAAAAGCCGTGTTCTTTTCACTTCGATCCCTCCGTTTTTGGAATATCCCCAAATTCAGACATCTCTGCTTCCCTTGCGGCCATCACCTCCCAGCGTTGTAAACAAACTAGCCTTTGACTGCGCCGCCGACGATGCCGCGAATCAGCTGTTTCTGAAAAACCAGGAACAACACAATGGCCGGCAGTGTAACCACGACGACACCGGCCATGATCGTATGCCAGGCATCACCCTCTTCATCGCGCAGCATGGCAATGCCGATCTGCACTGTGCGCATGAAAGTCCGATTGGTGACAATCAGCGGCCAGAAATACTGGTTCCACGTGGACAGATACGTGTAGACGGCCAAGGTCCCCAAAGCAGCCCGGCTTAAAGGAATGATGACTACAAACAGATAGCGGAAACGGCTGCATCCATCGACTATGGCGGCATCGTAGAGTTCGCGAGGGATCTGCAGGAAGAACTGCCGCAGCAAAAAGATGCCGAAGCCCGTGGCAAAAAACGGCACGGTAAGTCCCCAATAGGTATCAACCCAACCCAAACGCTGGACTAGAAGATAGTTTGGGATCACAGTCACTTCTCCGGAAACCATCATCGTTGCCAGGACCAGCAAAAACACGACCCGTTTGCCGACGAAATCAATGTACACAAAGCAAAATGCCGCCAGAGCTGCGGTTATCATCGTGGCCACGGTGGTCATCGTGCTCTGTACCACACTGTTGAAAAGGAAGCGCCAAAGGGGCACCAGTTGAAAGACTAAGGAATAGTTGTCCCACTGAATCGGATTGGGGAGCCAGGCATAGGGATAGGCAAAGACCTGCGAGGGTTCTTTGAGGCTGGTACTGATGGCTATATACAACGGAAACAAAATAACCAGAGATGTTCCGATCAAGAGCATTTGGGTCAGGATAGCTTTGAGCATTTTCTGCCGTCGATAGGAGATCATTGATAGTGCACCCGCCTTTCAATGACCCGGAATTGAATGAGGGTAAGGGCCAGTATAATGAGAAATAGTGTGACGGCTTGGGTCGATGCATAGCTGAAGCGGAAGTTGATAAATGCGTCTCGGTAAATGGCATACACCAGTATGCTAGTGGAGCGAAGGGGGCCGCCCTCTGTCATGATGTGGATCTGGGCAAAGGAGCGAAAGGCTTCGATGGTTCCGACGACCAGTAGAAAGAAGATAGTTGGTGACAGCATGGGCAGAGTAACATTCCAAAATGACTGCCAGCTGTTGGCGCCGTCAATCCGAGCAGCTTCAATCAGTTCCTCGGAAACGCCCTGCAGTCCGGCCAGCAGAAACAGCACGTTTAACCCCAGTCCTTTCCATACCGTGGCAATGGAGACCGCAATCAACGCCCAGCTCGGATCCTGGAGCCAACGCAGCGGAGCAATGCCGACCAAGCGCAGGAGATCATTCATCACGCCGGTGGTAGGGGCGAACATCCACGTCCAGACCACCGATGCGATCGCGGTGGACACAGCGATCGTACAGATGAACACCGTACGATAGACGGTAATGCCGCGAACCTGCAGGTTTCCCAAGAGAGCCACAGGTATCGCAACAACTAAGGCCAGGGGAACCGTGTAGATGGTAAACATGACCGTGATGCGCAGGCTGTCGTAAAACCGCGGTGAACTGAGAAGATCGCGGTACTGGCCAAACCCGGTAAAGAACAGCGTGCGCGCTAAGAAGTCCGTTTCATACAAGCTGAGGTATACAGAACGGATCAGGGGATAATAGACAAACGTGATCAGGATGATGGCGGCCGGCGCCAGATAGAGGATTGCGGCTCCAAGATCGGCGCGTGTTCTCAGACCACGGCTCCAGTGCCGGACATTCTGTGTCTTGGCCAAAGGCGTACACCTCCGTTGGCAAAATAGGCTGTTGGGTCGTTGGCGGCAGCGTGTCTGTGATGTATTGCTGCCCCGGGGCAAGACGAAAGATGAAACCACTTGCATTCAGCTGTCGAAATATTGGGCTCTTTGAACGGGCTTTCGTGTATAGTATTCCAATTTCCATGACAAAACTCCTGCTGCTTCGCTTTAAAAAATTTACAAAATGTTATTTCAGGTTATCATAATATTTATGCAATGTTACAGCATTGCAGTGCGGTTGGCCCCGTCAGACCTTGCGTTGGCAGCCATGCTGGGCTGGACAGGGCAGTGCCTGGCCGGGGTGCTATCGGTCCCGGGACGGACGTAATTCCCGCCTCTTGGCCGTTATTCGTTTCGCCATTCTTGGATATACTGAAATCGCACCAAGGAAAACAGAGGGAGTGAGCAGGATGAAGTTGCTGCAGAATGTATTCATCAACCGAGATTTTGGACTATTATTCATGGGCCGTTTCGTTTCCCAATTGGGTGACGGCATCCACTATTTTGCCATGGCATGGCTGGTGTTGGATTTGACCGGCTCGGGAGCAGCCTTGGGAACTCTCTTGATGGCAGCTTCCGTACCCGCTATCCTGCTGGCACCCTTCAGCGGTGTTTTGGCTGACACATGGGATCGCAAAAAAATCGTCGTATCAATGGATATCATCCGCGGCGTGCTCATGCTGGGGCTAGCGGCGGTCTACGGGGCGGGTCAGCTTACTTTGCCTCTTTTGTACGCGGCGACCATCCTGCTGTCTCTCTGCGGTGTACTCTTTGGCCCTGCCATCTCGGCGACAATCCCGGGCCTGGTCAAGCGGGAGGAGCTGGTGAAGGCTAATGGACGCGACGCCTTCTCCCACAGTGCCACGGGCATCCTGGGTCCGATTCTGGGTGCTTTGTTGCTCGGCGGATTCGGATATATGGGCATTTTCCTGATCAAAGGCGGCACATACCTGGTTTCTGCGGTCAGTGAAATGTGCATACGTTTCCCAGAACGACCGGCGCCGACAGTGTCCGACGACCCGAAGGGTGACTTCATCAACAACTTAAAAGGCGGCTTCGGCTATTTGTGGAATAACCAAGGACTGCGGGTTCTGATCGGCGGCGGCCTCATTCTCAATTTCCTGTTCAATCCACTCTTCGGCGTTGTCTTTCCTTTCTTCGGCAAGGAAGTGCTCTTGATGCCGCCGCAGTACTACGGGTTCACACAGAGCAGTTTCCCCGTGGGCATGCTGTTGGGAACCATTTTGGCAGCTGCCATAGCCAGCCGCTGGACGAAGATCAAAATTCTCGCCGGAGGAGCAGCCCTTCAGGGTGCAGCGGTCATGGCCATCGGACTGCTGGCTCTGCCCATGGTCTATACGCAGCTTTCCAGTGAAGGTATTCTTTTGGCCATGCTGGCTCCGATGCTTATCATGGGTCTTATCAACGTACAGGTAAATGTCCAGGTCAATGTGATGATGCAGGAAACAGTGCCGGACAGCTATCGCGGACGGGTTTTTGCCCTCTTTGGCAGCATGATGCAAATGGCGGCGCCCATCGGAATGGGACTATTCGGGGTGCTTTTGGACATCATCCCGGTACACTTCTTCTTCCTGTTCTGCGGCAGCATGGTGGCTGTGGTGGCCACGGCTTTGGGTACATCGCCGGCTTTGCGGACGCTTTGCGCAGGCCGCGGCGCCACAGCCCCGGAGGCCAGCCCTCCCGCCATCGCGGCAGAGGCTGCCGAAACCACGGCGTAGTCTGCCTTCAGACCGCCGATGGGCGGACGAAGCAATGGATCGACGGAGGTCGTTTGCAGAGCCATGCGCATCCTGCAGAGGAAGCGGCGGCGTAACAGCAAGACCACAGCGAAAACCATCAAGAACGGCCGAGAGCGTTCTGCGTCCAGACGGAAGCAGCGGCTCTCGGTTTTTCGATCGATGCTGAACCCATGCCGGAGACTTCAGACTAGGGACCTGCCAAATGATAGCGTAATTCGGAGAACTGCAATGATCTCTTTCAAATTTCTCGCAGGAAAACGACTAAAAACGACGAAAAGGAAGTACAATCACTGCCTGTTTCGGCAGGGAAATATTTCTAGAAGAGGGGTATTGCTTTGATCAGCTGCCGTTTTGCAAGTCGGATGTTGTTGATCGCACTGGTGGTCAGTTTCGTGCTGGCCGGGCAAGCGTGGGCCGATGATGTACCATGGGCACACTTGCAGGATGAGGAATTCACATTTGTTGTAGGTTTTGCCGCTGGAGGCTCGGTGGATCTTACGGCTCGAATCACCGCTGATGCATTGGCCAATGTCGGAATTGATGTCCGGGTGGTTAATCAGCCGGGTTCCGTGGGCGTGGAGGCGGCGGGCTCAGTAGCAGAGATGCCGCCGGAGTCCAATACGATGTTTTGGGGTGTCCCCATGACGTTGTTTTTCGAACCGGCTAAACGGGATACCGGTTATACATGGGAAGATTTTGAACCGGTGGCCAGTCTGGGAGGAGCTACCTTCGCTTTGGCGACAAGGCCCGATTTACCCTGGGATGGTTTGGATGAGATCATTGACTGGGCACTGGAAAACCCAGGTGAGTTGATTGTGGGCGGTCAAGGTGAGTTGACCCAGACGCACTTCACCGTCGCTTCCATTTTTGACGAAGCCGGCGTGGACTACATCTATGTTCCCTTTGCCGGGGGTGCCGATGTGCAGATGAACTTAGCGGGCGGACACGTCGATGTAGGGCACCTGAGCTTGGCTGCAGCATATCCGCTGTATAGTGCTGGTGAACTGAAGATCCCGGCCCACACCTCGATCTTTGTCGAACGTGTGGATATGGCTCCCGATGTGCCCAATGTGTCGGAGTTCGGGTTTCCCGATGCCAGGGAGTCACATATTATGTTCCTATGGGCGCCCCAGGGAACACCGGCGGATGTCATTGATCCTCTGTCGGCGGCTATCGGTGAAGCACTAGACGATGAAGAGGTCATCGAGCGTCTGGCGGACCAAGGAGTGCTGACAAGTTATCTAGACGCCCAGGAAACCTATGAACTTACCCAGGACATCCACGAGAACTCCATCCCGGCGTTCATTGAGTGGTATAGCAACTACTGAAGATACCGTCATAGACCCCATGCCTGAATGACAAGGGGGATCCAGCGGTGCACTTTCACACTACGCCCTTTTGTGTGCTTTACAATGTAAACGAAGCAACAATCATTCTAAGCAAAGAGGAGCGACGTTCGATGAAGAAAATATCTTTGCTCTTAACGGCTGTATTGCTATTGAGTTTGGGCCTTGCTGTGCAACCGGTTTTGGCCGATGAACCCTGGGCTGATCTGGCGGGAGAGGAGTTTACATTCGTCGTCGGTTTCGCCGCCGGCGGTTCCAATGATCTTGGCGCTAGAATTCTTGCTGATCGATTGAATGAAATGGGTATTGACGTGAGTGTCGTAAACCGTCCTGGTTCTGTGGGCGTGGAGGCAGCAGGTTGGGTGGCTGATCAAAGCCCCGATTCCAATATTTTCTATTGGGGCGTTCCCATGACCCTATTCTTTGAACCGGCCAAACGGGATGTCGGCTTTACGTGGGAAGACTTCGAGCCGGTGGCTACCTTAGGCGGTGCCACCTTTGCCCTGGCCACGTCCAGCGAGGCAGAATGGGATACCTTGGAAGAGATCATTGACTGGGCCTTGGAAAATCCCGGCCAGTTGGTGGTTGGCGGACAGGGAGAGCTTTCTTCCATGCACTTCACCATGGCACTGATCTTCGATGAGTCGGGTGTGGATTACATCTACGTTCCTTTTGCAGGCGGCGCGGATGTGCAGATGAATTTGGCTGGGGGGCACGTGGACATCGGCCATCTGAGCGTGGCGGCCAGCTATCCGCTCTATACAGCCGACGAGCTGAAGCTTCCCGTGCACACATCCGTTTTCGTCGATCGGGTAGACATGATTCCCGATGTGCCGAATGTGGCCGAAGCGGGCTTTCCCGATGCCCGTGAACTGCATGTCTTGTTTCTTTGGGCACCACAGGGCACACCGCAAGGTGTGACGGGACCTCTCTCCGCTGCCATCGGTGAAGCCCTGACGGATCCGAAGACCATCGAACGACTGGAAGATCTAGGCATCCTGGTGAGTTATCTAGACGCCGAAGAAACACGCCAGCAGGCAGTGGAAGCGCATGAGAACGTCATCCCGGCCTTTGTTGATTGGTATCACAGTTACTGAGGGTTGAATTCGGTGTTTCCCGGGCAGTTCCAGCTGCCCGGGAAACTCTGTGCCCATGATGCGGCGGGAAGGGTGAACAAACGATGCAGAAGCGGATTACACTAAACGGTGTCATTGGCCTGTTGATAAGCGTCGCAGGATTGGCGGGCTTTTACGCCACATATGGCATGCCGCTGCGGTCCAATGAACTGATCCAGCCCCGTGTAGCCATAGGACTTCTTATCGTCGGGGGCCTGTGGGTATTCCTCACGGAGATGCGGACCCCGAGCCGAGAGTATGTCAAGCTAGAAAAGGACAGGTTGCTGCTGTTGAGTGTGTTTGGGGTCAGTGCAGCCACCTATATCTATGGCCAGATCATGCTGCGGCTAGGCGTGTTTAGCTCTGCCTTTCTTTTTCTGGTGGTCTGGTGGCTGTACATTACGATTCGGGATACTGTCCGATCAGGGCAACCTATGTCCCGCTTTTTGGTATCCTTCAGCAAACACGTGCTGCTGGCTGCCGCCATTTCCGGAGGGTTTTATGCATTATTCATCACATTTCTGCAGATGTATCTTCCAGGGATTCTGCTCTTCTGAATGCTCTGCATCAAGGGGAGTCGCATGCAGTAAGCGTTGCAGAATACGATTTGGTACTATACCGGCCGCCAGTACGGCCTGCAAGGGGATGGTTGCGTGTTTGATATGGAAGCGATGCTAGCAGCATTCACTGTGGTGTTCGCGTGGGATACGCTGTTGTTTATTTTCATTGGAGTGGCTATCGGGGTTTCTGTTGGTGCCATTCCCGGTTTGGCCCATAATCTGCCCATGGCACTGGTACTGCCGATGGCATTCTTTCTTCCCTTTCATCAAACCATGGGACTTTTGGTGGGCACATACAAAGGCGGAACATATGGCGGTTCCATTACCGCGATCAGTTTTGGCACTCCCGGTACTCCAGGGTCTGCGGCCACTGTGACGGACGGCTACGCTTTGACGCGAAAAGGAAAAGGAATTAAGGCGCTGCTGATGGGCCTGTATTCCTCTGTCACCGGTGACATGTTCAGCGATTTGGTGCTGATGTTCGTGGCGGTACCCATTGGCCTGTTTGCGCCCCGGTTCGGGCCTGCTGAATTGACCGCGCTGTATTTCCTGTCCCTCTCCTTGGTGGTGGTCTTTTCGACAGAAGATCCAGGGCGGGGAATTCTCTCGGCGGGAATCGGCTTTTTTTTGGCAAGTATCGGCCGGGATATTATCACCGGCAGTATTCGGCTCACCTTTGGCCTGCGCGAGCTTGAGGCCGGCATTCCCTTGGTGCCGTTGCTCATGGGTCTCTTCGCAATGCCGGAGATCATCAACCAAATTCACACGGTCTTGGCAAAACCGGAGCTGGCCGGCCGTCTCGGGGAGAAGGCGAAGGAGTTCCGCGAAAAGGTTAAGGAGGAAAGCTTAACGTGGCGGGAGTTCATTGGCTGCTGGCGCGGCCTGGCCATCGGATCGGTTTTGGGAACCTTCCTCGGTGCCCTCCCGGGCCCCGGGGCTACATTGGCCGCGTATACGGCCCATAGTACCACCAAGCGGTTTTCTAAGGACCAGGACTATGGCGTGGGCTCCCTGGAAGGGGTCGCGGCGGCAGAGGCGGGCAACAACGCTACCTGCGGTGCCACCTTCATCCCGCTCCTGACATTTGGGATACCGGGCAGCAGTATTGCGGCGCTGTTCATGGCTGCCTTGATGATGGAAGGCATCCCTCTGGGTCCGCGGGTAATTGTAGATCATACCGTGACGATCTATACATTGTTCCTGCTGCTCCTGCTGGCAAACCCGTTCAATCTTCTGGTGGGCAAGCTCTTGATCCCCGTGTATTCGAAACTGGCGCAGATGCCCGCCACTATCATATGGCCGACCATTGCCGTGGTTTTGGTGCTGGGAACCTATGCCTATAGTACCCGGCCCTTTGACATTACCATTGCCATCGCCGCCGGACTGCTGGGATATTTCATGATGTGGTATCGAATACCGATCGGGCCGCTGATTCTAGCGTACTTGGTGGCGCCGTTGTTTGAAGCGTCGCTGCGTCGCGGGATTATCCTGTCGCGGGGAGATTGGACCTACTTTTTCCAGAGTTCCATTTCCATGACGATCTGGGTTATTACCATTGCAGCCGTCGTATTCTTTATTCGAGGCCGCAATAAGCCGGGTCCGGGGGAAGGCTGATTGTGATCGGGGATGGAAGAGGCGCAAGAGCCAGGCCGCGGATTGTCTATGGCGCGCAACAGGAGCCGCATGCAGGGGCTCCTGTCTTGTGGGCTCGGCATGTCTACTGTGCCAGTGGGATGGCGGGGTTTCGTTTGGTAAAAAGAGTGATGGAAGATAATGCATTTTGAACAGTTCGGCTGGATGATGAAGAAGTTGCACTGAACGGCCGGAGACTAAAGTTCCTTCATTGCATTTCGGAACCATGAGGACGGGCAGAACGCCGATGGCATGATCGTCCGGCGCGAGCCGTGCTATAGTTCAATATGCAGGCCCACAGGACAGTGGTCACTGCCGTAAACATGGCCGTGGATTTCCGCATCCTGCAGCTGTGTTTTGAGATTCTTCGAAACCAGGAAATAGTCGATTCTCCAGCCTGCATTGCGTTCGCGGGCCTTGGTAATATACGACCACCATGTGTAGGCATCGGTCTTGTCAGGATAGAAGTGCCGGAAAGTATCCACAAATCCGTTGTCCAAGAGGGCCGACATTTTGGTGCGTTCTTCGTCGGTGAACCCTGCATTCCTATGGTTTGTGTCGGGATTCTTCAGGTCGATTTCTTGGTGGGCGACGTTGAGATCGCCGCACACAATCACGGGTTTATCCTGTTTCAAGCCTTCAAGGTATGCACGGAAGTCATCTTCCCATTCCATGCGATAATCCAATCGGGCCAGTTCCCGCTGGGAGTTGGGAGTGTAGACGTTTACGACGTAAAAACCATCGTATTCCAATGTGATGGTTCGCCCTTCCCGATCGTGCTGCTCTACGCCAATGCCTTTTCGGACGGCGGCGGGAGTGTGCTTGGTGAAGACGGCGGTACCGGAATATCCTTTCTTTTCGGCGGAGTTCCAGTACTGCTCATAACCGGGCAGATCCAATGCAATCTGGCCTTCCTGCAGTTTTGTTTCCTGTACGCAGAAGATGTCCCCGTCGACTTCCTGGAAATAGTCCAGGAAGCCTTTTTTGACGCAGGCCCGCAGGCCGTTGACATTCCATGAGATGAGTTTCACGGTGGGTTTGACCTCCTCTATAATACGTCGAGAACGCGGCCGGGGTCTTCGGGACGCTGCAGAAGACGCGGACCTCGACCCAGCGTGCTCCCGTACCCTAGGACCCTGAAGCCGGTCATGAAAATCCCGCTGCACAGAAATGGGCAGCTGTTTTCCTTGACAAAATCGGTCCTGGCTTTAAGCTTGAGCGCTGAACCGGCTTCATGCGAACTGCGAACACATGGCTGAACTCATTCTCGGGACGGAGGGCAATTCCCTTCCCCAGACTGTGTTGTTTTGGTCTGCGCTGCGATACAATGCCGGAGGATGAAGGCGTGCTCAGGCGGGTCGCAGACAGGGGAGGAAAAAATGAAACGAAGAATAATCGGCGTTTTGGTGATTCTATTCGGGCTGTCGCTGCTTCTTCTCGGTACGGGCGCTCGTGTCTTAGAACGTGTTCCACTGCCGTGGGAGGTATGGGGACGGTCCGAAGTGTTCGAGCACGAACACTACAGGTTTTCCGGTGTGAGCACGGTGGTGATCCGAAACCCAGTCGGCCATGTGCACGTTATTGGCGAAGACAGTTCGGAGATCACCGTCCGTGCAACCCGGTACGTCCGCGGCCATGACCGGGGTCGCAACAGAAAACTGCTTGACAGGGTGGAGCTGTCAGCGGAAGTGAAGGCGGACCGCCTGCACCTTGAGGCGGCTGCACCGCTGCTGACAAATCACGAAGGGCTATCGGTGACATATCACCTGCGTGTACCCCATGGGCAAGCTGTCGATATTGAAGCTGCCATTGGCAAAGTGAAGTTGGAAGATCTGCATGGCCCCGTGTTGGTGAAAACCGATGTCGGCAGCATTTCCGCGGCCAATTTGCGGGGTCCCAGCGGCCAATTGCTAACCCGTTTGGGTTCCATTACCGTGACCGACGCAGCAGTGACGGGTGCATTCGTACTGAAGTCTTCGGTGGGCAGTATTCGCTACAGCGGAACGCCTGGCGAGGAAACAGAGGCTGCCACGGAACTAGGAAGCATTACCATCGATGCCCATGGGTCCGACCGGGCATATGAACTGCGTGCACACACGGAAATGGGCACCATTCGGAGCCGCCTGCCCGTAGATGGGACGCAGTCCGAGCGTCTGCTGGAAGGAACGATCGGCAGCGGTGGTGCACCAGACGGGCGCATAGACTGCCGAACTTCCATGGGTTCCATCACGCTTCGCTGACACCAGAGAACAGTGTCTGGTCGGCACACGGGTATCTGTTTTGGAAGGAACCGGTGCAGCAGCCTTCTTGAGCCGCAGACAAGAGGCGCCATTGTGCAGCCGGGATCTTCTTCGGCCCCGACGATGCCCATGGATCGCTGCAGCGGGGATAGCCAGTACCTTCATGCCGGCCGGGTCTCCAAAGACGGACCGGTGGTGGATGTGAAAATACGGCTAGGCACACAACCGCACCGTTTTAGGCACGTAGGCCCGATGAGAAAAAGACCCAGGGGAAACCCATGATATCTTGACATACTCCCCAGCCGATCGCCCCCAGCCCAACATCTAGGTCGATGGCGCAGAAAAAGTCTGCACTGCCCGCCGGCGGCGATGGCCGGGCACAACTTGGACAGCAGTAGTGCTTGCAGCGTCGGGAGTACAGTGCCACAGCCTTACAGCTTGGCCGCTGTGAGCAGCTGCGGAAGTGACACTGCGGATTCCAGTACGAACAATTCGATATGAAGCGGGATCATGCCCGGGAGGAGTACGGCTGTGGTGGCAATGCCATCGGTTAGACGTCGGCAGAATCGGAGCGGCACAACGGGCTGCCCCATGAGGGGTATGGTTACAACCGGCGGACGCTTCCCCTGCAGCGCCTACCTGGCTCTGTGCGATTCAAGAAATAAATGCGCGTTTTGGCGGCAATTTACAGGGAAACAGCGGCCGTGTGCAGAATATTTCTTCGTAAGACCACTGTAAGGTCGGGGCTGGCCCATAAACGTGGCATCGAAGACGGGCGCTGGCCTCGCCGATACGGTCCAAATTCTAAGGAGGTGCTTCGTATCATGACAGGTTCACGACGATGGGTGTTCGCTGCGGTGCTGGCTGCGGTGATTGTTGTGCTTCTGTACGCGTTCGGCATTATTCTTCCCGCCTATACTCTGACCGTAGAGCGGGAGGGGCAAGGGACAATTTCCCCCGATGTGGGCGAACACGAGCATCGATCGGGTGACACCGTCGAGTTGAGCGCGAGTCCCGCTGAAGGATACGAATTTGAGCAGTGGTCAGCCACGGCTGGATCGGTGCGTAATGCGGCCAGGCCGGAAACCAACTTCACCATGCCCGGCGAAGACGCGACGGTGACTGCCCGGTTTGTACCCCTGGAATATGAAGTTTCGTTTGAGGATTGGGAGGGCGAAACCCTGGAAGTCCTGACGGTCACCCACGGTTCGGCTGCTGAGGCACCGGAGGCACCAGAACGAGAAGGCTATGAGTTTGTCGGCTGGGATACAGACATTGATTCTATTACCGGCGACGTGACAGTGACGGCCGAGTACGAGGTGAAGGAGCACACGGTGACCTTCGAGGACTATGACGGAACTGTATTGGATACCCAGACTGTGGAACACGGCGCTGCAGCATCCCTGCCTGAAGAGCCAGAACGGGACGGCTATGAGTTCGTGGGTTGGGACGGCGAGTACGAAGACATCACCGAGGATGTTACGCTTCAGGCCGAGTATGAGGTCATACAATACACCGTTGTCTTTGAAGACTATGACGGGACAGTCCTGGACACGCAAACTGTGGATCATGGCAGTGGTGCGGAAGCACCCGAAGACCCGGAACGGGAAGGCTATGAGTTTGTGGGCTGGGACACGGACTTTGATTCTGTTACGGAGGATCTGACGGTGACGGCTGTGTATGAAGTGGAAGAGCACACCGTGACCTTTGAAGATTGGGATGGTTCCGTGATCGATGCGCAGACAGTGGAACACGGCGCTGCAGCGTCGCTCCCGGAGGTCCCTGAACGCGAAGGTTACGAGTTCACGGCCTGGGACGGAGACTACGAAGATGTCACCACTGACGTCACCATTCGGGCGGAATACGAAATTCTGCAATATACGGTTACCTTCGAAGATTATGATGGGACAGTTTTGGATACGCAAGCAGTGGATCATGGCAGTGCTGCTCCGGCTCCGGTTGAGCCGGAGCGGGACGGCTATGCCTTTGTGGGTTGGGACACGGAGCTAGATGACGTCACCGCCGATCTGACGGTTGCCGCTGTCTACGAAATTAAAGAATACACGGTTATCTTCGAGGACTGGGACGGTACAGTCTTGGCGGAACGCTTGGTGGAACATGGAGAGGCCGTCCAAGCGCCGGACGATCCGCAGCGCTATGATCACCGCTTCGTCGGCTGGGATCACGCATTGGATACCGTGGAAGAGGATATGACGATCACGGCCGAGTACGAGCCCCTGACCCATGGGGTGATCTTTGAAGCGTCGCCGGAATTGGCCGGCGCCTCGGTGGCCATTTTCGACGAGGAAGACATGGATGAAGACAGCCAGGTAGGAAGACCCGTTGCCATTGGGATAGGCGGCATGGCTGTCAGGGATCTGATCAGCGGCACATATTGGTTTCGGGCTTCGCTGGACGGTTACGAAGAAAAGCACGGCGATTTTGTCGTCGAAGGAGCCAATGTAACAGTACCAATCGATCTCACTCCGAAGCCTGGAAGCATCAGCGGCACAATTACCGACGGCACCACCGAAGAAGGCATTCGCTGGGCGGGTTTGGCTGTCTACCGAGGGGACAGCACCGGAACCGAGGATTTGGCCACGGCCACTGTAACCGCCGACGAGGGCGAGTATCGTCTGCCGAATTTGAAACCCGGTGAATACACAGTGACCTTCCGGGCCCATGGCTATGAAACCCACGTGGAGTACCCTGTGGTCGTGAGACCGGGCCAGCACATACAAAATATGGACGTTACTTTGGCCCGGATAGTACAAGAAGTGGGCCAGATCCGTTTGGAAGACTTTGGATCTCGCTGGGTATCGTTTGTGGTCAAAGACAGCGACGGGGAGCCGTACGACGGCACGGTTCCCTGGGCAGTGTCTTTGGTCGAAGCGCCCGGTGAAAACTTTGAGGATATCTCCTACGAAGCCCATTGGGATCCTAATATCGATTCCGACGGCAGGGCCACGCTTACGTTCGAAGACCTCACCGCAGCTGAAGGATTCAACCGCACTATACCCATTTCCGTCGAAACCGACGACGGTTCCCGCAGGCTTGATGTTCTGCTGCGCTTGAATGTAATTGGCGATGCCCAGGAACAATGAAACACAAGGGCGCCCATATTGTGCATGCTTGAAAAGGGTTCTGCCGCACTGAAACACCACCTTGCGGACAGAGCCCTTTTTGGTCAGGTGCTCAGGCCTCGGCTCCCCAAAACAGACCAGAAATGCGGTCTGCGAGCCGCACCGATGAACGATCCGCGTTGGGGAAGGAATCTGCATCCGAATCGTTTAAGTTACGTATATCTGCACCACTGATAATGGGCACAAACGTTCCAACAAAAGCCAGCCAGGCACGGCCGGCAAAGGAGGAATCCATTTGGCAGGTTTCAGCTATGAAGGCGAAAGACTGGTGTTAACGGAGGTGGACTGCGGCTGCGGCATGGAGCACGGAATTCCGGATATGGATATCTATATCGGGAACGGCATCCTCAGCAGACTGGCGGAGTACATTTCCAGACGCAGCTTGGGGAACAACCTGGTGTTGATTACCGACAACGTGGTGTACGACCTGGCGGGCCGGAGGGCTGAAAAGCTGCTGCGAGACGCCGGGTATAACGTTACCCTGTGCTATCTAGAGCGAGACGAGCCCCTGCATCCAAATGAAGCCGCCATTGGAGAGGTTCTGCTCACCATGGAAAAGGATACAGATTTCTTTGTTTCGGTGGGTTCCGGAACGTTAACCGATTTGGCGCGCTATACAGCCATGTGTGCTGGGAAGCCCTTTGTCAGCGTCGGCACAGCTGCATCCATGGATGGGTATACTTCGGTGATCGCACCACTTCTGCACGGCAGTCAAAAGGTAAATAAGCCGGCCGGCTACCCGGAGGTATTGGTGTGTGACATCGACGTCATGAAGACAGCACCACTGGAGATGATGATTTCCGGTTTCGGCGATGTGATTGGCAAGTACATCGCTAAGGCCGATTGGATTCTGGGGCGCATTGTCCATGACGAACCCTACTGTCCCGCGTGTGTGGAGCTGATCGACGAAGCACTGCAGCGCTGCACCAGTTCTATCGACGATATTCGAAACGGTACGGACGAGGGTGTTCAGCGCCTGATCGAAGGCCTGATTTTGGCCGGGTTGACCGTGCTGGTCATTGGTCACACGCGTCCCGTAGCTTCCATGGAGCACAACATGGGCCATTACTGGGAAATGATGAAACTGCAGCGCGGCGAAGACCACCCAAGCCACGGTACGGCAGTCGGTGTGGCCACTGGGTATGTTCTGCAGTTCTATGAGCACTTTCTTGCAGCCGACATGGATCGCGTTGATTTGGAGGCGGTGAAAGCAGAGCGCTTGACGGACGAATTACGCAATGAACAGGTTAGGAACGCCTATGGGCAGCACATCGGTTCGCGGCTCCTGGAGCAGGAAGGCAACGGTCTCATATCCTGGCCAGAACAGCAGCGGCGGCTAATGACCCTGAGAGACAATATGGACTGCATCCGCAGGGAGTTGGCCTTTTTGCCTTCGGTGGAAGAGGTCATGGCCATGTACGATCGCCTCGGGGCCCCAAAGGCAGCGGCGGACATTGGCATTGATCAAGGACTGCTAACGAACTCGCTGCTGTATGGCAAGGACTACCGTCCCCGCTACAGCGTCTTCCATGCGGCGGCAGAGATGGGCATGCTGGAAACGTGGGTTAACGCTGTGGTGACCGGCCACTGAGTTTCGCTGTCCTTGGGCTGACTGTCGTTCCCAAGACCACGGAAACCATGGGCTCCTGCGGCTTTGGATGCCATTGGATCCCGTGAGCGTTACAGTGGTCAGGGAACGGATGAAGTGCTGGGGCCAGCGTCTTGTCGGCGCTGTTCATGACGTTCAATCAAATCCTTGCGTCGGTTTTTGGAGATGCAGTTTCGCGGCCAGCACTGGCCGTGGCCCTTCTCTTCCAAGCCGCAGTTTTTGCGTGCGCTCCTGAGTATGCCGCCGGCTCCCATTGGGTAATCTTAAGCGGCATTTCCTTGGGTTTTGGGTTTGGTACGACGGTGTTCATGTTGCTAATCAACGTTGCCAACACCGTGTCTCGCGAGTTCCGTTCTACGGCGGTCGCGTACTTCACCAACGCTAGTGATATGGGAATCGTGTGGGGAGCATGCTCTTAGGCGGTTGTCATCACTGGCTAGTTCCTACTCGGCCTCATTCGCCATGACCATGCTTACTGTACTGGCTTCCGTATGGGTTATGCCGGCGATGCCCGGGACCAGCGTTCGGCGCCAATGGTGGTAGGAAAGCAGCACTCTACATGGACCAGGAGGGAAATATGTGGCACAATATCCATACCAAAAGGCGTCAAAGTATCCCGACTTGGCGGCTGTGTACCGTAACTGCAGTGGCCCGGGGGGTTTGAAGTTGGCGGAATACATGGCCGATGCGATGGACCTGCAGCCGGGCTGGAAGGTATTGGATGTGGGTACCAATCGAGGTTACCAGACCTGTTTCTTGGCCAAGGAATTCGGCCCATTTATCGCCGGCATCGATCCGGGACGGAACGCGGCGGACATACTGATGATGAATGCCCGCGAGTGGGGCGTGGAGGACCGGGTTCTGGCGCTGCAGCTGGGCGTGCCCGACACCAAATTCGCCGGTGAATCGTTTGATGCTGTGTACTGCACCACAACACTGGAAATGCTCCGGGGTATGCACGGTGAACAGGGTTATCTGGAAGGGGTCGCCGAAATCTACCGGGTTCTCCGCCCCGGCGGTGTTTTTGGATTGGGCGAGCCCATGCACCGCGATCGGCCGATACCGGAGGAAATTTATCCCTATGTGACACAAGGCGGCCGGCCGGCGCCCTGGTCGGTGTGTTTTTCCACCCTGGACAAGACCGCAGCATTGCTGCAATCTGCTGGTTTTGAGATACTGAAGGCGAAAGAGCCCTGCGACGGTCCGCTGTGGTGGCAGGAGTTTGTGACTTACGACCCTGAAGTCGGTGATGATAAGGTTGTCATTGAAAGAGACCAAAACCGCTGGGTTACTTTCGGCTGCATTATTGCCAGGAAACCCGCCCGGCATTGAGCCGCGGGTTGGGCGATCGGCACGATGAACGGAGAACGCCCTTTTGTGATCCTGCCATGTGCATGGGTACCCAGATCGACCATCGGTGCTGCACTAGGGCTAGCAGTTCTAGGTGTTCTTGGAAGAATGATCGACTACTAGGTATTTCTTAAACATCGGATTGGAGAGCATGACCGAAATGTCCGCCTTCAGGTGCGAAAACTTACCATCGGCCCAGATGTGCAGCCAGCCGACGAGAGCCCCGCCATCGTTGCAGGTTTTAAAGATCTGATACGTGTACTCATCTGCCTGATCCCAGCCGTCGATAATCGTATCCAGTGCTTTTAGGACGTTTTCTTCGTTGACGGCTAAGTCGACTAGCGCGTTCTCATTGCGGCGCAGATGGGCCAAGGCATCCAAACTGCCGGCGTTGTCAACGGTCGAGACAAAGAACCGGTCAGAGGCTGCTTGCGCGAAGTATTCTGCACAGCGGCGCTGTACCTGGAGCATCCCACTGTTCCAATCTAATCCCCAAAGCCGGCTCCAATCATGCAGGGATTCCTTCAGCCACAGCGTGCGCTCATCGATGATGCGCGGCGAACCAAAGTAAGCTGCATGTCCGGAAGCGCCGAAGTTCATCGACAACTGGGGTAGCGCTTCACCGCCAAAGAAAATGGAAGCCAAGGTTGTTTCCAGTTCTTGCACAACTAGTTCCGGGTCGTTCCAGTACATGCAGGTTAGTCGATGACTGTTCTGCATGCGCCGTAAAGCTTCTTGTCTTGATACCGGGCCATCGTTCTTGGGGGCGGTGACGGAGATGCAGCAGCGGTCCACCACTTCCTGTTCCCACAGGGCCTTGAAGCGCTCTTTTACTTGCGGGCCATCGGGTTATAGTGCATCTTTCATGCCTCTCTACCGGGGTTCGTGAAAAGGTTTAGTGATTTGACCCTTTCTCCTGCAAATCCATGCAGCCGCGCCCTGGGGCAAAAAGCCACGGGATTCAAGGAAGGTGTTGATCTCTTCGGTTCCGACAAACTGCACCGTAGAGCCGCACCACTCCATGTTGCAGGATAGCGCCTGCTCACTGTCGCTCTAGAGACAGCCCTATCAATACCTTCTAGCACGTCTGTTTCGCCCAGACGCAGCGGTGGTTAATGCTAGAGTGCGAAACGCCATGTGAAGGGGTTTTTTCGACTCGGCGGATCAGCTCTTTTCGTTGGGACAAGTCTATGCAGCAGGCGTGCTAGGTTTAAACCCAGCTAGGTCCTCAAACTCCGGAAAGATAGCGGACGCCTTCGTTTGCTTTGCCTGCTGCTGGGCTTATAGGGTAGCTCTTTGGGCACAGCCGCCTAGATCATTGCTACATGGGGCAGGAGTACAGAAACTACCCGGTTTGCATAGATTCATTTTGTTTTGGCGATTTCCTCCTGTCTCCATTCGCCCCAATAGAGGGATGGCAGCTGCGTCCTGGCATCCCCGCAAGGAACGTTTGGAACCCGTCTGCTTCGGTGCTCGATGTGCTTGGGCACCAGAGACAAACCCGTCATAACCGCGCCGAAACAAATTTATAGGAGATGAGACAGGCAGCCGTTTGCCATAGCATGGGGACAGGAAAAAAGCAGGACGTAAAAGAAGAATAGCATCGATGGCCGTGCATGCTGCTGACAGCGACAGGATAGGGGGAAGCCGATGTGAATCGATTGTTTTGCCGTCACCGTAAGCGGAACGTACGCAGTTTGGATGGATTTTGGAAGTTCAAAACGGATCCGCAGACCCAGGGGGTGGAGGAGAAGTGGTACGAGTATTTCCCCGCTGACCACCGCCGAATATTGGTACCCAGCTGTTGGAACACGGAACTGGAACTTTATCACTATGAAGGGGTCGCTTGGTACAGCACGGAATTTACCGCGGAAAAAGAGCGCCTCAATCTGGTTTTCTACGGTTTCACCGGGCAAATGGATGTCTTTGTCGACGGCAAAGAGGTGGACAGCTGTTATGGCGGATATGCCGG
>PUOC01000105.1 GCA_003551965.1 Clostridiales bacterium | reverse complement strand
GTGTCGTCATCACCGGTGCCTCTTTCTTCCCGCCGCAGCTCTCGAGTTTCCTCTTCCACTTCCCGTGCCGCCCGGTCCCGTGCAATCGAGCGGTCGAGATCATCGGCTGCATCACGGGCCGTATCTTCTTGGTCCATGATGTCGCGATCCGCTGTGTCTTCGCTGGGAGGGAGATCATCGGGAAGGCCGGCATCTTGTTCTTCATCCATGTCCGCTTCTTCCGCTGTCTCGGAAGGTTCTTCTTCCTGCAGCTCATCTTCCTGGCGGGCTCGTTCCTCGAATACCGTCAGACCATCTACGGGCCCTTCACCCATAAACCAAACGCCGGTACCTAAAGCAGAGGCCAGCATGATCACCAGTGCTCCCTCGGGCAGCCAGCGGTAAGGCAGTACTTTTGCTGGCTGTAGCCCCTCCAGCCGTCCGCGGACCTGGGCAGACAGGGCACCCAAAAACGGATTGTCCGCCTGGGCTTTTTGGTATTCATGGAGGGTGATCAACCGCTGCTGCATTCCCGTGCGCTGATCCAGATCGTGTATCCAAGCTTCCCGGCCCCGGTTCCAACCCAGCTTTACGGCAGCACCAGCCACCGCCGCTGCAGGAATCATGATCCACAACAAAATGCCTGAAGCCAACCAAACCAAACCGGTAAGAGCAATACCCAATGCCGCACCCTGCAGAAGGCCTTTGTGAATCAGCCAACGCCGATAGCGGCTCATCCATTTATCCAAGTATTTCACTGCGCTTCCCCCCTGCAAGCAAACCACGATTCGGCCATACCAGTCCTGCTGTCAAGAACAGGAAATTCCACAACAACGCCGTCACGCCAAAACCCATGGTAAAGAACGTTCCAGTCAATCCCAGACCGTAAACAATCACCGCAGCCCCCCGCCAGCTGCGCCGCTCAAAGGCATACGAAAAAGCAGCCACGCCAGCCATGCACAATGGCGCCGAGAGGTACAAAATAACCATATCCGCGGCCGGCAGCATACCCGACCAGACCAGCAGCAGGCCCATGGGAATTGCTGCGGCCCAGACAATGGATACATGGGCCATGTCCGCCAACATCTGTCGGAGCGGCTGCCCCAGGGCCTTCGCCAACTGGCCGCTGAGCAGAGCCGCTATCAGCGCCTTGGCCAGCAAAAAGGTGTAGGGAAATCCCACATCAAGCCGATGGGGCCGCGTATAACTAGCCCCCGCACCTTCCGGCCACAGAGCGATAATCAGCCCCGCGTAGAACAGCAGCACCAAGGTGGTGTATTTATAGAGGACTTTATCATCAATCACAGCTTCACATCCTTTACGAGGACAGCGGTATTACCAGAAAGCCGTCATAGAAAAGCGTGCCCGGAAATAGGTCTTCGAAATGGTCGGGACGGCCGTTGATCTTGGCCAACAGCATATTTTGATCATCATTGCCGCGGCTGGCGTGTTCAAAGAGGGCTCCCAAGGAGCGGGCATGGAGCATCGATTCCCATTGTATCGGTTCCCAGTCTCCCTGTTGATAGGTCCACGGACGGTCCCGCTGCCGGCGGTGATCGTGAAAATCAAAGGTTCGGGCCTCTTCACTGGCCACGGGGTCCAATATATAGAAGTAACCATCGTATCGCAGATACACCTCTTCCATGGCATACCGGCTTTCGTTATTGATGTGCAGGGTGCGGCTGTCATCGCCGAATGCAGCCAAGATCGGCAGCTCCATTTGATACTGGCCTTTGATGCTCTGGACCGCCGGGAGATTTCGGTCAGCCAGGGTCAGAAGAGATTCTCCTCCCTGCAGCACCACTGTCGGCATTCCCCGCAGCAGCTCTTCTGCTTCCGGTGTCAGCGGATACGGCAGACCAAAGCTTCGAGGCAGCCGCAGTGTTCGGTCGGCTTTGCCGGAGTTGCTGTAGAGAGTGAAGTAACTCTGGGCCATGGCCCGCTCTGAATCCGGTTCTTTTTCGATCAGCGCTGTTTCTTTGGCAAAATCTTGGTTTGCATACATTGTTTGTCCGAACAGGAAGTAGGTTCCGCTAGAGAAACCGATAAGCAGCAGGAGCATAAGACCCCAAAATACGCGTCGATTGGAACGTACTCCTGTATAAAAGCAAACGGCAGCAAGCAGAACAAACAGGCCCAACGCCCATGCCACTACGGGACGATCCGCAATGGCCAGGGGTATGGAATGGAGCATAGCATTGGCATGTTGGTCCAATTCCGGAAGACTGTCAAAGGCTGCCGTGAGTTCAGGCGTCAGCAGTGCTTGGAAGAATTCTGCCTTGTGGGGCCAGGCGCCGACACCGTAGCGTTTCGGATCAAAGGTGAGAACATGCACGGCACCACTATCCCGCCTCTGCCGCAGCAGCAGTGGCACACCGTCGGCATGGGCGAGGACGTCGGCCGATGGTTCGCGCATATGCCAGCTTTCCACCGTGTCTAGATCGATTAAGTTCCCGTATTCGCCTTCGGCCGTATTCACTTCCGCGGTTTCCTTACGAGACGGTTCTTCGCCGAACATCCCCGACAGCAGGGATGAACGTAAATTTGGGCGGAGCGTCTCTCCCGTCACGACAAGATTGCCGCCGGCCTGGACCCATTGGGTGATGGCCTGTTCTTGCATGGTGTTCAGTTCACCCAGGTCACCATCGGCGATCACCACTGCCGAAAGATTGCTGTAAGCCACCCATTCCTGGGGAAGAGACCGTACATGAGCATAGATAACATCTAAGGGGCGATCCTCATCCAAAGCCAGAAAGTCGAATCCTGCCCGCTCTCTTCCCACCACCAGCACTTGTTCCCGCTCAAGGTTGAGATCCCGCGCATGCTTCTCCGCCCGGGCAGCCGTTTCGCCGTTGACGAGGAAATTTCCTGTCACCGCCACAGATCGGCTTTTCGCTAAGAAAGAATATATGGTATGATCAGCTATGAAAGCAGCATCATCGTTTTCTTCGTCCTCAAACTCTGCTTTTTCATCAATGACGGTCGGCACAGTGAACCGCCAGCGGCGCTCCGATTCTGCGGGAAGCTGCATCGGGATCTCGTAACGTCCCGCAGGCTCTCCGCCGCGTTCCAATTCCAGAACGAAGCGGC
>PUOC01000021.1 GCA_003551965.1 Clostridiales bacterium | reverse complement strand
CTGTACGGACAGGATCCTGCAGGGCCCGGCGGATGGTTTGGTCGTCGGCCATTTCCCGCCAGCAGTCTAAGATCTTGACACCGCCGATCACATCGCCAAAACCCGAGTTTCCGCCATTCCATTCGATAAAGACATCGGTCTCGGTCAGGCCCTGTCTTCCTTGGAGAAAGGGCAGCCAGCTGTATCCTTGCAGTTGATCCGGGACGTTTTGGCCCATGGCATCCAGCAAGGTCGGTACCAGATCGATTTGGCTGACGGGCTCGGCGATACGCCGAGCATCCCCATGGGGCAACCTCAAGAGCAGTGGTACTTTCACGGCCTCTTCAAACATGACGCATTTAGCCAGCAGTCGGTGGGCGCCCATCATGTCGCCGTGATCGCTGGTGAAGACAACAATGGTATCATCGTCCAATCCGCACTGGCTGAGGGTATCCAGGATATGGCCGAGGTAGGTATCTACCTGACTGACGAGCCCCCAGTAGTTTGCTGTCAGGCGGCGCCAATCGTCTTTGGTTTTCAGGGGCAGTCCGCTGTGCCCGTGTTCAGCGTAGGCGCGGCGAAAAAGGCGGGCCTTGAGGGAATGGCTTTCATCTAGGTCGTGATCGAAGTTTGGCGGCAGCGGTACCTGGTTTGGATCATACTGTCCGTCCCGGGGGCCGAAAAAGGGCATATGCGGTTCAAAAAAATTGACGAAAAGCACAAAAGGGTCTTCTTTGTGTGTGCGGATGAACCGGCAAGCTTCTTGGGCCAAATAGGCTGGTTTGCTGAGGCCTTCTGGCAGCCGCGCCGCGAAATCCCGGCTGAAACCGTCCATGCCGTGTTCATTGCCCATATCCGGCTGCTGTCCGTGGGCAGCCAAAAAGTCCGCATAGGTACTGCGTGCACTGCGATCGCGCCCGGGCGTATAGTACGGGTAATAGCTGTCATCGACACTGCGCCAGTGCTCGAATCCGTGCTGGGCAAAGATCTCGTCGCCCAAATGCCACTTGCCGAAATACGCTGTTTCATAGGCCTCAAAACGGCCCAACTCCGGAAAACAGGGAACGTCCGGCGGCAGAGGACGGTTGTTCTCCGTGCAGCCGCTGGTGTGGGGGTAGAGACCTGTCAGCAGGCTGGATCGTGAGGGTGTACAGACCGGTTGGGTGACATAGGCATTTTCGAAGAGAATACTTTCCTCCGCCAATTTGTCCATGTTCGGTGTCTGTATATCCTCTTGCCCATAAGCTTTCATGGTACGGACGGCCTGTTCGTCGGTGAAAATAAAGAGCAGATTGGGTCTGTGGCTCTGGGTCATGGAAGACACTCCGCCTTTCTGGCTGCGGCGTTTCTGCATGCTCGAATGGTCGTTCTTGCGCGGTCAGGACAGCGCGATGTCCGGCAGGGGGAACTCGTCCCCGGTATACTCTATCCACTGCTGCAGTTCTCTGTGGCAGCGCTCCTTCTGTGCCTGGAACACCGTATCATGGCAGAGATTGGCCATTTCAAAGGGATCTTCATGGATGTTAAAGAGGAGCCAGTCCCGGTCGGGCATGCACACATATTTCCAGCCATCCCGGGTCAGTATGCCCCGCCAAGGTTTGTTGACCGAATGGCGATGGAACTTGGCGGGAATTTGCTGCAGATAGGCCGATGTGGGCTCGGCACACCGGGGTGCAGTGCTCTGGCCATGTTCGGGCCGCCCTTCTTTGATGCAGCGGTCGGAGAAATCAAAGCCCTGCATCCAGGAGGGCGTGGAAATACCGCACAATCCCAGCGTCGTAGGGGCGATATCCACATGGTTGATCATGTCTGGGGAAAGCCCCGTTTTCATGTGATAGTTTCCGCCCACCGTTCCGATGATGAAGGGGATCTTGATCGATTCTTCCCAGGGACTGGATTTCTCCCACTGCCCGTGGGACCCGAGGCAATCTCCGTGATCGGAGAAAAAGACGATATAGGTTTCCCGGTCGATGCCGAGATGCTTCAGTGCCGCACGCAGTTTTCCCAGATTGGCATCGAGATTTTCTATCATCCCGTAGTACCCGGCCAGGTCGAGACGGGCCTTTTCTTCGATCCACTGTACCTGCGGCACATTCGGCCGCAGTGTTATATCGGCAGGGTTGTGATAAAAAGCGCTGCTGTCATGGGACGGCGGCACGTAGGGGCTGTGGGGCGGCTGCACGGAAAGCGCCGCGAAAAACGGCTGATAATCCCCGTCGCTTCCGCGGCTGGATTGGACGTGCCCTGTAAGGTGTTCGATCAGACAATCGGTCAAGCTATCGGTTTCGTAGCCATCCAGCCGCACAGGGTCCGGTTGATTGGTTCCGTAGACGTAGGTTTCTTCTTGATTATTGTTGTTCTCATATCCCAACCAATAATCGAAACCGCCGCGGCGCTCGGCCGGCACGTAGTGCTCGCTGGAGTTGGACCCGTCGAGGTGCCATTTGCCAATCCACGCCGTGTGGTAGCCGGCTTCGCGCAGGGGCTGCACCACAGTGGGCAGATTGGGGTCAAGGGCACTGGGTGTTCGGTCTACTCCCGATTGGTGGGGATAGCTGCTGGTCAAGAGTGAGCCCCGGAAGGGGCAGCACCAGGGAGCACCGGCCACTGCGTTGGTAAACTGCATGCCGGTGCGTGCCAAATTGTCCAGGTTGGGCGTCGATACATTTTTGTCTCCGCGATGGCCCATGGCTTGGGCCCGGTGCTGATCACCGAAGACCCAGATGACGTTGCTCTGACGATAGCTTGTCTGCAGCTGTTGTTCGGGTGTCGGCTGATCATGCATGCTAGAAACCTCCTCTTCTGTGAAGATGAGCCCGTCATCACCGGGTCGCCCTGCAGCCATGGCTTGTCCACAGGCCGCCCCGGGGACGAAGCAGTCATGTAGTGTTCGGCAGACGAAACTGGTTGTCGCCAGTCTCATCCATCCATTGGGCCAGGCGCTGCTGCAGGTGGGCGCGTTTTCCTTTGTGGGCAGGATTGAGCGCGTGATTCACCAATTCATAGGGGTCGTTGTTGAGGTTGAAAAGCATCCAAGGCTGTCCTTCCAAGACGGCGTACTTCCACCCATCGCGACTGACAATACCCCGCCAGGGACGGTCCACTG
>PUOC01000034.1 GCA_003551965.1 Clostridiales bacterium | reverse complement strand
TGGCTGCTGCACCCGATGCAATGGCATACGCGGTGTTCACGAACTCGGGAGCCGAGGCCGTGGAAGCGGCGATAAAACTATGCCGGGCCCGCACAGGCCGCCGCGATATTATCAGTGCCTCCAATAGTTTTCACGGCAAAACCTTAGGCGCGCTGTCGGCCACGGGGAACCCGCTATATCAAGAAGCGTTCCGTGCTCCGATAGAAGGGTTTCATCATGTACCCTACGGAAACAGCGAGGCCCTGAACGCGATGCTTGCAGAGAAGCCGGACATTGCTGCTGTGATGCTTGAACCCATCCAGGGCGAGGGCGGCATTGTGGAGCCGCCTGCGGGATACCTGCAGGAGGTGCGGAAGTTGTGTGATCACTATGATGTACCACTGATCTTCGATGAGATCCAGACAGGCTTGGGACGCACCGGCGCTCTGTTTGCCTGCGAGCACGGATCGATTGCCCCGGATGTACTGCTGCTGGCCAAAGCTCTGAGCGGAGGACTGGTTCCCATTGGTGCCGTGTTGTGTACCGAGGACATGTACACAGAGGCCTTTGGTATGAAGCATTCGTCAACATTTGCCGGCAATGGGCTGGCCTGTACGGTGGGACTGGAAGTGATGGCCATGCTCGCCGAGGACGACGCGGCTCTTGTGGATCACGTGCGCCACATGGGTACGGAACTCAAACAAGGGTTGCTGGATATTCAAGCCCGGTACCCGGCGGTCATCCGAGGAATTCGCGGCCGCGGTTACATGCTGGGAATCGATTTCGGTACAGACAAAAATACCTATCCCCACAGCCTGATGGGTGTGTTGGCAGAACAGGAAATGCTAACGCCCCTGGTGTCTAGTTATATGCTCAACACACAACGCCTGCGTTTGGCTCCGACTTTGAACGGAGCCAGCGTAATCCGTGTCGAGCCACCTTTGATTGCGGGCCGCCCCGAAATCCAACGGGCACTGGATGCCATCGAACAGACAGCAAAGGTGCTTTCCTGCCGCAATACGGCAGGCATCCTAGGTCACCTCGTTGGTTGGCAGCCGGAGGGCGAACTGACGTCTTATGCACCGGCAGAACCGGTGCAGCCGGTTGTGCCAGAACCGGACATGACACGGTTTGCCTTTTTGATTCATCCGGTCCATCTGGCTAACTACACGGATTTCGACAAGAGCATGGGTGTGTTTACCGAAGAGCAGCTAGAAGACCTGAGCTTGCGGTGGAACGATATGGTTGAACCGTTCGTCGTCTCTTCGACCGTGATTCAAGGCGAAGACGGCAGCCGGGCATACGGCGAGTTCATCTGTGTTCCTCGCACAGCCCATCAATTGATGGAAATGGAAAAAGAACAGGCAGAAGCAGAGATCAAGGACGCTGTGGAACTGGCTGCGTCCCGGGGGGCAGAGATTGTCGGTCTCGGTGCATACACGTCCGTGGTAACCATGGGCGGCCGTTCTCTCCTGAACAAAGTACCGGTGCCTATCACCACCGGCAACAGCTACACGGTCATTTCCGGTGTCGATGCGCTGACCATCGGCGCCGAAAAAGCCGGGCTTGATCTTGAGGGAAGTACAGCCGCTGTGGTCGGGGCTGGCGGTGCCATAGGCAAAGCATCCACGTGCCTCCTGGGGGAACAGGTGCAGCGCCTGATTCTCATCGGCAACCCAGCCAGGCCCGAAAAGAGCCACCATCGGCTGTTGAAAGTGTTTGCGGAGTTTCTGCGCCGCACGGCCAAAGAGGCCGCGCAGGGACGCCAGTTCCCTGCCCAGAGCCTTTCGGCCTATGCCGCATCGCTTCCTGGGGCACCTGATCCGTCTGACAAGTTGGGAGACTGGCTCCAATTTGCCCGGGACGTAGCCGAGAGCACGCAGCGCATTGTGTTGACAGTGGACGTGGAACGGTATCTTCCCGAAGCGGACATTATCCTGTCCGCCACCAGCAGTCCAGAAGCGCTGATTAAGCCGCATATGCTCAAATGGGGCAGTTTTGTCTGTGACATGTCCCGGCCGGCCAACGTCAGCCGTGAGGTACTTGAACAGCGAGACGATGTGATGGTTATCGACGGCGGCATTGTCGAAGTGCCCTATCGTCCGGATTTGGGTTGGGATTTCGGCTTCGATAAAGGGTTGGCCTATGCATGCATGTCCGAGACCATGATCCTGGCACTTGAACGTCATCTGCAGAGTGTCAGCATTGGAGCGGACTTAAACATGGATCATCTGCGGTTTCTGCGGACCTTGGCTGAGAAATTTGGATTTAAGTTGGCGGGCTTTCGCAGTTTCGATCGCCCCATCTCCGATGATGTCTGGGCGCAAGCGGCAGCAGCTCGCGACAGGGGCGCGGTGACAGGGCGTGTTCGGGGAGCATAAACGCAACAACAGGGTGGGCCTTTGGGCTCACCCTTTTTTATCAATGTAGCGGGCCGCTCTGGATGCAGACGTGCACGAGAAGTGCTATGATGAAGATATGGTAGCCGCAGTCGTGAGCCTGAGAAAACTGCCGCAGCAAGGGTATCCCGGGCGTCTATCACAGTGGCCGGCCCAGGGCGGGCGACGACACAAGGGACGGTGGTATATAATGCGTTTCCCAGACGATCTGTGCGGCAGCTTCAGCGGGGTCATATCCGTGAAGCGCCGGGGCGAAATTCTCTTCCAAAGGGCTTATGGCTGGGCTGACGCCGCGAATCGGGTCGCCAACCATGTGGACACGAGATTTCCCACAGCCTCAGCTGGAAAGGGCTTTGTTGCCGCGGCCATTCTGCAGCTGATGGAGCGAGGGCTTTTTGCCCTTGATACCCCCATCGGTAATCTGCTGGCCTTCGATCTGCATGCCGTTGATGGCCGTATCACGGTGAAACAGCTGCTCAACCACACTTCAGGGATGGCGGATTATTTCGACGAAACCGTTATGAGCGACTACAGCGAGCTATGGACCGACTATCCGAACTACAAAATCAGAACCTCCAAGGACCTGCTCCCGCTGTTCATTCATAAGCCCATGTGCGGCGTGCCTGGGGAACGCTTCCATTACAATAACGCAGGCTTCGTTGTTCTGGGACTGATTATCGAGGCTGTCACCGACATGCCCTTTGACAGTT
>PUOC01000273.1 GCA_003551965.1 Clostridiales bacterium | reverse complement strand
TGCGTGAACTTCCAGGGGTATGTCTGCACAAAGGGGAAGGCATCAGTCCCGGTATCCAGTTTAGAAGCATACCCCGGCTCTATGTCAGTTGGAACAGAGATATCGTAGACCGGACCAGGGAGGAGATGGTGGCCGAGCTGAAACACGGCCAACCCGCTATCGTTGTCAGCACCATGTCGGACGATGGTTTTGAGATCAATCCCCACACATTGGAAAAAGGCGAGGAATGGATGGTCGTTCAGCGTTTGCAAGAAGTGTTCTCGCGGCAGGCCTAGGCTTCTTCGGTACGTGCCCGCGGTGGAGAAAAAGAAGAGGAGGAATAACATGAGTAACTACAGTTCAGGCCTCGACAGGCTGCTGTCGCAGGAAATGGACCGCGTGCGTGGTAAGTATGTTGGGCTCATTACCAATCATACCGGAACCACCCGGGAGCTGCGCAGCAATGTGGATGTACTGCATGACCGGGATGACGTGGCGGTTGCTGCACTGTTTGGTCCCGAACATGGTGTCCGGGGAAGCATCCAAGCCGGCGGCGAAGTGGTCGATCATGTGGATCCGAAGACAGGAATTCCGATATACAGCCTGTACGGCGATACCCGCAAACCGACGCCCGATATGCTGTCCAAGATTGATCTGCTGGTCTTTGACATACAAGACGTGGGAGTGCGCTACTACACGTATGTGAGTACGATGTTCTATGCCATTGAAGCCTGCGGTGAAAACAACGTGCCATTTTTGGTTCTGGACCGGTACAATCCCATTGGACGGCGGGTCGAGGGCAACATTCTCGAGGAAGGATTTGAGTCCTTTGTCGGCGCACTGCCGATGCCCCAGCGGCATGGCATGACCGTGGGGGAGCTGGCACTTTGGGCCAATACCGAGTTCAACTACGACGCTGAAGTGGAAGTAGTCAAGTGCCAGGGCTGGAATGGCCAATATGCGGATGCCATGGACATTCCTTGGGTACCGCCGTCGCCAAATATCCCCAGTTCGGTGACGTCTCTGGTCTATCCTATCACCTGCCTCTTTGAAGGGACCAATTTGTCCGAGGGGCGGGGCACGGCCAATCCCTTTGAGTACATCGGTGCTCCGTGGATTGATCCCCTAGACTTGGCCGCGGCCATGCGGCAGAAAGACCTTTCCGGGGTCCTATTCAGGCCGGTATATTTCCAACCCACGTTTTCCAAGCATGTGGGCGAAGAGTGCGGCGGCGTGCAGGTGGCAGTGACGGACAAGGGCAGGGTAGACAGCTGTCTGACGGGGTTGACCCTGCTGAAAACCATTTTTGAGCTCTATCCCCAGGAAACAAATTGGCGCAAACCGCCGGAAGGTGCCGAAATCTACGCCATCGACCGGCTGATGGGGACAGATGCAGTCCGCAATGGTCTCGATCGCGGCAAATCTGCCGAGGAGATCACCGCCGATTGGAAGCACGATGCACAGAAATTCAAAGAAGCCAGGACGCCGTATCTGCTGTACTAGCCGCGTCGACCAGAATTCCCTTCTTCGGCACTGTATGGGCTGAGGAAGGGAATTTTCTTCTGGTTCAGCCGGGACGATGGCTAGGGAGGAAGACATTGAATGGGAGGACAATCAATATGGAAAATCAGTATCGGATGGTCAACGGACTGTTCTGCCAGAATGGCGAACCCCGAATCGGACTAGGGGTTTCGTATTATGCTTCCTATCATCCGGCGAAAGTTCCCGTTCCCGAAGGCGAACGCCGCCAACCGGAAATGAAAAAGGATTTGCAGGACATCAAAGACGCCGGCTTCGATCTCGTCCGCTGTGCAGCCCTCGGAGAAGTGGGCCGGACCGATGACGGCGCAATCTATGCCCGTTTTCCCTTTGTGGATGCCATGCTAGAGCAGGCGGAGACATTGGATTTGGCCTTTCAAGTTCGCCTGCAGGGATATACGATGACGTTTGGAGACGACGGCGATACGGTGATGGTCGATGCGGAAGGCCGTGAAATGCCCTTCCATTGGGGCTGGTTCGTGCGCAGCTGTCTGCACCACCCACAAGTGCTCCAGGACAACTTGGACGGCACACAGGCTTCGGCGGAGCATTTCCGCACGTTTTCCGCTGTGACGTCCTACCAGCTGTACAATGAACCGGCCTATCCAAGCCGCGGACTGTACTGTTACAATCCTTATACCGTGGAAGCCTACAGGCAGTGGCTGCAGGCCAAGTATCGCTCCATCGAAGCGCTGAATAAGGCCTGGCAGGGTTGGCACCACGCGCTGGGCTGCTACAGACAGTGGGAGGAAATCCAACCTCCGAGAGAGCGGCCGGCTGCCTCTGGGCATGCCCAGGCTTGGGTTGACTGGCGTGTCTTTAGTACGGACGCACTGTCCCGTTTCATAGGCGCCGTGGGAAGCAGCAGCAGAAGCGGAGATCCGGAACGGCCGGTGTTCACCAATCCCATGCCGTGCCCGTTTCAAGCGGATGCAGCGGTTCGCGGTGAAGATTTCTATGGCATGGCGGAAGAGACCGACTTTTTGGGACTGACCCTATACGGCCTCTCCAACCCTACACGTACGGAGTGGGCCTGTATGGTCTTGGATGGTGCAGAAAGCGCTGCTGCAGGCCGCGGAAAAACGGCATGGCTGATTGAATACGATGCCCACGTGGATTTGAGCCCGGCAGACTATGAACGGCAGACCTATGCTGCATTGGCCCGGGGCATCAAAGGAATTATGTATTACCAGTGGCGGGCCGATTGTCCCGTGGAAGGAGCCCCGGAACCGCAGATGTTCGGCATGGTCGATGCAGACCGCCGGCCCACCGAAAAGCTGGACACGGCCAAAGCCATGAACCATTGCATTCACCGCGTCAGCCCGGCACTGGCCGCGGCGGACAAAGTGCGCAGTGGAGCAGCGATCCTCTATTCGAAACACGCGGCAGCACATCACGATGCTGTGGGAACCATCGGTTCACTGCTGCAGACCATGCAAACTATCTATACGGCCTTTCGTACTCGGCAGGTCCCATTGGATTTCGTTGAAGCCGAGGACCTAGACCAAAACTTGGTGGCCGTTGAAACGGTCTTGGTGCCTTCGTCAGCTGGTTTGCGTGCAGAGGAAGTGGATATGCTGCGTC
>PUOC01000321.1 GCA_003551965.1 Clostridiales bacterium | reverse complement strand
TTATGCAGAATATAGTATGTAGCAGTTCGCGGGATACTATATATAGTGTATAGCACAGCATTGAAAACTGCTCGGATTTTGCCAAATAATTGCAGTTCATTTCGTAGTCTTTGAAACCCCTTATTCATCGGCGTTTCCGAGGTTAATCCTTTTGACATACTCACCTCGAGGCAAAGCCGCGTGAATATTCTGACTTTATACAACATATTGTGTGCCCATGTTACCTTTAGGCAACATATCGTACAGAACATCTGTTTGTCCTTTTGACATACTCACCTCGAGTCAAAGTCGCGTGAATATTTTGACTTTATACAACATATTGTGTGCCCATGTTACCTTTAGACAACATGTCGTACAGAACGCTTGTTTGTCCTTAAGGTATACTCACCTCGTTGACTTTTGGTAAGGGTAAATATATTCCGCGCAAGAACCCCTATTCTACGCCACATCTTGTGGAGAACAATTGTTCGTCCTTAAGGCATACTCACCTCGAACACGAGTATATCAAGAGGATAAATCCCGCGTAGGAACATCTATTCTACGCGACATCTAGTGGTTTTGGTCCTTAAGGCATAGTTACCTCATCCCAGATAACCACAAGTTTGCATGTTGGCCAAAGATAAACTTCCTTCAAGTATTCTGAGCCCTTTGAAAAATTCCCATCGCCCTCTATGGCCACTGCAGAGAGGCTAGGCACCCACTCAGAGGAACGGAACAGATTCCCCATCATCCTCGTCATTATCTTGATGCACACTGCAAGAGATTCTCTGCTCCAAAAAAGCTATAACACCGCTACCAGGACAGATTTCTTTATCGTAACTATCCAAAAAAGCACCGAACTCTAATAGACTATGCCGTTTACCTTCCGCAATGAGATGGGCCTCATACATACGGCGGAACTGACTGCGATTAGCCATACACGCCGCTGAGCTGACTTGTTCAAGATAGCCGCCAAAAAGTGGAATAGATACCGCTATTACAACACCAATAACAGTTAGAACCAAAAGCACTTCTACTAGTGTGAAGCCTCCACCTGATTGAACCATCACGGCCTCTCCTTCTGCGATTTTCCTTCGTTGTGATCTTGCGTCTGTCAACGCCGACGAGGTTTGGCGTATTTTTGAAATACGTTACAAGAAAAACCTAGCCTGCCTAGTTTTGAGGAAGGTTCTTCTTGGCGCTCTCATAATTTGTGTCTAAAACACGTCATCTGACAGGGGCCTGTTGCCTCCTGCCAGCAACTCTCTTTCGCGGATTCCGGCAAAATCGATCACTGACTCCGCTTCCATTTGATCACCGATCCCGGCTTACTGCGATCGCGTAATCTGCCTCCATCCGCTCAGTAACCTGGATTCCCAGATTACTGTAACGAGGCTGGCGGCGCAACTCCCATTTTTTCATACAGTTCTTTTTGCGGCTTGGTGATTTCGCTGTATCTAGGTTTCGAGCCCGGATAGTGATAGCATTCAATCACATCCAATTCGTCCAAGAGACCGTTTAGAGTGTGTTTGGCAAACAATCCTTCATCTTGCATGCGCTTCTTGATGAAGGATAAGAAGATTAGGGCGACAAATTGAACGAACAGCTTGCCGTCCAGGCTAGCCTGGGAAGATACCAGCATCCTACGCATGTTTAACCTCTCTTTGAGATTTCCGAAAGCCTTCTCGGTGAGGTCCTTGTTCCGGTAAACCTGCAGGGCTTCTTTAGGATCCTTGATGACGTTACTGAGGAGAGTAAAGTAACCATGGTATTGCTTCGCTTCCGCGATGGCGGCTTCATCAGGTTCCACTCGTGTGCCACGCCTTGGTGTTTTCATTACCTGGAAGTATTTCTTGTACAGCTTCTCGTGGGCTGCCTTTCGTTTATCCTTGAGTAATTCCGCTTTGAGTTCTGTTAAGAAAGTGTAGAAACGCCTTTCTTCCTCGGCGGCCCGTTCACTATTATAGTAGATATGTAGGTACAGTCGACGTTTGTCTCGAAGAACATCCTTTTTGTAGGGCCTTGGTTGAGAATAATTCCATTGTATCGTCTCGCAGTGCATATACAACTCCGTTTGCGGGTCGTAACGGTCCCAGTGCCTCATTGTTGGTTGCACTCGATCCAATTCGCTTCGGACAAAGCGAAGAGAAGTCTTCGTGGACACGATGAACTTCATGTGCTCTTTGAATAGCTCATTTACGTTCGACTCGCTATAGAAACCTCGGTCCATCACCAATCGGACCTTGCGATGCTTGAGGAAGTCCATTTCTTGCAAGAGATTCTTCACTGTCTTGACGTCTGTGATGTTCCCGGGCAGCTTCCGGTAGTAAAACGGCAGGTTGGAATCGTGACCAAAGAGGAGAGCCAGGTTGATCTGGGGGAGCCGGTCATCTTCCTTGTTCTTCCCATAGCGAACCTGTCTCAGTTGCTCAGAATAGCTGGAGATAGATGTTGTATCACAGCACCAGAATTCTTTGTCTGTCCGGCGTTTGGCCTGCAAAAGGAAGAATTGATACCGTTCGTCTTCGGTTATCGATGCAAAGAGGTCACTACTGCGCTGGGACGTGATGGTCCTACCGTACGGATGCCGGTGTAAGCGAGACCATTTAGGGAACCGCAACAGTGGTGCCTTGTCCTCCAGAATCAAGTAATAGGCAACCGATAAGATCTGCTGGTACCGATCTGGGAAACACGTTCGCAGATCCTCTGTAATTCCGATCTGGGATCCAATGGCATCCAGAAGATAGGTAGCACCGCAAAACTCCCGCGTTACTTCCGTGGCCGGCGAAGGTCCAGGCTTTCTCGCTTCTGTTTCGGTCTCGGTACGTTTCTTTCGGGTAGGAACCAGTTCGCCAGTCTCTGGGTCTAGTTTACCGATCAGCTTGCGCTTTGCTCTGGATTGCTGTTTCTCTTTATCCCAGTAGGATACGGACTCATACACATAAGTAATACCGGTCCGTTTGTCGGTTTGATACACGATGGCTGGCATCGAACCACCTCCTCGTTATGTTTATTATAACACATAACGAGGATAAAAGCTAGCCTGAACTGCTCGAAAAGGACGTATAGAAGGCGTTTATGGCTAGACACCCGGAGTCCTCGTTACAGAAATCCGGGAATCCAGGATATAACACTCACAGAAGCGTGCCCATCCCCAGACAAACCCGCCGCATAGCTCGGGTGTTCCATCGTACTTCCTAAAGCGGTACGGTTGCCCAGCAAATCATGCCGTCTAATTTTTCAATCCCTTTTTCACCGCCCAGTTTCGAGGCAGCGGAAGTCTGCTAGGAAGTCCGCCTCACAGCACAAGACGCTTTCCAGGGCCTATTATTTGAGACAACACTTCTTATATTTCTTGCCACTGCCGCAGGGGCAAGGTTCGTTGCGGCCAATCTTGGGAGCGCGCCTCACAGGCGTTGCAAGCGGTTGCGACTGGCGTTCCGGCTCATTACTGCGATCCAGCAGCTGCTCCAACTCCGGCGTTAGCTTGTCAACGCGTTTCTCTTCCTCTTCGAAGTCACGCCGCCACACGCCCAATTCTGGAAAATCAAGACCCGTGATCTTGGCTGCGCAGTACAAAGGCTTACGAAGATCATGAAAGAATGGGATATACTGACCTTGCAGAATGAAATCATAGGCCTCCGTTAGGTACCATTCTTCCAAAGACCAGCACAGCGATTCAATTAACTTTGAGTGTGCGACTTTGTCGTTCACTGCCCTCAGCAAAGAATACGCATATGCCGCCGCCTTGGGGTTTCTCACATCACCAAATATGGTGGACGCGAAGAGCTGGAAGTAATCGCTTTCTGAGGGAAGACGTTCCGCCACTTGCTCCAACACCGTCTCGGTGCCAATGCGAACCAGTGCCTGCGCGCCTTCTTCACAAATCAAGTCTCCGTTGATCGCTACTTGGTCCATCAGCAAAGGTATAGCAGCATGCATCGTCCGTTGGCCGGCCAGCATCGTGCAGCACACCGCCAGATAGTCGCCCTCGCGTTCTTGATCGCCGAGCACGTCGAAGACCAAGTCCTCCGCGAAGTCTGTCCTTAGGGCCAACTCTGTTACCAGCTGCTTGGCATACCTCCAATTGATATCCGTGACATACTGGCCATCAGATTTTATCGTAAAGTCAACGAGCTTTTGCCACAGCGTATCTGTGGTGAGATCAGCCAACTCCCGCCGTTGCTGGATGGTCTCTGCGGTTGTACTTTGTATGTTCCCAATGCCCCTGATGTCGTCCATCCTAGGAACAACAAGCTCCAAAGGCATGTCCGCCAGCAAACGGTTAAAGTGCCACCAATTGTTACCCTGAACCCTGCCCCGACGGAACTGTTCCAGCACCCAAGCGACACTTCTTTGCGACTGTGGCAGACGATCGAAGTGGACAATGGCGTGTCTGAAAGCGTCCAATCCATGTTCATCCATACTGGCAATGATACGCGGCATCACGTCTTGATCCTCAGAATAGCTCTTTGTATAATACTCGGCAGCGAAAATCCGCACCAGTTGATCTTCGTCGGTAAGAATACGACTTCACATCGATGCCATGCGACACGTTCACAGTTCTCCTTCCTGTTTGGGTCTGGCATGGCTCTCCTTCTATCCCGATCATCTCAAAGAGGAGAAACACCTCAGCTTCTGATGAAGCGGTCAAGAAGCTTATCTAGTCCTCCCGGCTACTCAAGCCGCCATCACCCGAGAAAGGCTGCAATGACGAGATGCCCCCATGCTCGAACTTTCTGTAAGACTCCGGTGTACCCAGGGAAGAGACTCCGCGTGCTCGTGTTGGATGCACATCTCAGCTGTCGTCCAGAAGACATAGCCACTCATAGGCAGTCGAAGACGTTTCCTTCACCACCACCGTCGCTTCAAAACCGGTCCAGTGCAATTTTCTTCCTTCTAGGATCGTCACAAAATGCGCACAACAGCGCGATCTTTGCCCGCTTCAGGTCACGGCTCCCATACATGACACACTATCCATTCCATCCCGCGGCCATATGCCCCTTCCAAAAAATCGACAAGGGAGAGCCTCCAGACTTGCTCCTTGTCGGGCCGGGCAGCGCAAACTTCACCCGTCAATCCATCTTCCTGCTAGCAGCCGTCGGCCGCTGCACGTTCTGCGGAACGGCCGCAGTAATCACACGGGATAGCGGGCTTCTGATTTCCGACCAAGCACGGAATGCCTTCCTCGCAATCGGACTTGCCCGCTCGGGCCAATAGGATCTTCTGCCCCATTGTCGTATTACCGGCCACGTCAATTCGTGTTCCGATTTCAGGCCTGCGGCTGCCGCATCCATCATTCGAGCCGCCAGCCAGTCTATATCACAGGTCTCAGGTACATGTCTCTCCTCGTCCATGGCAATCGGGCTCCTAGGCCCACAGCACTCTCACCAAGTACTGCACAGGGGAAGCTCCTTTTCCGGTATGGCGGCTCTAAGAATTTCCAGAGGCTTCTCACACTGTTTTAGCATTTCTTCCACAGACACCCGGAAGCACCAATCCTAGCCGTTCTTGCCCGGGCCGAACAGCTAGCCAGTGGAGCTTGATTCCCCTTCCGGTAAGCTACCCGTTGTTTCCCCATTATCCCACGCACAATCTCAATACTTAACTCGTGACAACCAAACAGGAATTCCGCATGCGCATGCGTTTCACTAAGCCGCAGCACTCCATTCTACAACCAACGCGACGACGGTCGTCGCCCTGGTTTGCCTTCGCTCCCCCCCACACACCCCGGTTCCCCGTAGTCGGCACGAAATCCGAGTGAAATGACATCTTTCCCTAACGGTAACCCAGAACCATGGCTATTACTTCGCCGGTTAGGGCAATAGAGACACTACCCTCGGTCACAACACAAGCTATTGGGGGAGACCCGGCCAGGGCATGTATGCCGGGGCTCATTGGAAACAGCCCCCGATCAAGGAGGAGCTTGTTCTTGAGGCTGTAGATTTCATTTCCCACGACACTACCCAAAGACAATCAACCATCAAGCAAACTTCCGCCCATCTGACGACCGTCGTCATTTCAGATCCGCCTTTCTCACCAAGACGCAGGCTGCGGTGAAGAGGCCGGAAAAGGCGCTTTACCCTCTTCCTCCGTCTCCTCCTCCGCATGCGGGCGAAACTCCGGAATAAACTGCCGAATCCATATCTCCGTATCGTCTTGGTTGCAGGGAACCGCACCTGACGCAAAATCTTCCATGGTGCGTTGCAGCTGGTCCGCATTCAACTCACAGGGTTTTGCCACATAGATCCGTTCATGCGTCGTGGAGCCTATGCCCTCTTCATCGAGCATCAGCTCTTCAAAAAGCTTTTCCCCCGGGCGCATACCCGTTACCTGGATAGGGATATCGCGATTGGGCTCAAAACCGGAGAACTTGATCAGGCTCCGGGCCAGATCCATAATCTTAACAGGCTCACCCATATCCAAGACAAAGATCTCACCGCCCTGGGCCATGGTACCCGCCTGAATCACCAACTGCACCGCTTCGGGAATGGTCATAAAATACCGAACCATCTTCTCGTCGGTGACGGTCACCGGGCCGCCGTTGGCAATCTGCCTCTTAAAGAGCGGAATCACAGACCCTTTCGATCCCAGCACATTGCCAAACCGCACAGCAACGAAGTTGGTAGCACTGCTTTGATCCAAAAACTGAATGAACATTTCCGCGATGCGCTTACTGGCTCCCATTACACTGGTCGGATTCACAGCCTTATCCGTGGATATGAGAACAAACTTGCTCGAGGAGAACGCTTTCGCGGCCTGGGCCACATTGATCGTTCCCATGACATTGTTCTTAATGGCCTCTTCTGGATTCGCCTCCATCATGGGCACATGCTTGTGGGCCGCCGCATGGAACACCACATCCGGCTTAAATCGACGAAAGACCGCAGCAATGCCTTCCCTATCCTTCACATCCTTCACCAGCGGATAGATCTCCTGTTCAGGCACCTGGTTGCGCAGTTCCATATCGATCTCATAAACATTATTCTCACAGGCATCCAGCAACAGGATCAACTGGGGGGAGAAGCGCACAATCTGCCGGCATAGTTCCGAGCCGATGGAGCCGCCGGCTCCAGTCACCAAGACCACCTGATCCGTCAAGTACTGGGACATCCCTTCCAGATCCACTCGCACCGGTTCCCGTCCCAACAGGTCCTCCACTTCCACTTCCCGGATCGGACTCACGGAAACATTGCCTTCAATCAGATCATAGACACCGGGCAGGATCTTCGTCTTGGCATCGGTCTCCTGGCACCGCTCTACAATATCCCGAATGTCCTGCCGAGCCGCGGAAGGAATGGCAATCACAATTTCTCCCACCTGATGCTCCCGACAAATTCGGACAATATGCTCACGGGTACCTAAGACATCATATCCTAAGACCTTAGCCCCCTGCTTATTGGGATCGTCATCCACAAAGCCGACCACATGCACCGTCCCATGATAATGGTTCTGCAGTTCCCGGACGGCCATGACACCGGCATCCCCGGCGCCGACAATAAGTACTGGATTCCCCTTATACCTCGCCCCCGGCGAAAGCACGTGATCCCGGAAAACCCGCCAGCCAATCCGCGTACCTCCCACCAATCCGATGGCCAAAATCCATTCCAGAACAAAAATGCTGCGCGGTATGGCCAAAGAACCAAAGGTTAACCATATTCCCAGCACACTGAATACACTTCCCAGCGTCACCAGCAGCACAATCGTAAACAGTTCTCCAATGCTGGCATACCGCCACAACCTCCGGTACATCCCGCCAATGAAAAAAGCAGCCATTCGCAGCACAACAAACACCGCCACCACACGAAGCAGCTGGTCTGCATACTGAAAGGGTATCCTGCCTTCAAAGCGGAGCAAAAACGCTCCCGTCACAGCCAGAACAGCCATCAAACTGTCCACACCCAGCAGAATAGCCACGCGAAGATGCTTATTCACCCGATTCACCGCCTCCACCCAACCCATTGGTTGTTACTCATGCCTGCCATCCCAAACCCCGTATGTTTACAACTGTCAGCCGCCATGGAGCCATGTGTTCACCCGCAGGGCGCACTGCAACCATGTCGTCTGCTGCCGAAACCACCTCTGGCCAAACCTTCTCCCGGTGTTCGCAAAAAGCCAGTGCCGCCAAACCACGAAAAACACACTTCGCAGCAAATGGCGACGGCTGCACACACATGCTGGCCAGTCGGTCATCACAAGCCGGGAAGCGCTCTTGGCAAAAAACCATAAACACGATGGAAACCGACGACGGTCGTCGGTCGGTTCACTACGCGCGATATCACAAGACACATTCCACATAACCCCTTGGAATCCTCTCGCGCCCCAGCCGATCGCCATCGACAAAAACCAAAATACCCCGTCACGTAAGCCCATTACACACACAACCCCTGAGAGCGGGGCTTTCGCCGCCGTTACGCTTACATACAGACAACCAGCGGCTATGGTACCGTCTTCCATACATGCCGCCAGAGTCCTGCCGCTCTCTTCACTTCTCGTGTTCCATTGCCGTGCCCAGGCTCTGCGACCACTAGATAACACGTTGATCGCGCAAACCGCAGCCCAGCCTCCTTCTCCAATAGTTCTCCATTCTTTCCCGGTATTCCCGATGGCGACTGCCCGTTCGATCCCATCGGTCTTCCGCACTGTTGTTTGCCAAGCAGATCTGCGGACTCTCTGCAGGCATGACCCCACAGAGAACCGCTGGCCCGGGACCGGGCATGCACCGTTTCCAAGGCTTGTGCTTACCGCTTCGGCACAAAGGCGCTCCTCGGAAAACGGGCCGCCCAAAAACGCAGGTGTTTCCTCCATCCCCCCAACAGACACCGCCGCGTGTGGAAAGACACCTTTTTCCTATTCCCGCCAACCCAAGGCTGGCAGCCAATGACAAAGCGCACTTCCTGCACGTCCACATCGGTATGGGCGTGCCGCCAAGTACCGCCCTAGACACCGATCTGCTCCGGGGGTCTTCCACCATGGGATGCACAGGCAGCCTGTCCTCCGAGGGAAGCGGTTGACCCACAGCCACCTTGTCTGTTCGCCTACGATCAGGGTCACCGCTGAAGCGGAGCGCATCGATCCTGCCAGAACCCACCACGGTGTCGAAAAGGCGCAATTCCCCGCGATGCTTAGGAAACTACGCCTCTTTTGCCATTTCGGGACAACCGTCTCAGTGCTCGTGGATTTGCATCTTTAGCAAACAATAGCTTTAGCCTTTCCAGTCATCGTTTTGCATGGCCGGTGAGAACGACCCGTGTCACCGCCGCATGCACATCGGGCCTAGGGCTCGACAGCTTCCCGACGGCACCTTCAGTCGGAAATGACTGCTACCTCGTGATCGAGAATGGAAGCGATCTTAAACACAATCCAGCCATCTTCCACTTCACTGCTTATCTCTTCGCCGGCAACCCGCAGCGAGACGGTCGCGGCTTTGCCGTCACCGACGGGAAGCTTCACCGTTATAGGACCCACGGCTGTCAATTCATGGACAGCTCCCCGCCAGGCTTCGGTGTTGGTCAGGTTCACCAAGTGCAGAATGCGCCTGCCCGGCTGTTCGTATAAGTGACAGTCGATATAGCCGGGACCTTCGACGACAAGAGGCACTGCATCATCCAGAGCCCAGCGAAGGATGTTTTCCAACAGCCGCTGATGATCGGGGTGGTTGTCCTTGCCGTATAAACGATCGACGTCTGCGGCCAAGTAGGCAACCTTCGCACCATGATCCCGCCGCTGCAGCACAGCCGCCGGAAGATCCGTATCCGTGTGCTCCATATACGAAGTCTCTGGAGGATAGATGGGAAAGCGAGGGATCAGCGTTAACGGAATGGCAGCATCCCCGATGACATCCACCAACTGCAGTTCCCCGCCGAAGAGGAGGATATCCGTTTCTTCAAAACCTTGCAGAACTCGGTGACGCTCTTCTGTTCCCTCAGGTTCGCTGCCCAATTGCGGTCCATAGACGTGTCTGCGGTGTTCGGGATGGAGCCGCAGATAGCTGTGCTTATCCCATTCCGCCCACCCCACGTCTTCCAGGGATTTGGAACCATGGGCGGCATGGCGGGCGCGAACCCCGAGGACATCCCCTAAGGCAAAATCTCGACGCCTATTGCCCCATTCATCGTAGAGACTCGTCTCGCCACTGGCCAGCAGCGAGCCGCCCTGATCGACAAAGGCCGCGATGGTCTCGCACTGCCCCTGGGACAGCGCCGCCACGTTGGGAAGAACCAAAAGATCGATGTCTTCGGTGTCGATGCCGATACGATCCACGTGGACAGGGACATAGGGAATACGAGCCCGAGTCAGTGCTTGGGTGTTACCCAGATAGGGCATGTCCACCCTTCCAAAAGCTTCGTCCTGCCCATAGAAGTCTGTATTGTCTTGGTTCCACACGACACCCACATTGGCCACCGGCCTTCGATCCACCAAAACGTCTTCATTGGCCTCATGCCAAACAAACAGCGGTTCAGCTGTCTTATACTGACGGCGGTCTTCATGGTAGGCGCCAATGTGATGCCACCATGGCTGAATGCCGCCCGCGAAGCCTTCGGCCGCCCACAACCGCACTTCCGGCACCGGTTTGCTGGCTACGCGGAAGTTGGGCTGGCCGTGTCCGTGCTGGTACATAGCCATACTTTCCGGAATGAGTACATCCCAACCGGCAGCACTATGGATGAGCTTGCCGGCATCGCCGTTTTGGCGGAAACCGGGAATCATGGATCGACTCTGATGATCGGCCATGACGATCTTGCAGCGCTGGAAAATCGCTTTGCAATCCCGCAGCCGAACCGCTTGGCTGCGGACATCGCCGCTGTTCATGCCGATCCAAAGGCAGTTCTTCCCTCCGACAGCCTCCACCGTGCGCTGGTTGATGTCCCAGTTCCGCACCCGGTTCGCATAACTCCATTTGAGCCATTGTTTGTAGACTGGGTCGCTCCAATTCTTCCTCTGGGGCAAATCATGGCCCGTTTCATCGAAAAATAGGGTGCGGCAGTAATGGCAGTAACAGATATGATCCCTGCCCAAACCGCTGTAGCTGTTGTCTGTCAGTCCTTCCGGTTCGTAACGTTCAATGATTTCCGTCATCACTTCGGGGATGAATTGGGAATAGTACGGGCTGTTGACGCAGGTCATATACATTTCCCCAGAACGATATGGCACCCCGTTACTGTCGACCGCGCACCAGTCCGGATGCCTTAAGTAGAACGGTTCATGGACTCGGTTGGAGTCCATGCGGGCCAGTACGGCTAAACCCTCTTCCCTGGCCAGCTGCACAATTTCCCCAAAAAGATCCCGCTGGCCAAGATACTTGGCAAAGTGCACGTCTGTGAAGCGGCTTGGGTAATAGAAAACAATGCCTCCGGCATTGACAATAATTCCCTGCACCCTGGTTTTGCGCCAGTGCTGCCGCCACCATTCTGCATCGTAGCGGATTGGGTCGATCTCTGTAAGATTGGTCTGGCCCCAGCGGAAGACCCGTTGGTACCATGGTCTTGCATCGGCTATTGTCACAGTGGTCCCTCCTGAACATAATGCACGAGAAGGCGAAAGCTTCGCCTTCTCGTGCCTGTTTTGCGGTCTCAATCTTTTGCTTTCAGTACGGTGTTTTACTCGTCAAAGAACCATTGGGAAGGATTTTGGCTACGCGTTTGCAGCGTATCCCATGCCCAGAAACCTTCGCTATGGTCGACATTGCGCAGCCGGTTGCTGACAATAATCGGATGCATGGCATTTCCGATCGTTCCAATGGTCCAGAGGTTTTCGGCCTGCGAAGCAAGAATCTTCTGGGCCAATTCGATTTGCCGTTCCTCATCGGCCTCCACGGACATTTCTTCCCACCAGTACCGCAGATCCTTCACTTCTTCAGGCGGCTCCTCACCGATTTCGCCGTCGGTCGTCAGCCATTGGGACCAAAGATTCCAGATCGTTCTCTCCCAACCCGGTTCCCACGGCACATTGAAGTGGGGGTTGATAGGCCAGCGAATGTCGGTCACTTGATCGCCATGCCACATGGTAGCATCCATCAAGTTAGCCGGTGCCCGTTCACCCTGCAGTTCGCCGGATATCTCACGGAAACGAACGTCAATTCCCACTTCCTGCCAATACTGTGCAACCAGTTCTACACTGGGTGTTTTTGGCGTTTCGATGTCATTATACTCGATTTCGAACTGCAGCGTTTCACCGTCGGGACCGAGGCGATAACCACTGGCATCCCGCTCATCAAGTCCCATTTCATCAAGGAGTTCCTCCGCCCGCTCTGGATCATACTCCACATAGGCTGTTTCGAATTCCGGCTTGAAGTATGAACTCGTTTCCACAACCGTCATCTGCCGGGGGCTGGCTTGAGCGCTGTAGATGATGTCATTCATCTCTTCACGATTGATAGCCAACGACATGGCCCGGCGGAAACGAACATCCTGGAAGACTTCTCGGAGAACAGGATCTTCATGATTGAGGTTAAATTGGTAGATAACCTCGTTTCCTTTCCCGGTATCCCGCAAGTGAGTAGTGTAGTTTCCTTCCACCGTATAATCGTCGATCTTAACGAACTCCATCACTTCTCCGCCTGCTCGCCAATGATCCCAATGGACGGTGTTAGGTCTTCGTTGAGAAGAATGTCCTCATACCAAAACATCACATCATCGGCTGTGAACGGATGCCAACACCTATTGAAAATCCAAGGCCTCTTCCTTGAGCCGGTAGAGCTCGGCGGTCAGTTCTTCCTGGATCTCCGCATAGGCGGGATCGCCGTAGACACTGCGCAGTTCCTGCGGATCTTGTTCCAGATCAAAGAGCTCCCATTCCTTGGCCGTTGGCTGATCCACACTGCCCGTACTGCCGAGGGACTCGCCGTAGTAATGGATCAGTTTGTAGCGGTGCGTGCGGATGCCGTAGTGTGCGGCCACATTATGGGTTGTGAGATGCATCCAATAACGGTAATACATGGACGTCCGCCATCCCTGGGGTGTCGTTCCCTGGAAGACGGGGCGCAGGGATTGTCCCTGCATATCCCCGGGTGCTTCTATGCCGGCATAATCCAAGAACGTCTGGGCAAAGTCCAGATTGAGGGCCATGGCTTCACTGCTGCTGCCGGTGGGGATCTCCTTGGGGTACTGCACCACCAGCGGCATGCGCAAAGATTCCTCATACATGAAACGTTTGTCATACCAGCCGTGGTCACCCAAGAAGAAGCCCTGATCCGAGGTGTAGATGACCACCGTATCCTCCGTGAGATTGTTTTCATCCAGGTAGTCCAGCAGACGGCCCACATTATCGTCGATGGAAGCCACACAGCGCAGGTAGTCCTTGATGTAGCGCTGGTACAGCCATTCCACCACGTCTGTATGTTTCTGGAATGTCACCGGCTCTCCGCCCACAGGGCAGAGGGTGAAATCCGTGAGATCCTCCGGTACGGCCATGAAGTCGGTGGGTTCCTTGCCCTCGGGTACTTCCAGTTTCAGATCCCGGTAGAGCAGATCCGATCCGACACGCATGGCGGCCCGTTTCGCTGCCTCCGCCCGGTGGGAATAGTCATCGTAGAGGGTGGGCGGCAATGGAATATCTTCGTCGGCATACATGTCGGCGTGCTTATCGTCCGGTTCCCACCAGCGGTGGGGCGCCTTATGGTGGCACATGAGCATAAAGGGCCGGTCCCGATCCCGCTCTTCCAGCCACTGCAGGGACATGTCCGTAATAATATCCGTCACATAGCCCTCGTACACCTTCTCTCCATCGGCACTTAGCATCAGCGGATCGTGGTAGTCCCCCTGGCCGGGGAGCACCACCCAGTCATCGAAGCCCGTGGGCGAACTGTGGCCGCCTTCGCCCAGATGCCATTTGCCGAAGATAGCCGTCTGGTAACCGTTTTCCTGCAGGATCTTGGGCATGGTGACCTGGCGCCCGTCGAAGCGGTCGGCTAAGGTATTGACTCCATTTAAATGGGTATGCTTGCCCGTTAGAATCACAGCCCGGCTCGGCGCACAAATGGAGTTGGTGCAAAAGCAGTTG
>PUOC01000248.1 GCA_003551965.1 Clostridiales bacterium | reverse complement strand
TCATGGAGGCCAGCGGTCGGGAACGACTGATTGTAAGCACCAGCAGTATCCGGGACGGTCTGCTGTTTGAATACCTGCATCGGCATACCGGTGACCCGATCGTTCGCAGTGTCTTAACCCACCACATCGACAACCTGATCCAATACTACGGCTTAGAGGAAGATCACCTCCGCAGAGTATCCAATCTCGCCGTCACCCTGTTTGACCAGCTGCAGCCCATCCATGGCCTAGGCAGTTTTGAACGAAGATTGTTGCTTGTGGCCAGCTTATTGCACGAGATCGGCGTGGTCATCAGCGTAGAGGGCAGAGACAAACACACCCTCTACATGCTGTTGAACTCGAGGCTCCAGGGCCTCAGCCACCGCGAACGCGTCATAGCCGCCTATCTGGCTGCAAGCCACGACGAACTGTTTCTGGCCAATGCAGAAGAATACATTCAGTACGGCCCTCTGCAGCAAACCGACTTGGCGCTGATATCCAAACTCGCTTCGCTGCTGCAGATCACCCACAGCTTAGACCGCTGCCATACCGGAGTCGTAACCCAAGTCCGCAGTTCCGTGGGAAACGGCACTTGTTCACTGCAGGTTGTGGCCAAAGGCGGCGGAGAACTAGAAGTCAACGATGCCCAGCGGCAGACAGGGGCATTTCAAGATATCTTCGGCCGCAAACTGTACATCACACTGCACCAGTGAACCCCCCGCCTCTGCCTTCCCAGGCAAAGCGGGGGTCTTCCATCTCACTCCAAGGACCTCCAAAGAACTGCCAGGCAACCCTGCAGTCCTTGATGGTCAACATCGTCAAAGCGCGCCTTTACGGGACTGTCGATGTCTAGTACGCCGGACAAACCGGCGCGATTGTAAAAGGGAATGACGATCTCTGACAACGAAGCCGCATCACAGGCAATATGTCCTGGAAATGCATGCACATCCTCCACAATTTGGGTCTGGTTCTTCTCAAAACCGGTGCCGCAGACTCCATGTCCAAAATCAATGCGGACACAGGCAGGTTTGCCCTGAAAGGGGCCCAACACCAGTTGTTTGTCCTTTTCGAGGTAAAAGCCGGCCCAGTTGATCTGGGGAAGCTGATCATACAATAGAGCTGCGGTATTGGCGAGATTGGCCAGCCAGTCGGTCTCTCCACTTAGCAGCGCTTCTAGCTGCGCGGTAAGCAGTGCGTAGAACTTCTCCTTTGTTTCTGAGGTGTGAATTTCCTTTTCTGCCAACGCACTCATCCTCCTAAGTCGATCTTGACGTATAGTTCGAGAAAATCCTGCAAAATCCTACATGATCATGGTTTTCAACAGCGCGGCGAATGTCAGCGGCCGGCGCAGGATTTGCCGGCACGTTCTAGAATCTGTTGTGGTAACCGGTTGCAGCACCTAGAGCTGGCCCCACAGTCAGGCACTGACCGTACCTAAAGGGAGGTGAATCCCACCGGCAACGGGAGCAGGTGGGAGTCGAATGCGAGCATTTCACCAAAACAAAACGGCCATCTATCCTTTTGAGGACTGGGCGATTACAGAGACGGAGTTCCGGCCTGAGCACCACCATCGCAGTGAAACGGTGTTTTCCCTAGGCAACGGGTATATGGGACTCCGCGGCAATTTTGAAGAGTCATGCCCAAGCGGTGTTCCCTCGACACCAGGAACGTACATCAATGGCTTCTACGAAACAGAGCCTATCATATATGGCGAATTTGCACCCGCTCAACCCAAGGAATACCAGACCATGATCAATGTCACGGCCTGGATTCCCGTGGAAGTATGGCTGGACGGAGAGCGCTTTGCCATGGATCAAGGCACCGTTCACCGTTACCGGCGCAGCCTCGACATGTACCGGGGTGTACTTTCGCGGCACCTGGTTTGGGAAAACAGCCGCGGTTCGCAAGTGGAGATCCATTTTCAGCGCTTTGTGAGTCAAACCAATCAGCATCTCGGTGTACTGCGCTGCACGGTGACGCCACTGACCGACGCCCAGTCGCTGAAGCTGATTTCCAAAGTTGACGGGGCTGTCACAAACCACTATCACCTGCGCCATACACCGCTTTCGGTTCAGAGCACAGAGATGGACAACAATACAGGCTGGCTGCACTCCCGCACCCAAAATACACAGTTTTCACTTCTGTGCGGCTGTACCCACGATCTCCATTCCACCGCTGCAGAACCCCCGCCGCTTCAGGTTGCATCCCATGCGGCCAATGAATACCTGCACTGGGAGGTAGAATGGAGTCCCCGCAGACATGTGCCGCTGACCATGGACAAATATGCTGTCTTAGGCACAGAAAGGGACATGGGCCCAGACGAGCTTAAGCCCGTTCTGGAACAGGTCCTGCACACGGCAGCGGCCACAGGGTACGAGCCGCTGCTGGAGGAACATGCCCGCTGCTGGGCGGATTATTGGCAGGACACGGATGTGCAGATTCAAGGCGATCCCCAGCTTCAGCAAGGGTTTCGCTTTAATGCCTTTCACCTGTTCCAGTCTGCCGGCCGCAGCGGCCAGACCAACGTGGCCGCCAAAGGGCTCACCGGGGAGTACTATGAGGGCCACTATTTCTGGGACACGGAAACGTACATCATCCCCTTCTTCCTGTACAGCCAGCCGGGACTGGTCAAAAAGCTCTTGACCTACCGCTACCAGGTGCTCGATCAGGCCCGGGACAATGCGCGCCGCATGCGCAGCAGAGGGGCTCTCTATGCTTGGCGTACCATCGACGGCCGGGAAGCTTCGGGCAACTTCCTTGGTTCCACAGTCCAGTACCACATCAACGCCGATATCGCCTACGCCATCCACAAATACATGGAAGCCACCGAAGATATGCAGTTTTTGGAAGACTACGGAGCAGAAATACTCTTCGAAACAGCACGCTGCTGGGCCGATCGCGGCTTTTTCTCTCCCCGCCACAACGGCCAATACTGCATTAACGAGGTCTGCGGACCCGATGAGTACAAACCCGGCGTAAACAACAACTGTTACACCAATTATATGGCCAAATTCAACCTGGAATTGGCCGTGAAGGCGCACGAAACCCTGCGAAGGCAAAAACCCGAAGTGCTGCATAGCCTTTCCCAGAAGATCGAATTGGACAGAACGGAAATCGATCAATGGCAGCGCTGTGCAGACAACATGTACCTGCCATACGATGAAGAGCTGGGAATACATCCGCAAGACGACAGCTTTCTATATAAGGACCCCATTGACGTGGATGCCATTCCCGAAGACGATATTCCTCTCGTCGGAAATTGGCACCCGCTGGTCATCTGGCGCTACCAAATAATCAAACAGGCTGACGTGGTGCTGCTGCAATTTCTCTTGAGCCACGAGTTTACCTTAAGTGAAAAGAAGCGGGATTTCGATTACTACGAGCCGAAGACAACCCATGATTCCTCACTTTCTCCGGCCATCTACAGTATTGCAGCAGCAGAAATCGGGTACCATGACTATGCAGCCAACTATTTCCGGCAAACAGCCCGCCTCGATTTGGACGATTACAACAAGAATGCTTGGCAGGGTGTGCATACGGCATGCATGGCCGGTTCTTGGATGTGTGTCGTCAACGGCTTTGCCGGTATGCGTACCACCCGCGGCCGGTTGTCGTTCAAGCCGATGCTGCCCGCGCACTGGGAAGGATATGCGTTCAAAATCAAGTTCAAGGGCAGACAGCTGGAGCTGCGTGTCCGACCTGGCACCGTCACCTACTCCCTCTTAGGCGGGGACAGCCTGGAATTTGATCATAACGGACAGAAGGCAACACTGCATCGCAGTGAAGATCTCCATTTCAGCCTCAAATGATCAAAGGCACCCGAAAAAGTCCTCAAGGACTTTTTCGGGTGCCTTTTCTCTGGAACATCGTCTCTGCCCACAGCTGCCGACAGTCTCCGTTGCGCGTTCAAGCCGGGGCTAGGATGCGGCCCGGTACTTCGGCGCCAAAGCATACTTCCGCAATCGCAGAGAATTATAGATGACGTTGAGAGAACTTAAGGCCATGGCAGCCATTCCGATCATCGGATGCAGGAGGCCGAGCGCTGCCAACGGTATGGCGATAGCATTGTAAAACCACGCCCAGAAGTAGTTTTGGCGGATCTTCTGAAACGTCCCCCAAGAAAGCTTCATCGCCGAAATCACTTCCCCGAGATCACCGCGAATCACCGTGATGTCCGCTGCCTCAATGGCGACATCGGTGCCCGTGCCAATGGCAATACCCACATTGGCTTGCTTCAGCGCAGGAGCGTCATTGATGCCGTCTCCTACCATAGCCACTGTACCATACTCCTCTTGCAGCTGCTTGATTCCGTCCACCTTGCCGTCGGGCAGAACTTCCGCCAGTACCCGTGTTATTCCCAGCTGCTCGGCGATGGCATCGGCGGTGCGTTGGTTGTCGCCGGTGATCACTGCCGTTGCCATACCCATGGATTCCAGCTCTGCGATGGCCTGCACGGCTTCCTCTTTGATTGTATCCGCCACGGCCAAAACAGCTGCCGGAGCACCATCGACCGCAATCAATATGGCTGTCTTGCCCTGCCGCTCCCATTGGTTCATTGTGTCTTCGACAGCCGCTGTCTCCATGTTCAGACCCTGCAGAAGTCCGCGGCTGCCGACAACCACAGTATGGCCATCAACGGACCCTTCTACGCCTCTGCCTGTGTGCGAACGGAAGTTTTCCACCGCGTCGGGTTCGATCCCCCGCTCCGAGACTCCCCGCACGATAGAGCGGCCTAAGGGGTGTTCCGAACCAGCTTCGACACTGGCCGCAAAACGGAGAATGTCTTCATCGTCATGGGACGAGATGTTCCTCACATCGGTCAGCTGCGGTTCCCCTTTGGTCAGCGTTCCGGTTTTGTCGAACACCACCGCACGCACGTCTTTCAACGTTTGGATTGCCTCTCCGTTCCGAATCAGAATACCCCGCTCAGCACCGATCCCGCTTCCGACCATCAGGGCTGTGGGTGTCGCAAGGCCCAAGGCGCACGGACACGATATGACAAGGACGGCGAGGCCGGCGTAAAAGGACAGCATCAATGGACTGGGCTCCGTGGTAACCCACGGCAGGTATTGGGCTCCCCAGGCCGCCACGTCCACAAAAAAGCCGGGAAACAGGATCCACAGAGTCACCGTGGCAGCGGCAGTAGCCAAGACGGCCGGCACGAAATAACCGGTCACACGGTCGGCGAACTCCTGGATGGGAACCTTAGACCCTTGGGCTTCCTCCACCATGCGGATGACCTGGGAAAGAAAGGTATCCTTGCCCACGCGAGTGGCTTCCACATGCAGAAGTCCTTCTGTATTCAACGTCGCTCCGATGACTTCGCTGCCTTCGCCTTTGTTTACGGGCATGGACTCACCCGTAGCCATGGATTCGTCCACAGCGCTCTGTCCATAGACGACACGTCCATCGGTAGGAACTTTCTCTCCCGGGCGAACCACCATGACGTCACCGACATCTACCTGCGACAGCGGCACCTCTCGCTCTTGGCCGTTGTCTAGTATGGTGGCCGTCTTTGCACCTAGCTGCACTAGCTTCTTGATCGCCTGGGACGCTTTTCCCTTGGCACGAGTTTCCAAGTACTTGCCGATCAAGTGAAAGGCCATGATGGTGGCCCCCATTTCCACGAAGGACACGCCGGGAAACCAAAAGATCAAGATTCCCATGAAAAATGGCGGGATCGACCCCAAGGAAATGAGAACATCCATGTTGGCACTGCCGTGGCGGATCGCGTTCCAGGTGGATCGATGGGTGTCTCGTCCCACGAGGAAGATCACAGGAAACGCCAAGACCGTAACAAGCAATTGGTAGCCTGGAATGTCAACAACCAAATGGCGCACCAACATCAACACCATGATCACCGCTGCCGGTATCAGGGCCGCCACCATTTTGCGATAAGCCCGTTCTACCCGTGCTTCATCCCGATCTAAGGTTTCCTCGTCTGCAGCTGCACCTTGGTTCTCATCCTCTAAAATCAGTTCGTAGCCCACGGCCTCCACCGCTTTGGCAAGCGTCTCCGGCGATGCAAAGGCCGGGTCAAAAGTCACGTTTACTTTGCCCGATGCGAAATTGACCGCGGCTTCGCCGACGCCATGGACCCTCTGCAGGGCTTTTTCCACATTGCCTGCACAGGCAGCGCAGTTCATACCTTCTACGGGGAAAACCGCTTTTCGTTCCGGCTGCGGCTTCGCCACGCCGTAGCCGGCTTCTTCAATCACTTTTACCAATCTCGGTTCATCTACATACATCGGGTTATACTCAATATATGCTTTTTCCGACGGGAAATTCACATTGGCCGCAAGCACACCCTCTTTAGCCTGCAGGCTTTTCTCCACCCGCTGGGCACAGGCCGTACAGGTCATTCCCTCCACCGGAAATACCGTTTTCACAGCTTGCTGGTTGACAGCCATCTGACACACCCTCTCTGGTCTGCGTCGCTTTACCCCCAAGGGGTATTTTATTATCATTGTACTACGAAATAAGAAGGCTGTCAAACAAAAGGATTTTGCCTTCCTAATCGACAACGGAAGGGTTTTTAGCATCCTAAGCGAATAATTGTAAAAGCCTTTCTGTAGAAGCCTTTTTAGAAACGAGCTGATTGTATGGCCCCAAACCCTGTGCCGCGAAGTCCGGCTTTTCGAGTTTCGGTCAGTTATCTTGCCCTATTTGCTGCCATGGGCAGTTTTTTTCCGTTCATCACTCTCTATCTCCAAGAGGCGGGTTGGTCAGGCACAGCCATTGGAATCTACAGCGCCATCGGTCCCTTGGTCGGCATGCTGATCCAGCCGGTCTGGGGATTGGTCGGGGACGCCATGGGCGACGCCAGAAAGCTTTTTTCGCTCTTGATGGGTATCACCGCCTTGACTGTGCTGATCTTTGGGTTTTTCCCCGTTACTGGAATCTTTTTCCTCTTTGGCGTCCTGCTTGGGCTGTTTCAGGCACCGCTTAATCCGATCATGGACAGTCTCGCCGTGTCCACCCTCGGCGAAGGTCGCTTTGGTCTGGGGAACACGAGGCTGTGGGGTTCGGTGAGCTTCGCCTTGGTTTCCATGTTCATTGGCTCTGCTTTTGATTGGAATCCCCGTGTCATCTTTTTTGTCCATGCCGCCCTGGGAGGATTGGTCATTGCTGCAGTCATGTCCCTTCCTTCCGCAGCGGCCCTGGGACTACCCGCTGCCAAACTGCAGCTGTCGGGTATCACCGAAGCACTCAGCCGTCCCATGGTTCTCTTTCTGGCAGCGGTCTTTGTTCTGCAGCTGGGGCACACGTCGGCCATGAGTTTTCTGTCTGTGGTCATGGCCCAAAGAGGAGCTCCCAGCAACATTATCGGCTACACTTGGAGCTTGACGGCCCTCATTGAAATACCCGTGTTCATCGGGGCAAGCTTCCTGCTGGCACGTTTCGGCCCGGCAAAGCTGCTGGTTTTCAGTGCTGTGTTTACGTCGGCCCGCATTTTTCTGTTCGTGGCCGCGCCGACCCCGGAAACCATGCTTATGGCCCATGCCCTCGAAGGTTTTGCTTTTCCGCTGATGCTGGTTTCCACCATACTGATTGTCTTCGAACTCGTGCCGGAACATTTGAGAACCACCGGACAGACGCTTTACGGTGCCGTTGGACAGACGCTTCCCCGATTGGTCGGCGGATTGGCCGGTGGGAGAATCCTTGATCTGGCCAGTGCCTCAACATTGTACATAATTTGTGGTATAGTAACGTTGTTGGGAGCGGTGTGCCTCTGGCTCTGGCAGCAGGCCCATGGTTCCCGGGTTTCATCATCGTCCTCATCATTACCCAGTTAGGAGTCGGTTTGTCTTGCTCGATCGAGTCTATCAGGTAATACCTCGTCCATTCGTAAATATCACACTCTTCGCCTTAGCCGGAGTAGTGTTTGTGCGGTTCATCTTTCCTTACACGGCCCCTTTTGTGCTCGCCATGGTGTTGGCGGCGGTGATTGATCCGGCTGTGAACCGGCTGCAGCGCCGCGGCCTGCATCGGGGTGTGTCCGTCCTTTTGGTATTGATCTTGGTATTCGGGTTTGTGATCTTCGCCGGAACGAACATCCTATTGCGCGGCATTGCGGAACTGCAGGAATTCGCATTCGGCGGAGCCAGCCGTCTAATGGTTGACTTAGCCCAATTTGAAGCATGGATCCAGTCCTATCAGGCCTTGGAAGACAGTGTGCCTCCCAATCTATTTGAGGTCATTGAGGCCGGCGTCCAGGATGTCAACGATTTTATCACTGACACAGCCAAGATGCTCTTATCCGCTGTCGTTGATACGGTGAAGGACATTCCGCGCCTGCTCATCTATACCCTGGTCAGTTTTATCGCTGCGTTTTTCATCAGCAAGGACAAAAAGAAGATAGAGGCAGGGCTGCTGCGGCTGGTGCCGGAACACAAACACGAGCGAATTCGCAAGATTCGCGATGGTGTCCTGACCGGTGCCATGGGCTACGTTCGCGCCCAACTGATCATAGTTTCCATTACGACGGTGATCGCAACAACCAGTTTCATCATTCTCGGCGTTCCCTATGTGGGCTTTCTGGCCATGCTCATTTTCGTCATGGATTTTATACCGGTGATTGGGCCGTCACTCATCTTCCTTCCCTTTGCCGGATGGAGTATGGTCAGCGGCCTATTCCGGCAAGGCCTGTTTTTGCTGCTGACATACGGCTGCATTGCCGCGACCCGGCAGATGCTTGAGCCAAAGCTTATTGGGGACCGCATCGGCGTCCATCCATTGGTCACACTGTTCGCGTTGTTCATGGGGGTCCGGCTGCTCGGTGTCGTAGGTTTTATCGCCGCTCCTCTTATTGTCATTGTAATCAAAGTCATTTTGTTTACGGCCGACGAAATGCAGACGGGTGAAGAACCAAGTGCCTGACATCAAGAGACGCCACCTTATGCTGGCACCTTTTCTTCGCCGCTTCAACGATTGCCCATTTGGTTGCATGCAGACGGTCCCTGTTGGGAATTTTTTCATTGCTAGCAGGATTTTTTTACGTTGTTGTTGTATAATTAAGGTTAGTCACTATGAGAATCGCAAAACTGACAGCAAGAGGGGAGGTGACGCAGGTACGCGTTCTTGGCTTGTCTCTGCTTGTTCAGACCATCAGTTGAAAGGGGTTGTATTTAAGTGAAGAAACAATGGTTTGTACTGTTTTTGGCTGCTGCCCTTGTCTTTGCTGGTTTTGGTTCCGCTTCGGCCCAGCAGTTGATCGTAGCCCAGGGCGCCGATGCCGTGTCATTGGATCCGCAGGGGACAAACGATCAACCGTCGGCCCGGATCCATGCCCAGATGTATGAAACCTTGGTGCACCAGAATGAAGAGTTGGAACTGGTGCCGGGTCTCGCCGTCAGTTGGGATCCCGTGGATGACGTTACCTGGGAGTTCAAACTGCGGGAAGGTGTTTATTTCCACAACGGCGAGTACTTTACCGCTGACGACGTCAAATTTACCCTGGACCGCCTAGCAGACCCGGAAACCGGAGCGCCTGGTGCGTTCATCGTCGGTTTCCTGGAAGAAGTGTCTGTTGTGGATGACTACACAGTGCACATTACGTCCCAGTATCCCTTTGCGCCGATGCTGGCTCACTTAGCCCACAATGCCACTTCGATTCTCAACCGCAAAGCGGTGGAGGAGGCCGGTGAGGATTACGGCACGGCCGTAGCCATCGGCACGGGTCCCTTCCAGTTTGTCAGTTGGTCCACCGGTTCCCATGTGGATCTCGAACGCTATGACAACTACTGGGGTGAGAACGCCAAGGTTGATTCCGTACGCTTCCGGAACATTCCCGAGACGACGGTCCGGGCCATTGAACTGGAGACCGGCGGTGTAGACATGTCCTACGGCATCGACCCCATCGATGAAATGCGCCTCGAGATGGAAGAGGGCATCAATCTGATGAAGCATGATACATTGGCCACTTCGTATATTGGCTTCAATGTCGAAAAGGAACCCTTCGACAACCTGCTGGTACGCCGTGCTGTCAACCATGCTGTCGACCGCGACGCCGTTGTCGAGTTCATTTATACCGGTCAGGCCGTACAGACCGACGGGCCGATTTCCGACCGAGTATGGGCCGCCCATCCTGATCTGCCCGGCTACGATCATGATCCGGACAGGGCCAGAGAACTCCTAGCCGAAGCCGGCTATGAAGACGGCTTTTCGACCACGATTTGGACCAATGACAATCCACTGCGGATCCAGATTGCTGAGCTGTTCCAGGCCGACTTGGCCCAGGTCGGGGTGGACGTGGAGATCGAAATTCTTCCGTGGGGAACGTATCTTGAAGATACCGCCGAAGGAAAACATGACATGTTTATCCTCGGCTGGGTCACCGTCACCGGCGATCCCGACTACGGCCTTTATTCGCTGTTCCACAGCTCCCAGCACGGCGACCCCGGCAACCGCACCTTCTACACCAATGAACGGGTTGACGAGCTGCTGGATATAGGACGCAGCGAGTCCGAACCCGAAGTACGGATGGATGCATACATGGAAGCCCAGGAACTGATTGTGGAAGATGCACCGTGGGTATTCCTGATCGCCACCAGTGAAGTCACTGGCATGCAGGAGAACATCGAAGGATTTGTTCCCCATCCGGCCGGCCATCACAGCTTGGTTAACGTAACCAAATAGCATTTTCTGTGCAACCGGCAGATAGCTCAACTGCAAAGAGGTAAGCGGATTCCTCTGGGATCCGCTTCCTTTCTTTCCTTGTTTCATTTTCTCGAAAGGATCGATACACCATGTGGAGATATATTCTACGGCGAGTCGTTATGCTGATCCCCGTGCTGATCGGGATTTCGATTTTTGCCTTTCTCATGATTCATCTTACACCCGGGGATCCCGCCCGCCTCATGCTGGGAGAAGGCGCACCCACCGAGCAGCTGGAAGCCCTCCGGACCCGGATGGGACTGGATCAACCGCTGCCCGTGCAGTACGTCACCTGGTTGGGAAGCGCCTTGCAGCTGGACTTTGGCCGATCATTGCGATCGAACAAGCCCGTTATTCTGGAATTGAGGGAGCGACTGCCAGCCACCATTGAACTGGCCTTGGCGGCCGTCGCCATCGCTCTGGCCATTGGCATCCCCGTGGGGGTCATTTCAGCTGTCAAACCCAACTCAATATTTGACAATGTGGCCATGGTAGGAGCGCTGGCCGGTGTGGGCATGCCGCCGTTCTGGCAAGGTATTATGCTTATTTTGATATTTTCCGTTTCCTTAGGCTGGCTGCCGTCCTCGGGACGAATGGGCGGCGTGGAGTATATTATCCTCCCCGCCATTACCTTAGGTACCGCAGCTACAGCCAGTGTTGCGCGCATGACCCGCTCCACCATGCTTGAGGTCCTAAGCCAGGACTATATCCGGACCGCCCGCTCTAAGGGTCTGTCCCGAGGCAGAGTCATTATCCGTCATGCCCTGCGCAATGCACTGATCCCTGTAATAACCATTGTTGGTCTGCAGTTTGGTTTTCTGATGGCCGGTGCAGTGCTGACCGAGACCATTTTTGCCTGGCCGGGCATTGGACGGATGATGGTCGAGGCCATCAACGCCAAGGATTTCCCCATTGTGCAGGGAACAATCATGATGTTTGCCGTTATGTATGCATTTATTAATTTAGTGGTAGACATCGCTTACGCCTTTTTGGATCCCAGGCTTCGCACCCAGTATAATTAAAGGAGGGAGATTCGATCATGGCTAAATCCACGCTCCAAACCCGAGACCGGTCGAAGATGATCAAGCAGCTGCTGCGTAACAAAAAGGCGGTCGTCGGGGCTGTTATTATACTCGGTTTTGCTCTAGGCGCCATCTTCGCTCCCTTTATAACCGATCACCATCCAACCCACCAAAACATCCGCAATCGACTGCAGGGGCCCAGCAGTGAAAACTACTTGGGCACCGACCAGTTCGGGCGGGATATCTTCAGCCGCATTTTGCACGGCGGCCGTCTGTCTCTGCGCGTCGGTTTTACGTCCGTGGGCATAGCGCTGTTGATTGGCGGAACTATGGGCCTTACCGCAGGCTACTATGGGGGTTTTATTGATAATCTGTTCATGCGGTTTGTAGATGTTCTTTTGGCGCTGCCCGGCTTTCTCTTGGCCCTGGCCATCGTGGCCAGTTTGGGGGCCGGATTGGAGAACGTGATTATTGCCATTGGCATTGCCAATATACCGCCATTTGCCAGGATGATGCGATCGTCTGTGCTGACGGTCAAAGAGCTGGACTACGTGGCCGCTTCTGTGGCCATTGGGTCCTCCGATGTCCGCATCCTGCTCAGACATGTTCTCCCCAACGCCATCAATCCGATCATCGTCTTGGCCACACTCGGCTTAGCCGGGGCCATTTTGTCTGCGGCGGGACTGAGTTTTCTGGGCATGGGCGCCCAGCCGCCAACACCGGAATGGGGCAGTATGATCGCCATGGCACGGCCATTTATCCGGGTAGCCCACTATCCGGTAACCTTCCCGGGACTGGCCATATTCTTCACGGTGTTGTCGCTGAATATGGTCGGCGACGGGCTGCGGGATGCCCTTGATCCTCGTTCAAGCCACACGACTTAGCCTTACCAAGCTGTGCCGCATGCAAAGAACCGCCCAGCAGCATCCTGCTGGGCGGTTCTTTGTCCTTAATGGTGACAGAGCGATTCAGCGAACCATCCGGCGGACTTCGGCAGACGAAACAGTGCGGTCATAGATCTTGATATCGTCAATCATGCCCTGAAACCCCCGTCCGCCGCTGCGCCGATTGCCGATCCACAGCGGCGCTGTAATGTCGTCCAATGTAAGTTCCTCGTTTTGGCCCCGATAGCGCCGCAGATCTTGGGAGCGGCCATCGACGTAAACCTCGATGGCATCGCCGTCATAGACAACGGCTATGTGGTGCCACTGGCGCAGCTGCAGGGAATTTTCTTCGGTACACGCCCGATAACCATCCACCTGCACCACCAAGCTGTTGGAATTGTATCGATGAAAGGAATCGACCACAAAGACCTGCAGGCGGTCATCGGCATCGTCCACCAGCAGTCGGCTGTAGCCACTGCCGTGCGGACCCCAACTTTCGAGGTAGACCCACATTTCGATGGTCATTTCCCGCCAGCCACTGGGATCAAGATCCAGTCTCGAAGCATCCAGTTCGTAGCTGGAGGAATGGAAAGCACCCCCGCTGCGGCCCCGTTCATGGACTTCAACTCCGTCGGCGAGAATGACTTCGTAGTCTCCCGTCCGGTCGGATACAACGCCGAAGCGGCTGTCGTAGTCCCGTTCATGGAAATCGGCCCAGAACACCAAGCCCGGCTGGATCTCTTCGTCATCCCGGCCATGGTAATCACCCCAGGAATCTTCATGGGACACATCATCAAACGCCTCGCGCCATTGGACCAAATCCGTTAAGTACGACTCTAAATCGGCCAGGAAATCAGGATGGGCCGATTGGTTGCGGCGGGCCCGCTCTACCGATTCTTCCAAACCAGCAATCACAGTATCCAGTTCTTCGAGGGTCACATCTTCCTGGGGTGCGTCCCAGGCCCCGTAAGCAGCCACTCCTGCGCCCAGCGTCAATATCAGCACACCAGTGAAAATCCATCGCGCTAAGTAGAACATCACAGACCCCCCTATCACATTAGTTGTTCCTAGTCCGGCCACTGCCTGTCCACTTTCCAGCCCACACCCCCTCTATCGCGTTTCTTGCCGTCCTTCTAGAATTCCAGCAATTTTCCTGCATTCAATCCACGAGCGTACGTATTCGTGCTCTATTCTGATTATCGTCCCGGACAGCCTGCTTCTGTAGGTGTTCACTGAACCCGCATCTAACTTATAAACTTTTTTGCGATCGCAGGCAGGCGAACGAATTTCTGTGTCGAATATCTTCTCTATGGAAAACGCCGCAGTGACACCGCAAAGCAAAATCACATACATGGAGCCGGCCTTAGGCGCTTTCTGCCGCCCCGGCAAGTGTTCTCTGACGCAGGAACTGCGTCGTTTGGAGGCCGAACTCGAACATGCCCGTGAGGAGCTTGCCGAACGAGACGCTGTAGTGGCTGCACTGCAGGCCGAACTCG
>PUOC01000043.1 GCA_003551965.1 Clostridiales bacterium | reverse complement strand
CAGTTGGCAGGGGGAAATTCAGTGGTTGGACGGCCGAGAAACACAACGTTTCCGCAGTGCGCTCGAACTACTGCATTTGATCGACGATGCCGTAACGAGGAGTCAAGCCCGGGGAGCGGATCAGGAACTTCGGCACTGGACCACATCAGAAAGGAAGAACTCGTCATGATCCGCACGAGCGTAACTGTCGTGGTGATTGTCGTCTTGTTCGCCGCAGTGGCTGCAGATGCTGACCAGAGCAGTGAAAGCAAAGAAGCCCCGGCCCTGCCGCTGACGACAGCAATTGCCTTCGACTATTCCGGCGAAGCTGTCTCCGAGAAATTGCCGCTGCAGGGGTTAGAAACGCCTGTAGAGCACTGGCATATGGAACCGGAGCCCCATGGCCGGCGGGTCAAACAGGAGCGGGATGCTGCCCTTGAGCGTTTCACGCAATCCATGGCTATTGAGAAGGATTCGGAAGCTCTTTGGTTTCGCTTTGTTGTCCCCAGCGATGCTCCCCCACTGGAACCCGGGGAGTACGAGATTCGGCTGTTTATCCCACAATACGGTGAAATGCTCATTGTTCTGGACATCCAACCATTTCTGCAATTTTCTCGGATCGAACCAAGCTCCATCGATTTTGACATCACAAAACCGGGTCGATACGCAGAAGCGTTTCGCTTCGCAGTCCGCAGCAATACGCACTGGAATGCAGCGGTTTCCCTGCATCCACCGGCGGCCGCCGATTCCGGCTCGAGTTCCTCCCATAAAGGCACTGTATCTGAAGACCTGTTCTTCATCAGTGCAGAGAGCAGCCCGGAAGACGATTCTGCATTGATAGCCCTTGAGGAGGAGGGTACTCCAATCGCCACGGGACGCTTTCAACACGATTCGCTGTACACCGAAAAGAAACTGTATCTGCTCTTTGACAACGAAGACGACCAGACTGCAGTTCGAGCAGGACAGCACGAAGACGGCCGATTGATTATCACCATAACCGGGCCGTAGTCTCACAACGGTAGGTAGCGGCGCCAGCCGCTTGCCATACAAATCCTGGTGACTCATGGTTGCAGGGTCACCCAGCGGAGGTGATGCGAAAAGGTAGGAACCATGGATACCGGACGGAGATCGGCGTTGTTGTGCAGGAAGATCGAACCTAAGTCTACTTTCTCGTCGTTGGAGGCAGAGACCCGTCGTTTTGTAATTGGTCACCAAAAAGACGACGGCAAGTCAATGGTGAAACCGACCAATGGCAACACAAAACCAATGAGGAGGATGTTTAACGATGATGAAAACCTTAGTCTTGACCCTTGTATTGCTGCTGTCCTTTGGCAATGCCGCCATGGCTGCTTCACACCAAGATGACTATGCCGAATTCGATGTGACGCTCAGCGTTGCGGATTATGTCGCCGTGGAAAACATCACAGACGATGTCCCCTATATCACGGGCCTGTTTGGCGGCGGTGACGAACTCTCCGGTGAACCGGGCATCTATGTGAGCGATGGCAGTGCCACGCTGAACTATGCACAGAACATCAGTGCCTGGAATGACGATTTCGACTGGGATTACCAGTATATGGGCGAATGGGATCGCACTAACCCTGAGTACGAAGGTACGGTAGAGAAGTTCAAGATTCAGGCCAACACTCATGTTCTTGCCACTTTGGAATGGACCGATCAAGATGGATGGCCGAATTTGCCCACAATTTTCCGGATATCCTCGTCCACCGACATGGGCACCGACGGATTGATGGATGAGTCCGACCGCCGGGGCCGGGGCCGCGGCGACTGGGGCGATGACTTAGCCGTTGTAGCCAACACCCTGGATGTGGGAGGCGAATACGAAGACCTGCATCAAGCCCACAACGACAATGTCGCCAACGCTGAAAGCAGCATCCATGTTGCGTTCGAACAATCCGGTGGTCCGGTGTTGTTCCACATCAACAGTGCGCTGCTGATACCCAAGTCCGACTCCGTGGAATCCGGTGACTACGATACCACTCTGCGGGTAACTGTGGCGGCAGCCGACGGCGTTGAAGGCGGCGAACTCCGCTAAAGACCATGGTCCGAAACCTGCCCGTGACAGCATAGGGCTCCCTGCACGGAGCTGACAAGGGAAGTTCTCCAAAAGGGGAACTTCCCTTCCGCCTATGGTCTGGCCGCCGCCTGTCGGCATTTCAGACCTGCATACCGTCCTTGAGGAGGAATGCCGTGGTGAAAATCGCATATTTCATTTTTGTCTTGGCTGTCGCATTGCTGCCGGGCACAGGTGCCGCCGCCGAGGCGGTGGACTCCGTCGAGTTTCCCGTCTTCGTCCGCATCCCCCAGATGCTTGCGCTGGAAGTGGAGCCCCGTGGGTTGGCGTTTTCCCAGGAAGAGATCTTGGCGGGAGAACTGGACAGCGAAAGCGGAACGCTGACAATCCACAAGGGTGGTGATGCCGAGCCCGCTTTGACGGTCCTAACCGCCGGCAATGTGGCCTATGAACTTACCATAGGCGCCAAAACCGAAAACTTCGTTGCGGCCGATACTGGTGAATCCATCCCCGTCAAACACCTGGCATGGCGTTACAACCACCCGGCGCAAAGCGCCTCCGATGACAATGGGGAGTGGAAGTCCCTGGACACAGAAGAGAAGACCCTCGTTTCGGGGGCAGCCATGGAACGCCGAGAAACCGCCCTCGACTTCCGGCTTGTGATCGACTGGCTGTATCCCCGCGGCGAATATGAGGGCACAATCCAGTTCACGCTCAGCAGTACCGACAGATGATCAACAGACGGCAGCTGCCCCATGGCGGTTCGATGGGGCAGATTGCCGCTTAAGGGAAGGTGATGAAATTGTTTACACACAAGAAGCTCAGGCTCGTCTTGGCTGCCCTTTTACTGCTGGCCGTGCCTGGCGCAGCCCAAGCAGTAGGGGTACAGCCTCTGGTGGTCGATTTGGACATGAGCCCCGGAGACTCGCAAGAGTTCGAACTGCTGTTGAACCCCGGGGAAAGCGAGGAGACCGTTCATCTGAGTCTGTTCAAACCAGAGCAACTTCTGACGGGCAGCTTGGCTTACCAAGAAGCCGATGGGGCAGATTTCGATGCGGCCTCTTGGGTAGAATTAGACGATGATACCTATACCGTTCCGCCAGAGGAAAATGTGGTTGTCACCGGAAGCGTCGATGTACCCTTCGACGCCGAGGGATCGCACACTGTAGTAGTTATGGTTGAACCCGAACAGGCGCAGGATGACGGCCAGATCGCATTTGAAGTGCGCTATGCTGTCCGCATCAACATCGACATCGATCGCCCCGGCATGCGTCCGGCCCTAGACATCGGGGAGTTCAGTCTAGAGCCAGATGAAGACACAGAGGCACCCCGCTTCCAGGCATTGGTGGAAAACACATCGGCGCTGCGCTATCCTGTTTCCGCCGAGGTTACCGTCCGCGACGAATCTCGGCAGTTAATTGAACGGGTCAGTCTGCGGCCGCAGGCAGCCTGGGATGCCCAGCAAGAGAACAGCACCCTCTATCCCCACGCAGAGGTGGAGTTCTTTGGCCTCATGGACACACCGCTGTATCCGGGAGATTACGAGGCAAGACTGTTCCTGCGGTATGCCGATGGCCGCCAATCGATAGAAAACAAAACCCTTACGGTCTCGGAGGGCCAGTTCGGCGATTACGCCGCAGAAGCGCTGCTGGCCATGGATCCTGAGAGTATCACCTCACACATCCAAGCCGGTGCGTCGGCCAGTGAAGTGATAGAAATCGAGAACCAAACGCCGGATGCCAAGCGAGTCCGCCTTTCCCTGCGTGACGTAGAACCGGAATACGCCCATTCCGTCCTGGAACTGATGGATGTGGAACTGCGGGGTGACTCGGAGTTCGTCCTTGACGGGCGCAGCAGCGGACGCAATGTGCTGATGGTACGCAGTGATCGCGATATAGAGGAAGGCGGCTATTACGGTTATCTGGATGTGGAGTCGGGAACCGATGCGGACGGCATTCTCGATACCGAAACCATTCCCCTTGCCGTCATTGTCGGAGACGACCTGCAGGAAAAAGGAAACATTGAAAGCATTGATTATACCGAAGGGCCAGACGGAACCATGTTCTCTGTTTCCGTGGGTAACACCGGCACCGTGCATATGGCGCCCGAAGGCACCCTGTATCTGCGGGATGACGAAGGAAGCATCGCCCACTCCCTGCCCTTAGAGCTGCAGGAAGGAACGGAAACAATCCTTCCCAAACAAGGAGACCTGCTCGTAACACCGGAGACAGAGATAGAGCACAAGGTCTACGAAGCGGAAGTGGTCCTCGAGGCCGAAGACCAAGAACTGGATCGGATCGAGGAACCCTTAGAATTGGAAGACTGAAGAGCCTGCGCCCAACACAGACACCGGAAAGGAGGCTACCGCGATCAGACATCTTACACTGCTAAGCATCACAGCGTTGCTGCTGATCATTTTCGCCGTTGGAGCGCCTTACCCCGTATCGGCGGAGGAAGACGTGCGCGTATCAACGCTGTTTCATGAAACGGACATCCGGGAAGCTTTGAGCGAACTGATTATGCAGACGGGCATCAACATTATCTATGACGATACAGTGACCGGGACAGTGACCCTGGATCTAGATGATGTGCCCTTCGAACAGGCCCTGGAGATGATCCTCATGGGCGGGGGATTTAGCTACCGCAAAGTGGACGACTACTACTTGGTGGGACTGCCCGACCCAAGGAGCAGCGTTTTCCAGGAAATGGCGGTTACCGAGACGGTCGAATTGAATTACGTCACCGCGGCCGACGCCGCGGAACTGCTGCCTAATTTCTACAGCGACTTTATCCAAATTCCCAGTGAGGGCCATGCGCTCACGATCACGGCGCCACCCGAGATCATCGAACGGTTCAAAGCGGACCTAGAAGCCATTGATACAACCCAGCAGGAAGTCGTTGTGCAGGCCGTCATTACCGAAGTCAGTACCGAAGCCTTAGACAGTCTCGGCGGCGGCTTTCTGGAGTGGTCCACCGATGGAATGCCCGACTGGGATTCCGATGGTTTCTTCTCCATCGCCTCGCCATCCTCGGATACAGTGGCTCTGGAAACAACTTTGTTCGGCAATTTGGAAGCTGAGCTCCGGGCCTTGGAAGAAGACGGTATGGCTGAAATCCACGCCAACCCCAAGATACGAACGGCGGATCGGAATACCGCCGATCTGTTTGTGGGCGACACCCGCCATATTACACTGACTCCCGAGGAGGGCACGTCCCGTTTGGAAACAGTGGATGTGGGGATTGCCCTCCAAGTCACGCCGCGAGTACTCGATAACGATCGGGTACAATTAGAGGTAGAGCCCGAGGTCAGCCATGTTACCGACGAACGGGACCAGGACCTGGTAGTGCGGCGCAGTGAAATTGCTACGACCATCTTCGTGGAGGACGGACAGACTGCTGTATTGGCCGGTATGACAGTGGAAGACATCCTCGAGCAGGAAAGCAAGGTTCCGATTCTTGGAGATATCCCGCTGCTGCGGCTCTTTTTCCGGGAAACCACCGAGCGGGTCCGGGAACGGGAACTGCTTGTCTTCATCTCTGCTGAAATCATGGAAAAGGGCCGTTGATGATGAAGAGGCTGCTTGTATACGTCCTCCTTCCCCTAATCCTTGCGGCGGCTGCCCCGACAACACTGGTGCGGGCGGCGCCGGTAGACGTTTCCTTTCAAGCCGCAGAACGCAGCCATGCCCTCGAAGAACTGGGCAGCAAGGCGGATGTCCCGATAATCATTGCAGAAGAAATAGGCGGAACCGTGGATCTTCATGTGGAAAGGGAAGATTTCGAAACCGTACTGGAAGCGGTGCTGGCTGGAACGGATTATCAGTGGGTTGAGCTGGAAGGCCACTATTTGGTGGCGCCCGAAGGCAGCTCTCTGGTCGGTCCGCAGGAGGAAACACAGGTATTCTCCCTGCAGTACGCCCAACCCAGCCACCTAGTGTCCAAACTGGATTCCTTTCCGGCTGCGTTCACCTATGATGATGATCATGGGATCATCACCGTTCATGCCGTGCCGCTGGTCTTAAAAGCAGTCGCCGAGCAAATAGCGACGCTGGACGCAGCCGACAGCGCCCAGCAGGCCGCTCTTTCGCTGGAAGTTGTCGAGATAACCCAGGAAAAGGCTGAAACCCTCGGACTGCGAGAGGCAGCCCTGGAGCTGCCCACCCCCGAGGAGACTATGCTGAGCATCCTGTCGGATCAGAGTGTTCTATCGCTGTTGGCCGACGCCGCCCTGTCTTCACTGCAGGTGGAGGCCTCCCATGACGATGAACTCCGGGGCCGTGCTGCCACTCCCGAGATTGTTACCGCCGTCGGCCGTCCCGCAACCCTGCGGGCCGCTCACGACAGGATCCGCGAGCATGAAGACGGGTGGGTCATCGACGATGACCGGGGACTGGAAGTCGTTTTCACGCCCCTTCGGATCGATGACGGGGACGGCGGCGCTGTGCATTCAGAAATCCAGATGTCGTCACCCAGTAAAACCCAGCTGGACACGGAGGTGACACTGAAGCCCGACGAACCAAAACTGCTGGCCGTCATCGAACAGCAATCCCGCGAGCACACTTCGCAGGCGCTTTTCCAAAGCTCGGCGCAGAAGGAGCGCTACTTGGCGGTGTATGCTACAGCTAAACCCATGGGAGCGGCTCCCGCCCAACAACCGCTGGTACCAACAGCCGCGGCAGCAAGCCTGGAAGAACTATTGTGGCCGGAAGGCCGAGGGGAACCGCTCTTAGAAGACAACTATGTCGAAGGCGGGGTATCACCTGGAGACCCGTGGCAGGGACGATTACGGGCCGGGGCTTGGTTGACCGACCGCGTCCGCCTTGACGGCGAGGCCTATGTCGGTACGGACGGCCGTCATTGGGTTGGAGCAGCGGGCCGTCTCCCTCAGCAGGATACCCGGTTCAGCGGACGCGTATACCACGACGCCGACGACGGTATAGCGGCGGCAGCCGGCATCGAAGACCATCTTCACTTAGAGGGCGGCTTTACGGTGGCGGCCGGAGTCTATCCATTGGTTTACAGTTTTGGCAGCGGCACGCTGCAGGGCCCCTATTGGTGGGCTTCATCCCGCTGGCAGGGAAAGCGTTTGTCACTGCGTGCCAAAATCTACCAGCAAGGCCAAGGAACCCGCTATGCGCTGGGATTGGGTGCTGAAGTCCTAGAAAGCGTAGAAGCCACGGTATCCTACAGCAACAGCTTTGACGACGACGCCGGCGGCCGTTTTTGGATGGGGTTCCGTGCGCGCTTCTAGTGACTCCTCTGCTCCAGGAGCCCATCCGAGTCCACAGGCGACGCGAAGGTCAGCGGCCCGCGTTGGCCTTAGCCCATTGAGCCAGGCCTGGACCCTTCCAACAGAAATGAACCCTTGCGTTGCTACCACAGCCTTTGCGGTCTGCAGTGGCATCAACGTCTCTGGTTATCTTGCCCGCCGCCGCACTTCAGACAATGCCCGGTTCTAGATGCGATGTCTGGATGCCATATGAGGCCTTAGTGTGCGGCTAATGTCATCGGAAAGACCGTATTTCCTGCCTGATGCGCCCATGGTCGGCACTGTTCTTTAACCCACTCTGGCATCGTTAGGCGTATAGCCACGAACGCTGGTCCCATATCCATTGGCTGCCATCTGCAAAAAGGCGTTAACACGGGGAACCAGACAGGATCCGATGGGCGCCGATTGGGCAAGGCAACCACAAAATGGATGCAAGCCATCGCTGTGCCCCGTCTAGGTCGCACTCCCCGATGTATTGGCAATGGCCCATATCCCGACGGGGCCTGATGAGCCTGAAACCGTACATTGCATCGGGTCAGTATATCCATCGAATGCGCGGTTTCGGTCAATCCTGCAGCTTCAACACGAGACAGGAGATCGGGGAGACTGACTGCCCCTTCCGCAACCTCTAACGGGCATTCCCTGCCCAACATCCCCGCGGCGAGCCGCTACGATCGCCGCTCCCAGCTCCATATTTTTCCGAACGGAACGCCTAAAAATAAACGATAAACAAAGGATTGAGTATTTCCCTGGCCCATTGATCAATAATGCCTGCGTTTTCTCCTCCTCGCGTGATTCGGCACACCAGATTGCAATACCAAGTGAAACAGCTGTTCTCCTGGCCCCTCAGAACCAATTTGGAGTGTTCACAGCAGGAGGTCTCTGGAAGACGCTGGGGTGCTTTGGCCGCGACAGAAGAACTGCAGGAGCGATCACAGGGAGACCCAAGAGGCCGTGGGCTGAATAGGCGACGCGAGCTGGATGAAATCGAAATTCGACAATCGCGCAATCCTTACATCATGATCTTGCCACAGTTGCAGGGCATAGTGCCAGGTGCCGGCAATAAGGAAATCCTCCGCATGCCCCTGGCTTACGCACAAGCTGACAGCCTACCGATAAACTCACCGTTCCTTGAACGCCGGGATCGAACAAACACATACCCACAGCGTCGTGAAACCAAAACAGGTTTCCTGCACCGAAGGTCTGGACCGACATCTCGCGTTCGGAAGGATCCCCAGGCTCTACGGAGACCGTTTGCTGGCCGTTAAGACCAGCCTTCATGGGCCGCTCGCTGCAGCCTCTCATGGGCTGCGTTTCCCGGAGGCGGTTGTTCTCAGGTGTCCGAAGAAGACCAGGGCCGCCGTGAGGCCGCCAATGGAGAACACCAGCCAAAAGCCCAGCAAGTCCAGGACGCCTGGTACGCCCGCACGACTGGCGAATAGTGTCATTCCCAGCAGAGCCACAGGATAGATCGCGCCCTTTACCAGCATCATGCTGCCAAGGACATAACCCCATGGGTGCCTCTTCCACAGTGCCATCGCGGCCCAGACAAGACCCGGGACGAGCAGACTCAAATCCAGAGCAAAGACGACGGCCGTAGGGTGTCCGGAGTCTGTGACCGAAGGGGGTACCTCGCCGGTGATGAGAAATCCAATCGTCTGGGCGAGCCACATGGCCCCTAGGACAAACGCCACCATGGCGAGGTAGATGGCGATGGGCTTCAGGGGCGCCCTTTTGCTGCATGCGTCCTGCACGCGCTGCACATCCACTGCCGGAATCGCCAGCACAAGCAAGAAGATCGGCAGTGCGAAGAGGACGACGTAAACAAGAAAGAGTCCGTTAAACGCAGCGGCGAACAGATAAAACGCGTAGTCATAGAGCAGCGTCCACAGAAGGCCTATCCAGAGGAGCTCAGCCCGCAGCGATCCTCTTTTTCCGTACACGGCCGCGGCCAAGAACAGCGGTACGAAAAAGAGCAGCCGGACAGCGTCGGCTCCCTGAAATTGTGTGGTCACCCATTGGTTATCGCGATACAATCCGGACCAGAACAGGCCCGCCGCTGATGCAAACGCCGCTAGGACAAGAGCCACCAGCGACACATTGTATAGCATCGTCTTTCTCTGCTGCATAGTCATTCCCTCACGATCCTTTCTCCCCATTTTGACACCTCGGGTCTCGGCCCAGGTGGTACACCCTCCCCATGCAGACTGATCTACGCAGCCATGGCAAGACACGGCTGCTTCCGATCGGATCCGCCAAGGCCAAGAAACCCTTTCACGAAGAGGAAGACCGAGGCTTCGCCTCGATCTTCCCGTCTTCGCCCCATCGAGATCCTACGCATGGCCGGCAGCGCCTATGTAGTATTCACGATACGATGCGCAGCGGCAGTCCCTTTATGCAGACTGCAGCGGCAACGTAGGATGACCGTCCTCCCAGCGGCCAAACCAGGGCACCCCGCTTCACAAAGTAGAAACGGATAACCTAGAATTCGGTCCTGACGAGGCGGCGCCCATAAATGCTGTCGACGCCCCCGGGGATGCCGCGGCTGACGTTGCCGACAGCCTGACTATGGGCTCGATAGTTGTAACTGCCGCCGCGCACTACACGGCTGGAATTGCTGGGCGTGAAACACCATTCCCACACATTGCCGGCCATGTCATAGAGCCCAAGACTGTTTGCCCGTTTCAGTCCCACATCCTGGGTACTTCCGCTGTTGTTGGCCGAATACCACGCTACTTCCTTTGTCGCTGCGGCATCGTTGTAATCCGCCGTGGCTCCACTGGCAAAATTGCCCGGTGTCCAATACAAACCTCCTTCGGCAATGGCTCCATGGGAACTGTCAGTTCCTTTGTATCGGGCCGCTAACTCCCATTCATCACTGGTTGGCAACCGGAAGCCATTGGTGTTCTCTTGCACTGCGTGTTCGCACGCTGTGGCGTTGGTCGAATCCCTGATCACATGGTTTTGATACGTATACACAGGCTCATATCCCAACATCTCCGACAGCGCATTTGCCCATACGATGGTATCGTTCCAACTCGCCATCGTCACTGGCTGATTCCGCTTCGATGTAGGTGCTTCTCCGGTTTTTCCATGGCTTCCTTCCCGGCCGGGATTGGCAAAGGTATAACCGTTACCCAATGCCCACTGGCGGACGGCATGCCACAGTTCATAGGTCACCTGTGTCTCGGCGATCCAAAACGGTGTGTGAACCACAGCTACTGCGCTGTCATCGAGACCGACGGGAAACGTTGCAGCGGGCGCCAGACGCATGCTAAATAGTACATCCCCAGCGCCATAGGTTACCTGTGACCCGACTGCAGGTGTCCCGCTAGCGTCCGGTTCCCATTGGCCCCATTCAGATTCAGACGCCCCAGAACGCATCCCAGAAAGCAGACCATAGAGTTCGGCGACATAACCCTCTAGTGCAGTTAAGAAAGCCGGATGAGCTGACGCTCCTTCTATAGCCCTTTGGATATCGGATTCCATACGAACAATGATGTCCTCTAGCGATTCGGCTGTAGTGTCTGCAGTATTCCATGGCTCAACAGCCCCCACTGCTCCAGAACCGATCAACATAAGAGTCAGAACCGCTACAACGAGTCTGGTGCTCAAGATAAACCATCCTTTCAGTCACGTAGTTTTTTGTGTTCCTCCATTAAGCCGCGACAGGCGCCTCGATTCCCTCCCCACCACCTCCTAACTCGCCGCAGAAACCCCTTCCTAAGGAAAATCATCTCACCACCCATAGGAAGTGATCGCTTAACATTTCCTCTTTCGAGTGATCATTTCCTCCCAAAGAGCCAAATATTGGCACATTTTTCTGGTTCTGTTGCCAAAACAAGTTATGTTTCTCCTTCAGCACTTTCAGCTTCCCAAGTCGTACAAAAAAACCGCCAAAACATAGGAGAGCCTCCATCGAGTTCGCTGATGCCGTCGCAGTCCGCACACAGCCGAAGAAGGCCTGCCTTGTGCTTCCAGAAGAGCAGGTTTGGGCTGGTGCCACCCGCTGCAGTGGCAAACGTCATCACGGCCCGGTGCTGCGAAAGCCACAACTAGCCCCGGCGCCAACCAGCGGACTGGCAGGCATTTGGTTTGATAACGGATTTCGATGGCAAGCCGGCGTGCAGCCTGGTTGGTTGGTGAATATGCAGTGAGCTCTATATTAGACTGGAATGCCAAGGTTATACCCGGAACATGGGGTCAAAAGGTAAGCGATTTGCGCCATCATTGCGTTTTCGGAGCCTCAAAAAGCAATGCCCGAAAACGGGTTCCCCTGTGGCCGAAATACCGAGGTCCTATCGGGCAAGCAAGACCTGCCCTGTCTGAGACCACGTCTGCTGCCAAGAGCTGACACCTTCCGACAGGGCATGGATTTGTCCGCATGGTGGTGGCTTGCACTATAGAGAAATGCTGCGGCAAGTACGCGGGGCGGGCATGACCTCTTACTGCAGAAACTGCAAGTCCGGCCTCGGCGGCTCGGTTTCGTGTGCTGCCAATACCCAGCTCGGGCGACCTTGCCGGCACATCACGGCGAGTAGTGCTTACGCGGCACCGAATACGGGATGGGCATGATTGGGGCTGCAGCAGATCGCCCCCTTGGCCCGGCCTCTAAGGTTAGTTTTTCTTGTATACACAAAAGCACGGCCCAGGTTGTGATTCCAGGCCTGGGCCATGCTCGCGGTCACCCCTTGGCTAGCGGACTCCTCCTCCTCCGCCTCCGGAGCCCCCGCCGCCGCCACCGGAGAAGCCTCCGCCCCCGCCGCTTCCCGACGAAGATTGGCTCGTTGCCGTCCGAATGGACTGGGAAACTGTGTCGCTCATGCTGGAAGTCAGGTTGGAGATGCTCTGATCCAAACTGCGCGTGCTGAGTGCCGCTCCATAATACCAACCGCGTCCCAGACGGTAACCATCCTGCTCTAGGTTCGGGAACACGATCTGCAGCTGTTTGATAACTTCCTTGGCAATGCCCAGGGAGACCGCATAGACCAAATAGTGTTCCCAAAGGATGAGCGACGGAATTTCGTTCTTGTCCATGTTGGAAAAATGCAGCAAAAATCGCCGGAACGCTCTCCAACGAGCCATGTCTTCCGATCCTTGATGGCTTCGCCTTCCAATGGAGAGGGATCCAATGAAGAGCAGCACACCGGTGGCTATCAGCGCTACTCCAATGATGATCCACTCCAGGAAAACCCCACCGATACCCAGTGCAAATAACAGCATGCCTCCAATGACATACCGTGTCTTCATCGGTCCCACGGAGTGGTCGAAAAAGTCGTGCTTCTCCGCCTCCTGTTTTGCTTTCTCCTGCCATGTCTTCCAGAACTCTGCAAATGTGCGTTTGTTGGTCTTGGCGAAGCGTTCCAGGTCGGAAAACCCGACTTCGCCCTGTTCTCTATCCACTCGTTGGAACAGGAAATCAACGAGCTCACGCTCATGCGCCGTCAGTCCATCAAGGGGCTTCTCAGTTCGTCTGATCACATAGTCAGTAGTGGTTCTCGTCCGTAGGAGGCGTTTTGTCTCCCGCTCGATTTCTTCGATGGTCAGGAAGCCCCGTCTGGCTAGGTCAAGAATGGTCGCCGTCAGATCTTCCGCCGATACGGTGCGCCCCGAATAGAGAACACTCATCTCTGCCGGCGAGTACTGTCCAGGAAGCTCCCGGAAGTATTCGCCATCAAACTGGGGCTTAAAGTCGCGTCCCCACTTGAACCAGGCCATGATTGCCAAAAACAACGCGATAACAGGCAGCAGCCCGGACGCAAACACCCCAAGGCGGACCAGGTTGCGGCGCCGGTTGGCTGCCCTAGCCAAAGCTTCTTCTTCTTCTAGGATGCCCGGAAGGCCAGCGCGGCCTGTACGAATATTGTCGGGGGCGGCTGGTACCAATTCGGGAGGAAACGTAATTCGGCCCTCAAGCATGGTATTGGCCGGCAGAGGCCGCGTTTCAAACTCAATCGTCTCGCCGTCAACAATGCGGACTTCGCCGTGCAGCGGCCCATGGCCCCAAGCGCGAATGTCGTCAGCAGAGGCTCCAGACGGCAAATGCTGCCGCACCAAGACGTGCCGCGTTTGTTGATCCCATTCATCGCCAACGTACTGAATGTACAGCTCAGCCACATCATCATGGACCTTGACGGCACCTGTCATGGTGTAACTCAACGTAAACCGGCGGGACTCGTCAGCAGCTGCATAGCTCCAGTCAATGTAGACCTGATCGGGCTCTTCCCTGACGAAGAACGTACCGGCCGGTCCGGGACGCAGCTGATCCAATTGCTCATAGACCCTGGCGGCTTCCCGGACTTCAATGTCCGTAATTTCAACCCCTGGACCGGTATTTATCCACTGATACATACCGGTAAACTGCCCCGAAAAGCGGACGAAGCGGTTCTCCTCGACCCGGAGCGATCCATCCTCCTGCACCCAAGCATAGATGTCCAGATTGACAAATTCATAACTGCGCCCGAGCGCAGTGCTGGCACTGAACCCCAGCAGGAGTGCTAAAACAGCCAGCAGCCGCAGCGAGTTAGTGTAAAGTTTTAGTAGGTGCTGGCAGGAATCTAGGGTGGAAAGATCAAAAAAAGACCTCGCGCACCCAATACCCAAGCGCAATCACTCACTAAAGGGAGGCGAGGTCTAATGAAGAGCGATGCTAGTCCCATCGCCCTCACCCATAGTTTACTGGATCGCGTAGAGGATATCAATACCTTGGAAGAAGCTTGTCTGATCATGGTTCGTGAGCTGTTCCAGGCCATCATAGAGCGTCTG
>PUOC01000065.1 GCA_003551965.1 Clostridiales bacterium | reverse complement strand
GGAGCGGCTAAGGATCTATGGCTACCGCTTCGACGGCTATTTGGCCAAGATCGATTCCTTACGCAGCTATTATAAGCACAGCATGGAACTGCTCAGCCCCGATGTCTGGGGTGAGCTCTTCTACAACCACGGTGTGGTGTACACTAAGATTAAGAATGAAGGGCCTGCCAAGTATGTGGACAATGCCAATGTGCAGAATTCGCTGGTGGCCAATGCCTGCATTATCGAAGGCACGGTGGAGAACAGCATTCTCTTCCGCGGGGTGCGGGTGCGGCGGGGTGCGGTGGTCCGCAACAGCATTGTGATGCAGAAGTCATTGATTGGGGAAAACGTGCATTTGAGCCATGCGATTCTGGATAAGGGCGCCGAGATCACGGAAGGAAAGGCAATTTCCGGTGAAGACACCTATCCTGTGGTGATTCACAAGGAAGCAGTAGTCTAAGTCATAGGGGTGGCGCGATGAAAGTATTGATGGCAGCTGCAGAAGGGGTTCCCTTTGCTAAGACGGGCGGTCTGGCCGATGTGATCGGCTCTCTGCCCCAGGCCCTGAAGGAGCAGGACGTGGATGTACGGGTGATGATGCCGAAGTATGGCGAAATACCTGATGAATTTACGGAACAGATGGAGTACATGAAAGATTTCCCGGTGCAGGTGGGCTGGCGCAGCCAGTACTGCGGCGTGGAAGTGCTCGAGTATGAAGGAATTACTTTTTATTTCCTGGACAATGAGTTCTATTTCCGGCGTCCCGGCCTCTATGGGCACGGCGACGACGGTGAGCGCTTCAGTTTCTTCGGCCGGGCCGTGCTGGAGTCGCTGCCGAAGATCAATTTCCAGGCGGATGTGATCCATGCCCATGATTGGCATGCGGGCATGATCCCGGTGTTTTTGACCCAGTATCGCCGCTATGAGTTCTATGAAGACATGCGGACGGTGTTCACCATTCACAATATGCAGCACCAGGGGGTTTTCCCGAAGGTGATTATGCGGGAACTGCTGGGGCTGGGCTGGGAGCACTTCCATGTGGATGGCGTGGAATTTTTCGACCAGGTCAATTTCATGAAAGGTGCCCTCAACTATGCCGATATGCTGACTACGGTCAGTCCCACCTATGCGGAGGAGATCCAGGATCCCTTCTTTGGCTGGAACTTAGACGGCATTCTGCGCAAGCGATCCGATGATCTGCGGGGAATCTTAAATGGTCTGGATTACTCGGTCTGGGACCCGGCTAAGGATCCGCTGATCTATGCACCGTACAGCGCGGAAGATCCGGCGAACAAGAAGGTTAATAAGGAGCAGCTGCAGGAAGATTTGAACCTTCCCCAGGAAGATGTTCCCGTGATGGGCATGGTGACTCGCTTAGCGGGCCAAAAAGGGCTGGATTTGATTGCCCGTGTACTTCCGGATATTCTGCAGCTGGATCTGCAGTTTGTGGTTCTGGGGACGGGTGAGAAACAGTTTGAGGATATGTTCAAACACTACGGCTATCACTTCCCGGAAAAGCTCTCGCCCCAGATCCAGTTTGACAATACGGTGGCACACCGCATTTATGCCGGCTCGGACCTCTTTTTGATGCCGTCGTTGTTCGAACCCTGCGGCCTGGGCCAGCTCATTGCTTTGCGCTATGGTTCTGTCCCGATTGTGCGGGAGACCGGGGGACTGAAGGATACGGTGCAGCCGTATAACGAGTACACCCACGAGGGCAATGGCTTTAGCTTTACCAACTACAATGCCCATGATATGCTCTACACCATTGAACGGGCCGTGCGGCTCTATGGTGATGATGAAGCATGGTCAGCGATGATGCACCGCTGTATGACCGCCGATTATTCCTGGCGGGCCTCGGCTAGGTCCTATGTGGAACTCTATGAGGAAGTGATGGAAAAGAGCTGATTGGAAATAGCGACAAGGTGTGAACCACCTCCAAAATCCTTTTGGGGGTGGTTTTTTGCATGAGCAGAGAGAACGTTGAACAGACTGCTAAACGGGAGCGGGGATTAGGCAGCCCATGTCATTGACGACGGGCATCCCGTATAACGGTGCGCCGCCAAAGGAGGTTGGAAAAAGTCTCGAAACGACGTTAAAGTTCCAGTGATCGTTGTCGATACCCATAATAGGACGGGAAACCACCGCCCCAGTGCAGAAACGTTCAGGCGTCAGGGGAGGTATGGCCGTGTTGGTGATCGGACGAAAGCCGGGGGAGTATGTGTTCATTGGCGACGACATCTATGTCAAGGTGATCCGCTCTGACAGGGGCGGCCTGCGCTTGGCCATTGCAGCTCCCAAGGATGTAGGCATTGTCCGGGGTGAGGTGTTCGAGGAACACGGAGGCACGAATCCATTCGGTTCCGTCAAGGCTTAAGACCTATGAATCTGTTGGCCGCAGATTTGTATAGGATGGACTGGATTTCTCGATGGGCACGTCGGCTGTCCGGTCTGGAAACGATCGAGCTTGATCACCTCGATAGCTTCCATGCACTGTGAACACGGATGTTCACACAACATGCAGAACAAGCTTCACAAAAACAAGGAGGTCATGTAATGCGTATTAACAACAACATCATGGCATTGAACGCCCATAGGCAGTTGGGTGCCAACCAGCAAGCTGGCGCAAAGTCGATGGAAAGATTGTCATCGGGCCTGAGAATCAACCGGGCCGGTGATGACGCAGCAGGTTTGGCCATCTCCGAAAAGATGCGGGGTCAGATCCGGGGTTTGAACCAGGCTTCCCGGAATGCTCAAGACGGAATTTCCTTGATTCAGACGGCTGAAGGCGCATTGAACGAGTCCCATGAGATTTTGCAGCGGATGCGGGAGCTGGCAACACAGTCGGCCAACGATACCAATGTCGAAGTTGACCGAGAAGAAATCCAGAAAGAAATCAACCAGTTGACCAGTGAGATTAACCGGATTGGAAACACCACCGAGTTTAACACGCAAAGACTCCTTGATGGTGGCGGAAGAGTTGATCTAGCTACTACTGGGCTGATAACTGATGGCAGTCCAGACGGCGGAGAAACGACGCACGTTGAAGCCTTGCAGGAGATTACGGTTACGGCAGATGACGAGGTGGGAGCTTCTGCACTCGAGGCAACACCATTAGTTGTTACCATGCAAGGTGAACAAGTCACTATCAATTTCC
>PUOC01000211.1 GCA_003551965.1 Clostridiales bacterium | reverse complement strand
GTCTGTTTGAGCGTTTTGTGGAACGCTTAGTGGAAAAAGTGCAAACGCTGTCCCAGGGCACAGACGAAAACGCGGATGTTGGAGCCATGACCAGCCGACAACAGATCGAGATCGTACGCAGCCACATCGAAGACGCTTTGGCCAAAGGTGCCCAGTTAGAAGCGGGGTGCCCGCCTGACCAGTGGACCTTTGAAGACGGCCTATTCCTTGAACCTATGATCCTGACAAACGTCAATCATGACATGAAAGTTATGACCGAAGAAACATTTGGGCCAGTGATCCCTATTATGGCCTTTGAACACGAGCGGGAGGCCGTAGACCTGGCTAATGCTTCCGAGTATGGACTCAATGCCAGTGTGTGGAGCCTGGATTTGGAAAAGGCTCGCCGAACAGCATCGCGCCTTACTGTAGGGGGCGTACTCATCAACGACGTTATCGTAACCGTGGCCAATCCCCACCTGCCCTTCGGCGGAGCAAAGCACAGCGGCATCGGCCGCTATCACGGTGAATCCGGTCTGCGCATCTTCTGCCACGAAAAAGCGGTTATGATCGACCCGGGCCGGCGGAAGAGTGAGGTGTCCTGGTACCCCTATAGAGGCAAGCACTCCGCTTTTCTAGCCCTGTGCCGGGCGATGTACGGCAGACGCAAGAACTGGTTGGCCATGCTGAGGGTGTTTTTGAGATTGCGCAGCCGCTCCTGACTGAATCGGCACACCTCGCCATGTGATTTCGGCAAACCCTACGGCAGGGAGAACCCCCAGGGCTGCGCACCGCAGCCCTGGGGGTTTGTGATTCCTTCATTCAAGATAGAGGTTCCAACGGTTGGCTCCGGCCAAACGTGACCTTCGGACCGCGGTTTGGTACCGCCCACCGAATCGCGTTTTTAATCACCAACTGCACCTCCGACTGGAAGAACGTGGGACATGTCTCGTGGCCCGGGCGGAAGTAGAAGACCTTGCCCTGGTTTCTGCGATAACAGCATCCGCTGCGGACAACATTCCCGCCGGCAAACCAACTTATGAATACCAGTTCTTCCGGTGCCGGAATATCAAAGCGTTCGCCGTACATCTCCTCTTCGGGAACCTCGAAGTATTCCTGCTCCAAACCCGCAGCTATGGGGTGGCTGGGCTCCACAACCCAAATGCGTTCCTTTTCATTTTCGGCGCGCCATTTTAAGTCACAGCTGGTTCCCATCAAACTCTTGAAGACCTTGGAAAAGTGTGATGAGTGCAGGGCAATGAAGCCCATGCCGCTCCAAACCCGCCTCACCACCTTAGCGACCACCGCATCGTCCACGTCCCCGTGGGCCATGTGGCCCCACCAGACCAACACATCGGTGTTGTCGAGCACCTCGTCGCTCAGGCCGTGTTCGGGATCGTCCAGCACGGCCGTGCGCACCTGCAGATCATCCTCTTCCTGCAAAAAGCCTGCGATCACTTGATGGATGCCGTCGGGGTAGACCTTCGATACCGATTCATGAATCTTTTCGTGCCGAAATTCGTTCCAAACCGTGACTCGTATGTCTGCCATGGATGTTCCCTCCTGTAATGTATTTCCTGCCCCAGGCTTGCTGGCGTCAAGACCAGCGATCGCCTCGAGGCGGTCTCGGGCCGAAAAACTGATAATAATCTACGCGCAGGCTGCCATTGTAAAGTTTGCGCTTCTTGGTGGCTTGCCGCCCAAACCAAGATTCAAACTTCGGATGCGAAGCAAGAATGTAGAACGACCATGTGTCTAGCTGGCCAAAGACAATCCCCATTTGGCGATACAGATGGCTTACTTCCCTGTATTCGCTGATGCGCTCTCCATACGGGGGATTCGTTATGATTTTCCCATAGCGGCGGCTGCTCTGCAGCTGTTCCATGTCCTGCACTTGAAAGTGGATAGCATCGTCTAGCTGGGCCTTGGCAGCATTGCGGCGTGCCGCCTTAATGACACGGGTATCGGTGTCCGTGCCAATGATCTCCAAAGGACGATCCCACTGGGCCAGTTCGAGAACTTCCTGGCGAGCCCGCTGGAGGCTTCGGCGCTCCATCCACGGCCACTGTTCGCAAGAAAACGTCCGAAAATAACCAGGAGCGATCTGGCGGCCGATGAGTCCTGCTTCGATGGGTATCGTCCCAGAACCGCAGAATGGATCCCACAGTACCGTGTCTGCATTCCATCGGGATAGAAGCACGAGTCCGGCCGCCATGGTCTCACGCAGCGGAGCGTCGCCGACCAAGTGTTTGTAGCCCCGCCGGTGAAGACCGGAACCACTTGCATCGAGCGTCAGCACCGCCCGATCCTTCAGAAGCGACACTTCGATAGGAAATCGAGGCCCATTCTCTGGAAACCAATCCAACTTGTATTTGGACTTGAGACTCTCGGCCACAGCCTTTTTCACTATGGCCTGGCAATCGGACACGCTGAATAAGGTCGATTTGACTGATTTCCCTTCCACGGGAAACTCCGCATCCTCTGGCAGCCACTGCGGCCATGGCAGCGCCTTCGTACCTTCAAACAGTTCATCAAATGTAACCGCGTCGAACTCGCCGATCTGAATTCGAATTCGATCGGCAGACCGCAGCCAAAGATTGGCACGGATAATGGCGCTTTGATCACCTTCGAACACCACTCTGCCGTTCTCGACTGCCGCTTCATAGCCTAGGTCCCGCACCTCCTGCCCCACGACGGACTCTAGTCCCGCTGCTGTCATTGCCAAAATACGGTACGTCGCCATGCTCTCACCTGTCTTCTGCTTCATCGCTGCCGTACAACCCCTTCTGTGTTAGATCTTCGCCATGGGAGCCGCAGAAACCTGTTGGGCTACGCCAACCCGACGCATCGCAATTGTCAAAACCAGGGCAGGGCACAGGAAACCGCCAAGAACCAAAGATCTCTGCGACTGCCCTTTGATGCCTGCGGTCAGAAGGGCCCAACAATCCACCCGCAAGCAAAGAATGACAAAAGAAGAAGGCGAGCGCCGCACAAGCACCCCCCCTCTGTAGATATGATTTCATCATGGCATGTATCCGGTTGTCATCACCGGATTTGCGTCAGAACTCCAGACTTGCGATGGCCAGCGCCGCTCTCTAGGCGAGCTTGGCCCCGCGGGCGCACGGCGGTCCCCCAAGGCTGCCGCTGCCTTGCGACACCGTATGC
>PUOC01000107.1 GCA_003551965.1 Clostridiales bacterium | reverse complement strand
TAATGCATTACCTTTGGGAACGGATCAACAAGATCTGTGAAGAACTGAAACATGCAGTTTATGTGGGCAGACGTCCGGTGGAGGGCATTGTCTGGAAAGCCGGGCGCTATGGCTCACCGCAGGAAGCGGATGCCGCCGCTGCGGACTGGGAACAATGGACGCCGGGAGAGCTTTGGGGCGGACGGGATGAACACGCTTGGTTTCGTTTCACTGTGACCGCAGGGGAGGACAAAAGGGCCAGGCCTTGGGCCGTCATCATTTCCACCGGTGAAGAGGGCTGGGATGCTGTGAATCCCCAGGGACTGGCCTTTGTCAACGGCCAGGTGCACCAGGGGCTTGACGTCAATCATCGCGAAGTTCTCCTGGCCGAACAGGCCGAACCCGGGGACCGGTATCAAATTGATGTGCAGGCCTATGGCGGCATGGTTGGAAACCGTACGTCCTTTTTCGCTGAGACGGTGGCTATCGACCGAGAGGTGGAGGCATTGTATTATGATTTGGCGGTGCCTCTCCAGGCGGTGGCACGGTTAGACGAGGATAGTTCACTGCGGATTGACGTCTTGGAGCAGTTAAATGATGTGGTCAACGTGCTGGACCTTCGAGACCATGCTGCCGAGGCCTTTGGCGCCAGTGTCAAGGAAGCCCGGGCCATGCTGGAAAAACATCTGTACGGAGCTTCATGGGCATCGAGTCCGGCCGTGGCCACCAGCGTTGGCCATACTCATATTGACGTAGCGTGGCTGTGGACTTTAGCCCAGACCAGGGAAAAGACGGCCCGCAGTTTCAGTACGGTCTTGCGTTTGATGGAGCAGTATCCAGAATACCTCTTTATGTCCAGTCAAGCCCAGCTCTATGCCTATTTGCGTGAAGATTACCCTGCACTGTACGGGCAGGTGAAAGACCGGGTAGCTGAAGGACGCTGGGAAGTCGAGGGCGGTATGTGGGTAGAGTCCGATTGCAACGTTACCTCTGGAGAAAGTTTGGTCAGGCAGCTGCTCTTGGGCAAACGCTTCTTCAGAGAAGAGTTTGGCGTAGAAAGCCGTGTGCTGTGGCTTCCGGACGTATTCGGATACAGTGCAGCTATGCCGCAGATACTGAAGAAGTCCGGCGTGGACTATTTCATGACAACAAAGATCGCCTGGAACCAGTTCAACAAAATACCCTATGATACGTTTTCTTGGCAGGGCATTGACGGCTCCGAGGTCTTGACCCATTTTATCACCACAAGGGACTACGAAAAGGAGCCTTCCGGGCACTTTACTACCTACAACGGCCGCCTCACGCCTGTACAGGTCATGGGTGCCTGGCAGCGTTACCAGCAGAAGGAGCTCAATAAGGATGTACTGATTGCCTATGGATATGGCGACGGCGGCGGCGGTACGACAAGGGAAATGCTCGAGGAGGGCCGCCGGATGCATCGCGGCGTACCCGCTTGTCCGCAGGTGCAGTATGGAACCGTCCGAGATTATTTTGAGCGTTTGGAAAAGACAGTGAGGGGCCACAAGCGCCTTCCCAAGTGGGTCGGTGAGCTTTATCTGGAGTACCATCGCGGAACGTATACGTCCATGGCCCGCAACAAACGGGATAACCGCCGCAGTGAACTGTTGTACCAGGACACGGAGTTTCTGCGCAGTTTAGCCATGCTGGTGGGCTGCGAATACCCGCAAGAAGAACTGAATGGACATTGGAAAACCATTCTGACCAACCAGTTCCACGATATCCTTCCTGGTACATCCATTGAGCCGGTATACCGCCAGTCGGCGCAACAGTACAAAGCAGTCCTCGATGCCGGCAGCCAGATGCTAGAAAGCGGTCTGACGGCCCTTATGGGGCACATTGCTGTAGATGCTCCTTCCTTGGTCGTATGGAATACGCTTTCGTTCCAACGCAGCGATTATGTTGAAATACCCTGGCCCGATGGCTATACCCAACCGGGTCTGCGGGGAATCGACGGTTCGCTCATCCTGGGACAGCGGATCAGCGTAGACGGCCAGCAAAGAATGCTCTTCTTTGCGCAGTGTGTACCGGCTAAGGGCTACCGGGTGTACGAGTTGGTGGAATGCCATCAGCCGGAGCCTGGGGAACTTACGATTACCACACACCGGCTGGAAAATGAGTTCTTCCGCATCACCATAGACGACAGCGGCGCGTTCACATCGATCTGGGATAAGCGCCAGCAGCGAGAAGTCATCCCTGCAGGGCAGCGCTGCAACGTATTGCAGGCCTTTGAGGATAAGCCCATGAAATACGACAACTGGGATATCGACATCTATTTCGATGAGAAGATGTGGACCATCGATGCGGCGGACTCCATTACCGTGGAAGAAACGGGTCCCCAGCGCGCCTGTCTGCTGATCAAGCGGCCGTTCTCGCGCTCCTACATTGAACAGCGCATTTTCATCTATCGCCATCTGGACAGGATCGATGTGGAAACTACCGTGGATTGGCAGGAAGATCAGGTGCTTCTAAAGGCAGCGTTTCCCGTGGATGTCCATTCGGACAAAGCTGCCTTCGACATTCAGTTCGGCAATGTGGAGCGTCCGAGCCACCGCAACACGTCTTGGGACTGGGCCCGTTTTGAGGTGTGCGCGCACAAGTGGATGGATATTTCGGAATCGGGCTACGGCGTGAGCGTCCTCAATGACAGCAAATACGGCTGCGATGTGCGGGACAATGTGATGCGCCTGACGCTGCTGAAATCCGGAATGCAGCCCTACCCCAAGGCAGATCGCGAGACGCACCGGTTTACGTACGCGTTGTACCCGCACTGCGGCGACTGGCGGGAGGGAGGCGTGGTGCAGATGGGTTACCAGCTCAATGTACCGCTGCGGGCCCGAATCAGTGACGTTCAAGCGGGGGAATGGCCGCAGGAGTTCTCTTTTGTGGCATCGGCGCAGGAAAACATCGTTGTGGAAACGGTTAAGAAGGCTGAAGACAGCGATGCCTTCATTGTCCGGCTTTACGAAGCGTACAACCGGCGCACAGAAGCAGAACTCCAGTTTGGCGTTCCGGTGGCTTCCGCGGCGGAGTGCAGTCTCATGGAAGACGACGGTACGGCAGTGGCTGTGGAAGGCAACCGCTGTCGACTGACGGTCCGGCCCTATGAATTGAAGACACTGAAAGTGCATTTGGCGCAGTAGCATGGCTGAG
>PUOC01000150.1 GCA_003551965.1 Clostridiales bacterium | reverse complement strand
CCCTGTTCCAGCCACAATATGCGCGTGGGATCGAAGAATGGTGTAATACTGATATTGAAGCCACCATAGCCATAGAGAAGAGCGGGATGGCTGCCATCGTGCGCTAACCCCTGTCTGTGAATTACAAACATAGGTATCTTCGTACCATCCTTGGACGAATAGAATACTTGACTGACTTCATAGTCTTCCGGATTAAAATCCTCGACAACCGGTGGTTCGGCAAACATTTCCAAATCGCCGCTGTCACCTTGCCAGCGGTATTGGGCCGGCGGCATCAGAAACGAGGTAAAAGACAACAGCAGCTCCGGATGGCGATCACGGCCGAACAGGCCAGCCACAGAACCCAACCCCGGAAGGGGAATTTCCCGGGCCCAACTGCCGTCGAGATCATACATGTTGAGCACATGATGGGCGTCGCGCATATGAACAGCGGCCAGCCGTCCGCCGGCCAGCACTACTGTGTGCAAGACATCTTCCTGCTCGGGGATGATGTCCTGCCAGTAGTCTTCCTGCGGGTTTTGCAGATCTATGGCAATGACACGCCCTTTCGGCGCTTTGTGGTTGGTCTTTAGGAAGAACCGGTCCTCGCGGCTGCCAATGAACTCGTAGCGGGCTTCCTCCACGTCCAACAAGTGGGTAAACGGCTGGCCGCTGCCGATGGCCCGGTAATAGATGCCAGTCCGGGAACCTGTGCCGTGGATGGCATGGAGGACAACATAGGATTCATCTTCACTGACTTCAGGACTGTAGCGCAGTTCCTTTTTCTGCGGCTGTTCATAGATCAGCTCATCCCGGGCTTGGTTTTCCCCGAGGCGGTGAAAATACACTTTATGGTAATTGTTTTCATCTTCGGGCGGCACCGTCCCCGGTTCCGGAAAACGGCTGTAGAAAAACCCTTCACTGCCGAGCCAAGCCAGGTTGGTGAATTTGCACCACTGCAGTGTTTCCGGAAAGTCAGTTTTTGTTTCCAAATCGCGGATGCGGACAGACTGCTGGTCGCTGCCGGCGGCCGAAAGGCTATAAGCCATATAGCGGCCGTCTGCACTCAGCGAAAAATGACTCACAGCCGTGGTTCCGGCTTCATCCGCTGTATTTGGATCGAAGACCTCTTCCGGCTCCCCTGCAAGGCCCTTCTGCCTGACAATCACAGGCTGGTTTTGGAGGCCGTCGTTGTATTGGTACACATACCAATCTGCGGCCCGCTGCGGCAGATCCTTTTTCGGATAGTTCATTAAGCTGTGCAAACGCCTCCGGATCTGCAGTTTGTCGGGATAGGTGTCCAGGAATCGGCGCGTCTTTTCATTTTGCTGCTCTATCCACTGCTGCAAATCCTGATCATGGATATCTTCCAGCCAGCGGTACTCATCGATCACCGTCTTCCCGTGGTAATTTTCAGCAACAGGCGTCTTTTTCGTGTACATTGGCGCTTCCCTCCAAAAATTCCAATCACCCCCGGATAGTCAGGGGCCCCCATTCCGTGGGTCAGTGATATCTTCTTCCGCATGGCTTCGCTTCTCACCCGAGAGTCTCCTCCAAGGCAGAGACTTCCGCGGCGCATCCCGGAAGGGATTGCGGTATGCTCTTGCGAATACCAAGGAATACGCCGCTCCCGGCCCTCTGCCTCCGGCGCCGGGCCCGGCATGGAAGACTCTGTAGGATTCCTCGCAGAAAGGATGGTTCTGCCATGCAAGAAAAGGCGCTCCCCGTCGGGCAGGTCCGTTTCACCGGCGGTCTGTGTGAAGAGAAAGTGCAGCTGGTCAAGGATACGGTCATTCCCTATCAGGAAAAAATGCTCAAAGATGAACTCCCGTCCGCTGAACCTTCGGGCGCGGTTGAGAACTTCCGCATTGCTGCGGGGCTGGCAGAAGGGCGCTACCAAGGCATGGTCTTTCAAGACAGCGACTTAGCCAAGTGGCTGGAAGCGGCTGCCTATACCTTGGCCGATGAGCGCGACCCAAAGCTGGAAGCTCGGGTTGACGAGATCATCGGTATTATCGCTGCGGCACAGCATGAGGACGGCTATCTCAATACCTATTACACCGTCAAAGAGCCGGGGAAGCGCTGGACAAATCTTCGAGACAACCATGAACTCTACTGCGGGGGGCACATGATGGAAGCGGCCGTGGCATACTATGAGGCCACCGGCAAAACCCAGCTTCTTGACGTCATGGAAAAGATGGCCGTCCATATCGCAGAGCAGTTCGGATCAGAAGAAGGCAAGCAGCGGGGCTATCCAGGACATGAAGAAATTGAGCTGGCCCTAATCAAGATGTACCGGATCACAGGCACACGGAAGTACCTCGACTTGGCAGAGTACTTCGTATTGGAAAGGGGCCGGCAACCCCATTATTTCCAGCTGGAAGCCGAACGGCGGGGCGATGCGCCTCTGCACGGCGGCTTGTTGGACTATGCATACAGTCAAAGCCATCTTCCCGTTCTGGAACAAACCGAGGCCGTGGGCCACGCTGTCCGAGCAACTTACCTGTACGCCGCCATGGCAGATTTGGCGGTGGAAACAGGCCGTGACGACCTTATTCGTACCTGCCGAACACTATGGGACAGTGCCGTTAATAAACGGATGTACATCACGGGGGGCATCGGTTCGAGTGCCTTTGGCGAGGCCTTCACCACAGATTACGATCTGCCCCCGGACACAGCGTATTCCGAAACATGTGCCGCCATCGTCTTAACCTTTTGGGCCCGGCGGATGCTCCATGCCGAGACCCGCGGCTGCTACGGCGACGTCATGGAAAAAGCCTTCTTCAACACAATTTTGGCTGGAATGGGCGAAGACGGCCAACAGTTCTTCTATGTCAATCCCCTGGAAGTACATCCAGACACGGCGCGCCATCGCCATGATCAGCGTCATGTAAGAACCAGGCGCCAAGGTTGGTTTGGATGTGCATGCTGCCCGCCCAACGCAGCCCGCTTCCTGGCTTCCTTAGGACAGTATGTCTACGGGTACAACGAAACGGGTATTCACGTCCACCTCTATGCAGCCAGCAGTGCTACGTTTACGTTAGCCACCGGGTTGGTGTCATTGACACAAACCACCGACTATCCCTGGGATGGTACTGTAGACATGGAGCTGTCCATGGAAGAGAAACAGCAGTTTTCACTATCCTTGCGCATTCCAGGATGGTGCCGCGGTGCGCGGCTGTCCGTCAATGGCCAGGAAGTGGATGCCGAGACCCGTCCCGCCCAAGGCTATGTCCAACTGCATAGAGAATGGAAGAACGGCGATACGGTCCGCTTGCAACTCCCGATGCCGATCGAACGAGTGCTTAGTCATCCGGCCGTGCGCGCTACCGCCGGCAAGCAGGCATTTATGCGCGGGCCCCTGGTGTACTGCTTTGAAGAAGTGGATAATGGCCCCATGCTCAGTGCCCTAGCCGTAGATGAAAACCAAGAACCGGTTTTGGAACCGGGGCCCGTTCCCGTTCTTTGTGTGCCGGGATTCCGCCTGCCGGAACAATCGCTGCTCTACTCCGCCGACCGCCCGACGGCCCAAGCCCAAGTGCTGCGGGCTGTTCCCTACTTCATGTGGGGCAACAGAGAACCGGGCGAAATGCAGGTTTGGATCCATTCTGTGTAGCAGCAGAGGGCACGGTTCGCCGCCACAGTGCAGTCATGGTATACTGAACATAAGGCCTGCCTCCTCTGTGGAACGGAGCTCTAGCGACTCGGCCGCACACCGGGCAGCCGGCATTAAAAAACCAGCGGGGAAAGGTGGCTTTCAGCCCATGTGGGATGCCCTCAAGAGTAGTTTTGGACGTTTTGCCAGCAGGCTCATCGGCGTCATCCTCGTTGTCCTGCTGCTGGGACTTGTTTATTATCTCCTGCAGTAGATGCCGTCTTCAAAGAAAAAAGCACAGCGGGACGGTGTCCGTCCCGCTGTGCTTTTTAAATTCCCCCTACAGATCGTATTTCTGCGGATCGAAATCGCCGGTGGTGTTCTCGGCTAGCATCCGTTGGACGAATGCCTCTTCAGACTCTTCCATGGCAGACAGCTGCCCTTCCATCAGATCGAGATACTTCTGTTCCCGTTCATTCATCACCAGGGATCCATCCTTCACAGCCCGGCGCAAGACGGCGATGGTTCTTTCGGCCGCTATCCTGGCCCGCTGAATGTGGGTGGCTCCCTTGACGATTTCTTGACTGAGTTCAATGACCACATCGGGCCGCAGCACATAAGCCTGGGGATCCAAGTGGCTGTCTGATTCTGTAAGCAGTTCCCGCAGCCGCAACTGCTCTCCCCGCTTGGTGGCTGTATTGAACAGACGGCAGTCATAAACTAACTGCTCCATGGAAACCACCGGAGCCATGGCACTTAAGAGCTTGACGTTCTCCACCGACTCATTGCTCCATAAATCGGCGGCGGCCCCGGCAATATTGCCGACGGTGCTCAGATGGGCACAGGCACTGCTCCTGCCTTCCATGGAAATAGGAGTACCGGTTATGGCCTTGATGTACACGCCCTCATAACCGCAGTCCTTATGCGGACCCACCGCCCCCTGTTCATAGGCAACCAGACTCCGGACAGCACTGATCACCCGCACTACCGCGGCAAATGCTTTGGAGACATAGCCGCGGTCGGCCAAAACCATGGCGGTATTGGCAAATCCACAGGCTGTATCGCCCGATGCTATGCAGTTATTGTCCCGGGCCGCGGCTGAGATTTCTTTCCAGAGAACGCCCATGTCTCTGCAGCCTACGGCACTTAAGGCAAACAGCGATTTCGTCAGATCGCCATACATGACCGCATCATCATGGAGGTGTTTTCCGCCCACCGATTCAATGGCCAGCAGGTCCGCGCCCGCAGCGGCGCAACGCTGAAAGCTGTCCATCAGCGTATCCCATTGGCGGCCGCGCCACATGTGCTCGACATTGCCTTCCCGAATGTCAACTGGAGTCACCCGCAGCAGGCTTGTCAGTTGGTGTCTGCCTTCAAAATCGGTCAATACTTCCTTGACGACCTTGGTCACATCCTCACCCCAAGTGGGTTCGAGGGTCAGCGGCGGCAGCAGCTCGATTTCCACCACCAAGCCGGGCAGCATCAGATCCACAGCCCGCTGGCAGACATCGTTTGTCATTTCCCGGTATTGCCGGCGCACTTCTTCCATGGTGTCCGCAGTAATGGACATGGACGGCAGCGTGAAGTTGATCTCAGGATGCACCAGACCGCCGCCGATGGTCATGCCGTTGGAAAACTCCAGCGGACGGAGGGCAGAACCAAATACCAACTCCCCTGCATTCTTGTATGCAGTCCTATCATACCAAACACCCGACATGCAAAAATCACTCCCCCCCATTGGAAAACCCTGCGGCTCTGAAACGGAACTGGCAAGAAGCCTAAGAGCAGTTTCCGCTTCCCCAACCGCCGCACACTGCCAACTAATTTACTTTCTTTTATTGTATCGGACCAGAAGGTTATCGTCTTGTATTTCCTTGCCCTTTTTGTGTGTTTTCTTTGCCTTCTAACCCCCGGCCAGGCGGCAACATTTGCTGCGATGTTTGCGCAGTCCCATGCGGGAGGCAGAGCGGCTTGGGACGACTGGCGAAAATACGGCGCAAATAGATGGCATACAGCGGCGCCTGTTTGTGGTATACTGCAGTGGAATGTCCAGAACCAGATCAGGAGGCAGCACCATGACCATAACAGAAACCGCTGTCCGGCGCCCGCAGCTTCAGGAAGAAGTTCAGCGGCGCCGCACATTCGCCATTATCTCCCACCCCGACGCGGGCAAAACCACCTTAACCGAAAAACTTCTCCTCTATGGCAATGCCGTGGAAATGGCGGGATCCGTCCGGACTCGCAAAAACCACCGCCATGCCCGATCCGATTGGATGGCCATGGAGCAAGAACGGGGCATATCGATCACATCTACGGTCCTGCAGTTTGAATACCAGGACTGCTGCATCAACCTTTTGGATACCCCCGGACACGAAGACTTCAGTGAAGACACCTACCGAACCTTGATGGCCGTCGACAGTGCCATCATGGTCATTGATGCCGCCAAGGGGATCGAACCGCAGACCCGTAAGCTGTTTGAAGTCTGCCGGATGCGCCGGATCCCGATTCTAACGTTTGTCAACAAGATGGATCACCTGGCCCGGGAACCGCTGGAGCTACTGGACGAAATCGAGAATGTACTGGGCATCCCTGCGGCAGCCATGAACTGGCCTATCGGGGACGGACCCACCTTTCAGGGGGTCTATGATCTGCAGGCGGGCCAAGTGCTTCGTTTCAGCCGTACAGAGCACAGCCAGCACAAAGCCCCGTTGACCGTCAGCGATCTCGGCGACCCCGCATTGCTAAGTGCTTTAGGGGATGCAGCACACGCGCAATTAGTGGAAGACATTGATCTCCTCCAGGGTGCCGGGATGCCGTTCGACCCCGAACTCTATGGGGCAGGAAAGCTAACACCGGTATATTTCGGCAGTGCCCTCAACAACTTCGGAGTGGAGCCCTTTTTGCAAGAGCTGATTCGTCTTGCACCGCCTCCGCAGCCCCGGGCTGCAGAGGACGGGAGCCCTGTGATACCGGCCAATGAAGAGTTCTCAGCCTTCGTGTTCAAAATCCAAGCCAACATGAACCCCAAGCACCGGGACAGCGTAGCCTTTGCCCGCATCTGTTCGGGGCGTTTTGCCAAGGATATGCTCGTCAAACATCCCCGGCACAAGAAGGGCCTGCGCCTGAGCCGGCCGTACCAGGTATTTGCCCAGGAAAGGGTTTCCCTCGAAGAAGCCTATCCCGGCGATGTGATAGCACTGGCCAATCCGGGCCTGTTTGCCATCGGTGACACTATCTACACGGGGAACAGGGTAGAGTTCCAGCCTCTGCCCCGCTTTCAGCCGGAACTGTTTGCAGCCGTCCGCAATCAGGATACCAGCAAACACAAACAATTTCACAAAGGCCTGGAACAACTGGTACGCGAGGGAGCCATCCAACGGCTCTATCCTGCCGACGAATCCAACGTGCCGCTGCTGGCCGCCGTGGGTGAACTGCAGTTCCAAGTGCTAAAGGCGCGTTTGCGCACCGAATACAATGTGGAAGTGGAGTTGGAGTTCTTGTCCTTCACGGCCGCCAAACGCGTCCTCGGCCGCGCCGAGGACATCCGGCAAGTCAAGTGGCCCTACCGCATCATGCACGCCAAGGACGACGACGGCACGCCGGTGGCCCTGTTTGCTTCACAGTGGGATCTGCGCCAATGCCTGGAACGACACGCGGAGTTGGATTTCCGCCTCGAAGATCTGGGTTTCACGGTTGATCCCCACTAGACCTGAACAAAAAGACTGGCGCAGCTGCACACCTCGGTGCACGCTGCGCCAGTCTTTTTTTGCCAATGGGTCCATAGCATGAGAAAGCCTTTCCTGGGAAGATGTGTCGCATGGGCAGACCCATGGGACTACAGCCCGCTCATCAGCATGCTTTCCACGGGAGTGCCCGCCCGGGCAAAGAGCGGAATCTGCTCTAGGGGAGCCTTTGCCATAACTGTTTTGCCCCCGGAAACCATCTCCCCGGTCCAGATGTCCTTCCAGCCGCAGGACCCGTCCTCTTCTTGACCCGCCAGGTACGGGAGGTACACCTGCCGGGTTTCAGCACCGGATTCCAGAATCGGGGCCACCACCAGATCGGGGCCGAACATATACTGGTCTTCGGCCTCCCAGGCCGCATCGTCTTGGGGAAAGTCAAAGAACAATGGGCGCATCGGGGGAACACCCCGCTCATGGGCTTCTGTCATCAACTGCCGCAGATACGGCCGCAGCCGTTCCCGCATATTCATGTACTGGACGCATATGGCATAGGCCCGATCGCCATAGCTCCACACTTCGTTGTCTGCGCCGGAACTGCAGACACCGCCCCCTTCGGTTCCCAGGGGCTCTGCGTGCGGCTCGCGATCACCGTGAAGCCGCATGACCGGGCAGAAGGTGCCGTACTGGAACCAGCGGATGAACAGTTCTCGGAAAGCGGGGTCCTCCGGATCGCCGCCGTGGAATCCCCCGATGTCTGTCGTCCACCAAGGAATCCCCGCCATACCCATATTTAAGCCCGCGGCCACTTGATTGCGCAGACTTCGGAACGAAGAATGAATGTCGCCGGACCAGATCAGAGCACCATAGCGCTGGCTGCCCGCCCATGCGCAGCGCACCAAGTTCAATGGATTCTTTTGGCATTCAGCAGTCATGCCTTCATAGAAGGCCTGGGCATACTTGAGCGGAAACACGTTGCCGATCTTTACGTGGGGCCCTAAGTGGTAGCGGTAAAGATCGAAGTCGTAATAGGTGTATTCCGGCTCGGCCACATCAAGCCAATACATCTTGATTCCGTATTTGTAGTAGTTGTTCTTTACTTTGCTCCATAGATAGCGGCGGGCATCGGGGTTGGTCACATCAAGATGAATGGTATTGCCGTGGAAATCCATGGCAATACGGTGACCGCGTTCGGTGCGGACTAGATACCCTTGCTCCCGCATGGCTTCAAAGTTCTCACTGCGATGATCCACCGTCGGCCAGATGGACACCATCAGCTCAATACCCATCTCTTTCAGTTCTTGGACCATGGCCGCCGGATCCGGCCAGTATTCGGGATCAAACTTCCATTCCCCCTGCATGGGCCAGTGAAAGAAATCGATCACAATCACATCAATGGGAAGATTACGCCGCTTGTACTCGCGCGCCACCTGCAGCAGCTCTTCCTGCGTCTGATAGCGAAGCTTGCACTGCCAGAACCCAAGGCCGTACTCGGGCATCTGCGGCGCCGTGCCTGTAGCCTGTCCATAGCGCTCGAGGATCTGCCGGGGCGTTTCCCCAGCGGTAATCCAGTAATCCAAAATCTGGGTAGACTGCGCTTCCCAGATGGTCATGTTCTTGCCAAAGCAGACGCGGCCCACGGCCGGGTTGTTCCACAAAAGTCCGTAGCCCAGGTTGGATACCATGAAGGGAACGCTGGCCTGGGAGTTGCGCTGCGCCAACTCCAATTCACAGCCCTTAAGGTCCAAATACGGCTGTTGGTACTGACCCATACCATAGATGCGTTCATTGGGATCCGATTCAAAACGCATGGTCAGGCGGTAATCCGCGCCTAGTATCGGTTTGAACTCCCGGGCCTCAATATTGAGGGCCGAAGCAAATCCGCTAGGGCGCTCGCCGGCGGCAAAGTTGTACTGCTCGCGGCTGCGGACATATTCCTGGAGCAGAACCCTGCCCTGGCTGTCTTTGAAGGTCACCATCCCTGACGGGGTCAGTTCTGCCGTTATCCGGCCATTGCTTATTCGGGCGCCGTCGTCGGATACTTCTACTTCACCCCGCCCTCCTGTGGGAGGAAGCAGGGCCCAGTCCTTGCTCGGCATGTCCGGGCATCGCGTGGCACGCACCCGCAGTGCATCGGCACCCCAAGGTTCAATCCATACCGTTTCGTCGTCAAACCGATAGATCAAGCGCTTGCCGTCCTGTTTAAACACGCCGCTCCCTCCCTATGAAGCTGAAAGTATCTCTCACCCATCCCGCCATGGCTCGTTAAGGCTGTTGTGCTGAACCTGTTCCTTCTTCCCTGCCCCCTGCCTGCGGAGCTTCGTGGATTCGCAGGCCGGCACAGCGCGGCTTTGCCTCCGACGGAGACCCGCCGGCCGTTTCTTCCATCAATCCAATAATTAAGCGGTCGGTACAGGGCACGTTCAATTCCTTTAGGTGGGCAATGGTTTGTTCTAGTTTGCGGCTGACAATCCCTTCCGGCGGGCGCACTCCGCGATCGGCCGCCGCCAGCTGGGCCGTGAGGAATCCTTCGTAGGCGCCGATGCCCACCTTAAAGGAGCAGTTGCTTTTGGCACCATCACAAATCAGCCCGGCAGTATTGGACAGCATGGTCTGGATTCCCAGCTGGATCTGATCGCGGCTGCCGCCCATCAGATAGACCAAGCCGGCCGTCGTGCCGGCAGCAGCGGCAATGGTACAGTTACAAAATGCAGATAATTTCCCTAAATGGGATTTCAGGTATCCGCTGACAAGGTGGCTCAGCACCACGGCCTTTGCCTCTGCCTGGTGCTCAATACCCCAGCTGCGAGCGGCGAAGTGAAACGGCAGCGTAGCTACAATACCCTGATTGCCGCTGCCGAAACTGCTCATCACAGGGACATTCAGGCCCGCCATACGGGCATCGGATGCGGCACAGCAGTGGATACGCAGCCGCTGTCCCAGAGAGGACTCACCCTCATCCAGCTGGTTCAGCCATCGCTGCGCGGTGGGATCCAAGTCCAACCCTGCCCACGACGCCAGCAAGTTCATCTCCACTCCGTCGAGAACATACTGCAAATCTTCATCATCGGCGTGTTCTACCAGCTCATAGAGCCACTCGAACGGTTGCTTCCGCAGGGTCTGTCCCACTTCCTCGCCGCTGTCATTGGCATCAAGCTGCTGCACAGTGGTATCATCCTGCTGCAGCAGGACTCGCCGTGTGTGCGTGCCCTCAATCACACAAAGACCGTGATGTTCAGCGCCATGGGCCTCGGCCCGGATATAGATGCCGCGGCGTCCGAAGTCGCAGCTCACGGTAATGCGCCCCTCATCCATCCAATGCTGGGCCCGGCGCAGGTCTTCTGTACCGCATGCTTTCAGTGCTTCCAAATCCTTCGCCGCATCGCCGCCGGCCGCTCCCAGCGCCGCTGCCACCGTATTTCCCCACCGTCCTTGGCTATTGGGAACTCCCACAAACATGCCGTTCTTATAAACGTTTGTGCTCAAGGTCATGTGCAGGGACTTCAACTCCGTACGATCCGGCAGCAGCCGGCACGCTTCCGCAGCCGCCAGGGCCACGGCGGCCGGTTCCGTGCAACCGAAAGCCGGGCGCACCTCGGAACGCAGGATTTCTTTGATGGTCAGCACCTGTCTCACCCTCCCTCTGCCTATATTGTTCAGATTTCTACCGAAAAATCCTGCCCGCAATGGAAAAATCCTGTCTCTGCCGTTCATGAACAAGCGCCCGGCCTTTGACTCGACGGCTTCTGTCCTGGGGCCTGTGCCGGCCTTTTCTCGCCCCGGGGAATGCCACCTTAGTCATCATTAATCAGCAGAAGCGCGTCCGTTGGTAGGATGGCCTATGCTGTGCTGCAGCGAAGAAGGGGCACGCTTATTGCCGCGTGCCCCTTCTTCGCTGCCCGTTTTCCCGAGGAACCGTCCGTTGGCGTCTCTTTACACGGCGGCATTCCCTTTTTCGCCGGTGCGGATCCGAATTGCGTCTTCGATGGGATAGATGAAAATCTTGCCGTCACCTACCTGTTTCGTCCGAGTCACAGACACGATCGTATTCACCACGTCCTCGACCTGTTCATCATTGACAACCAGCTCAACCTTGAACTTCTCCCGCAGCTTCACCGTGTACTCAACACCTCGGTAGACATGGGCTTCACTGGCACCTTTTTGATGGCCGTATCCCATAGTTTGGGTAATGTTCAGTCCTGCAATGTCCAGCTGCTCCAAGGCTCCGATCAGAGGTTCCAACGACACCGTCCGTACAATGCATTCGATCTTCTTCACGGCAGTTTCCTCCTCACCAAAAGAACAGAAACGACGATTCATCCCACAAAACAGTGCGGTACGGCGGGGCCAGCTCCTAGTCAGCTCCGCCGCACTTTGAAGCTCTTGCCGTACAGCGGAACAAAGTCTGGATAAGAGACCGAGCCATGCTCCGTAAGGTCCAGACCTTCTAGTTCTTCTTCCTCGGTAACCCGAAGGCCAACCGTGCGCTGAATGGCGTGGAAAAGGACAAAGGCCAGCGAAAATGTCCAGGCTCCTACACTCACAACCCCGACGGCCTGGACAGCCAAGAGACTGAGCCCACCCCCATAGAGAACGCCGCCCTCCAGAGCAAACACACCCACCAGCAGTGTGCCTAGAGCTCCGCAGACGCCGTGAACTGTAACGGCTCCCACGGGATCGTCCACATGGATGCGATCGATGAACGCAACGGAAAAGATGATAAGCATCCCCGCCAAGGCCCCCATGGCAGCCGCGCCGGCCAAACTCACGTCTGCAGCACCGGCTGTTATGGCTACCAAGCCGCCTAAGGCGCCGTTTAAGGTCATGGTCACATCCGGCTTTCCGTACTTGACCCAGCTGACGGCCATGGTCAGCACAGCTCCCGCCGCCGCCGAAAGATTGGTGGTGACAGCAATCGATGCAATGCTGGGATCCGTGGCAGCCAGGGTACTGCCGGGGTTAAACCCAAACCAACCAAACCAGAGAATGAACACGCCCAGTGAGGCCATGAGCAGGTTGTGCCCTGGGATGGCATTGGGAGAGCCGTCGGCGTTGTACTTTCCGATCCGCGGCCCGAGCACAATCGCTCCCGCCAGAGCAGCCCACCCGCCCACGGAATGAACGACTGTGGAACCGGCAAAGTCCACAAACCCCATCTGGTCCAGCCAACCACCGCCCCAGGTCCAATGACCCACCACGGGATAGATGAAGCCGGTGATGACAATACTGTAGAGCAGATAACCGCTGAAGTTGGTGCGCTCAGCCATGGCACCGGATACAATCGTGGCGGCTGTAGCCGCAAAGACAGCCTGAAATATCCAGAAGGCATACACAGGAATGTCTAGACCAAGGTGATCAAAGGTTCCCGAGACGAAAAATCCGTCCAATCCTATCAGACCGTTCCCGGCCCCAAACATAAATGCAAATCCCACAACCCAATAGACGATGGTTCCGGCCGAGAAGTCCATGACATTTTTCATGATAATGTTGCCTGCATTCTTGGCCCGGGTAAACCCGGCTTCTACCATGGCAAAGCCCGCCTGCATCAAGAACACTAAGAACGCTGCCAAAAGCACCCAAACAGTGTTCACCGCTACCGATAGGGATGCGATAGACTCCTCAGCCCCCGCACTTCCCCCATGCCAAACCCACATCAAACCCAGCCAGGCAAACAGATACAACCACTGTCTCACATTGTCACGCCCTCTCGCTTGTATTGCCGTTATTATAGGGCGAAACAACAGCGATTGGAATAGAAAACGGCTGCAAATACCGGTATACACACGGATATACAGGTATGGCGGCATACACAGTTATGAAACTGTATTGACAGTGCGTGGACTTGGTAAACTGTGTGCCCTCTCGGTCGTTGTAGGGCGGCGACGTGGAACAATGCGCATAAGAAGATCCGCAGAGTGGAAGACAGCGAACCGCTATTGACAGGCCGCCGTTCCAAGGATACACTTTGAACCAATGATTCATTTCGGAAGGAGAGTCAAGTCTATGCCGGACGCCAGACTGACAGCAGTATATGACGCAGCCAGCTATCTATTTGTTACACAGGGCTATGCCCGCACCCAGGTGGCGCAGATCGCCAAACAGGCGGGCATTGCAACTGGCACTATATACAATCTGTTTGCCAGCAAACCCGCCGTTTTGCACTTCGTTCTTTTGTCTACCTTAGAGGGGCACAAAGGCAGCATCGACGTGGAATTGCCCTTGGGGGAGGCCAAGGAACAGAGGCTGCGCGAGCGTCTAGACGCAGTTATGACCGGTTTTCTCCAGGGTATAGCAGCGTCGGATGGGGAGGAGAAACCGGCATTTACACAGATGCTCTCCGTGCTGTTTGACACCGCCGCCGACTACAATGTGGCACTCAATATTGTCAACGACAATGCCGACGCGCTTCCCCGCCTTAACCGCCAATACCAGCAGTACATCCATGATCTCTATGGGTTAATCGAAGACAACCTCCAGGATGGAATGCAGCGCGGTGAAGTACGGAAAATCCTCTATCCGCGGCTGCATATCCGCAACATTCTTGAAGGAATCACTTGGTGGGCCATGTACCTTCCGTACCAGGAACAGCAAGAGCGCATCCCCCAGAGCACGGCCAAAGAGATAGCCTTAGACATCCTCAACCATGCCTATCTCACCGACCCGAAGAGCCAGTACTGATGCAGCCCTGCACCAGAGAGGATCCGATCGTCGCCGCTGGGCACGGCAAGCATGTCCCGGGGGCGCCAAGTTAGATCCAGCCAAGCAGACCCAATCCCCGTGCAAGTGTGCTGTATTCCCTGAAATATGGAGCCACATCCCGCGATGCCTAGTAGCCAGCGGCTTGAGGG
>PUOC01000269.1 GCA_003551965.1 Clostridiales bacterium | reverse complement strand
TTTCGTACGTCCTCATGCCGTCCTTAGCCATAATGACATTACAGCATCTTGTCAATGATTGCGATTCAGGCGATTGGTCACATAAAACTGGATCAGGAATATGATGAGGATACCACTGATCAGCATCCACAAAGGCATATACACACCCCCTTAGGTGCCAAGATGCTCTACCCGCCAAGGCCCCAGACCCGTGAATGCTGATGTGTATATGGCTGCAGATGTTAGTTTGCCATTTCCCATAGGTGTCTATCCATCGATAGCCGTGTGCCCGTTGTCGCTCACCATTGTAATAATACAGCTTTTCATTATTATCTGTCTTCTGTATCCAGTATAGCACACTGCCCTGTTTTGTGCAATGCCTGAAACACAGGAAACCGCCGCCGAGACCGAACCGCGCGACCGCGCGCTCGCGGCAGACCGCGCCACCGAACTTCCGAAGCACGCTGACCCGAGAGAGCCGCCGCTGTTTTAAAGCGGCAGCTGTTTCTTTTGCCGTGAAAATGGACAGACTGCTTGGCAGACAGAACAGCTGCTGCCTATCCTGCGCCAGTGATCATAACACCGCTGCGCATGCACGGGCCAGCGCAGCACTCCTTGACTGTTCCAAGGGCCGGTGACAGTATACGAGGGTTCGCTGTCCATAGAAATTGCCTGGGCCGGGCAGGCCTTGGCACATACACGGCAGCGCCGGCAGTATGGCTGCAGCTCCGCACCGCTCCGGGCTGCAGCCTCCAGCGGCGCGTCGGTGAATACCTTAGACAGCCGGACGGCCGAACCATGCGTGTCTGTCAGCAGCAGACCGCTGCGCCCTAAAAGACCCAGTCCAGCCTCCACCGCCATAGGAATGCTCAAAGCGGTATCGTTGGTAGAGGCCTGTGCCTCCCAACCCAACACCTGGAGAAAGTGGGCCATCAAGGAGGTGGCAAACACCGATCGGGCATAGCTTAGCTGCGTTTCAGCATTGGCCGCCAGCGGCTGTGCGTCCTGCAGTCGGTCCACGTCAGCAGCCACCGCCAAGACAACCGCCCGGTCGCAGCGTTTGGGCAGGGCAATGGGCGCTCCGGAATGATCACAGGAGTAAATCCATGCTTCCCGGACAGCACAAATCCCGACTGCGTCCGCACCAAATTCAGCGGCTGACGTCAGCACGGCCTGCGTCAGCTCAGCTGGACCCAGACTGCATGGCTCTTTTTCGGGCACTTTCGGCCCGCAGGCGCATGCGTTTTGCAGTTCGTCAAAGGTTCTGCTCGCTGCCCTGGTCTTTGCATACGCAACCATGGAATGCCCCTGGCTCTCCCCGGGCACTCCGTCAAAGGCACCCGGTGCCGGTGGGTGAACGGCAAACATCGTCTGGCGCTGATCAAAGCGCTGGGGGGCCATCGTCTTTTTACGAGTCAATTTTCTGTCCTCCTACGCGGCCGCTGTCTGCTGCCGCGGCCCTTCCCGCCCCGGATCGGCGGATTTAGAATGCCGTTTCCAGCGCCAGAGCCTGTCCTTCTTGCGCCGATCTGTACGCCTTCTCGACGATCTCGACCACATGGACGGCGTGTTCTGCGCTCAGTTCTGGGACTGTATCCTGTTCAATGGCTTCAATCAGATCGCCGATTCCTTCTTCACCGATGAACTTCGGCCAGCGGTAGATTGGGTCCATCCATCCCCGCAGATCCGACCGGGCATCATCCAAGAACAGGCTCAGCTCCTTATTGCGCCCCAAGGATACGGTGCCCTCGGAGCCATAGATTTCCATAGCCGGGGTCTTTGTCGCTTTCACGCAAAATGTCCCATCCAAGACCGCGAAGGCACCATCGCGGAGCTCGAGCATAACATGGGTGTTGTCGTCAGCCTGGCTGCGTATGATCTGCCCTTTTGCCTTGCCGGCCCGAACGACCCGCTCCCGTTCCGCAACGCTGGAGAACGCTGTCACCCGCTTCGCCGGCCCTAGAATACCCGTAATTCTGTGCAGCCCGTGGACTCCCATATCCCGGAGCGCACCGGCGCCTGGGCCATAAAACCAAAACGGGTCTGGGCGATCATGGTGCTCAGGGCCGCCATGGGAACTAATACAGCGGGCAAAGCTGACCTTGCCGATCGTACCGAGAGCCACCAGCCGCTTAGCCTCACGGATTTCCGGCTGCAGCATACTCGGCGAGGCAGCGCTGAGTTTCACGCCCCGGGCGCGGGCCTCGGATATTAAGTGCTGTCCTTCCGCCGCCGTCAGCGCCAGCGGTTTCTGGGAATAGAGATGCTTGGCAGCTCTAAGAAGCTTTAGGTTAACGCCGTAGTGATCGGGAATGCTCGTGATGTTGGCGGCGATATCGAACTCACCCCACTGGACCAATGCATCGACACTGGAAAACCACTGCGGCACATGCCACTGGGCTGCTGCCGCCGCTGCCCGTTCCGGCACCTGGTCGCAGACAGCAGCCAGCTCGACATGGGGAATAGTCTGCAGATACGGCAGGGTTACGTTACAGGCACGGTTGCCGCATCCAATCACGGCCAGACGCCATGCTGCTGCCATTTTGGTTTGCTCCTCTCACTCCGGCTTCAATTTGATGTTTTTGAACCAAATCCGGCCGCTGTGATCCTGCAGCCCAATGTGCCCTAAACGGGGCAGATCGGCCCAGGCATAACGAAACTTGTTTTCGGTGCCATCGGGATTTCGGCCCGGTTCAGTCCAGCGGCTTACATCCATTTCGCTGACCTGTTCACCATTGAGACTGACGGAAATTTCCGGGCCGCGGCAAGTAATCCTGACCGTATTCCATTGGCCGGCGGGCTTAAATGGCGCTGATTTCGGCGCCACAAGATCATAAATGGCACCGCAGGTATGGCTGTTCAATTCCACATCACCGTAGTTGTCCAGTATCTGCACTTCGAGGCCGGTATGGACCGGGTCATACAAATCCGATTGGCGGAGGAAAATGCCGCTGTTCACATTTTCCTCATGCAGGTATTCGAGGTAGAGTTCAAAATCCTCATACTTTGCCGCAGTGCAGACATTTCTTCCTCCACCCACGGGCTCTGCACAGCAGATGGCCCCGTTGTCGATCGTCCAGCCATGGTCTTCATAGGGAAACGTCCATCCTGCAAAGGAACTTCCGTCAAAGAGCAGTTTCCATCCCTGTCTTTCTTCGGCCGGTGTCAGCTGGTTATCTG
>PUOC01000249.1 GCA_003551965.1 Clostridiales bacterium | reverse complement strand
GTGAGGTTTGAAAAATCGGTCCCAGAGACGTTTTCCGAAGATCAGGCCCGTCTGCTGGCCCCAATCGTCGCCAAAGCGGATACAGTCGAAATTGTATGCCAATGCTCGATCCATGAGGGCGAGGTTGTATTCCGTGATGGATTCCAGGAGCTGATCCACAAACTGCGGCCGCAGAACCATGTCCATCAACAGCTCTTCCATGCCCCGCAACGTCCAGGCCCGTTCAAAGAGGCAGAAACCAATGCTGCAGACGGTGAATTGATCGCGGTGCCGCTTTAGAAAGGACTGTGGTTCTGCGGTAAACGGAACGGCCTTCGGATCGGGCAGTGTGAGATCTTTAAGATCAGGCTCGGGAAGGAGATAATGTGCAACGTTCCCGATATCTTTGTCGATGGTCTGGTTCCACACGACTCCGAACTCGTCACGCACATATCCGGGCTTCACTTCCTCGGAGGAACCAAAGCCGATAATGGCTAAGTGATTGCCCAGCGTTGACATAAGATCCGGATCGTTGTAGTATTCGATGGCCTTCTGCAGCGAAGCTGCCGTGAAGTCAATCTGATAGGGGGCCATATCCGGCTGTCGATGTTCCAGGGCGGTCAGTACCCGCTGCCGCGCGGTCATGTCTATCCATGCCATGCTCCAATCGCCATCCTTTCCTATTCTGTGCCGTTTCGGCCCTGATCGTACCCAGCCTGCCCGCCGTCACATCAGGCGGGTTTTCCGCGGGCGCCATCGTCACCATATCCCTGTTTTCTACTCTTTGCAGGCCGCCACCTTCATCTCGACACCGTTTCCGATCATCCCTGTGCTTGGCATCTGTGGCTTAACCCGAAAATCGGACACACAGCGGACTGATCGCTGTTTCCTGTGCTGGCCGCGATTATTGCTGTCCCAGGGCTGACACTGCAGCATTTCGTTGCTGGGTCGGTATGGGTTTTTTTCATCTGCCGCAGGAGTTTTCTTCGCTGGGAAGAACGTTATCATTGTTCAAAGAATAAGTACATAGACTGCGTCGCTGCTGTGAGACGCCGAGAATAGTGATCGATGCCAAGGCCGGAGCGCTCGGACCGTCTTTGGTTCCAGTCTCAAGACAGAACGGTTTTGGCGCCGAACAGACAAGGCAGGCCACTACGCGAGGAGGTTTCCCCGATGGATCAACGGCAGTTGTTTAAGCGCACCGTACAGCACCAATACGCAGGCCAGTTCCTTTTTTATGCCTCCTTTACACCGGATTTAGACCAGCGGCTGCGTAACCACCTAGACCTCGATAACGCCGCATCCTTTGCTGAGCATTTCGGCATGCTGCATCCCGTGCCGGTACAGCCGCAAGTTCCCTGTCCGCAAGAACCATCTCCTTTTTGGGCGTACTACAGCGATTATCCCGTTCCCCCGGAGGCGTTTATCAACCATCTCGGGGTCCTGGAAATTCCCGGCAGTCTCTATCATTTTACGCAGTATGTCAGTCCGCTGCGCAATGCCAAGTCCATGGAAGATCTTAAGGCGTTTCCCTATCCGCCGGCGGGGACGGCAGATATGGCCGTTATGCAGGAACAAGTTGCCCAAGCCCACCGTGAGGGGCGCATTGCCCAGTGCGCGATCACCCATATGTATGAGGACGCTTGGCAGATTCGCGGCTATGAGCCGTTCCTCATGGACATGGTGCTGCAGCCGGCTTGGTGTGAGTACATCCTTGATCGGCTGATGGAGCGGAACGTGAAGCGGGCAGCAGCGGCGGCCCGGGCCGGTGTTGACCTCTTGCATACTGGGGACGATGTGGCCAACCAAAAGGCAATGACCTTCTCCGTAGAGTCCTGGAGGCGGTTTATCAAGCCCCGGTGGGCTGAGGTTTATCGAACAGCCAAAACAATTAAGCCCGACATATCCATCCGCTATCACAGTGACGGCGATATTTCTCCAATCATACCGGAGCTCATCGATATTGGTGTCAATATACTCAATCCGGTGCAGCCTGAATGCCTCGATCCCGTGTGGGTCAAAGGCGAATATGGCGACCAAGTGGTGTTGGACGGCACCATCGGCACCCAGACAACCATGCCCTTCGGGACCCCGGAGGAGGTATCGCAGACGGTGCGCCAGCGGGTAGAGACCTTGGGCGCCGATGGGGCGCTGATCCTAGCTCCTACCCATGTGCTGGAGCCCGAGGTACCGCTGGAGAATGTGCTGGCCTTTGTGAATGAAGTCAGGAACATCAACGGGTTATAGCCATGCCGAACGAGCCATTTAGAGGCCTGTACAACGGCAAGGCTGTTTCTCTCTGCAGCGTCGATACTGCATTCGACGTTGAAGGAAACCGCAAGGGAGGTGGGGACAAAGCACGTCGGTTGGCTGGTATGGATGGCTCTCTGGACATGTCGATTGTGTTGTTGCCTGAATGTTTGGCTGTGCCGCTGAGAGTTCAAATTATGGAGGTGCTCAATTGAAAACCCATCGAAGTCTCTACCTGCTTGTCTTGTTGCTTTGTTTTGTTGCGTTGCCGGTCTCTGCCCAGTATGGTGAATCACCGCTTTTGGCTGAGCGTGTGGAAGAGGGTGAACTTCCTCCCATCGAGGATCGTCTTCCCCATCCAGACGACATCTATGTCGTAGAACCCTTGGAAATGATTGGCCAGTATGGAGGTATGCTGCGGACCGCAGGTTTGTCTGCCGAAGGTGATGGCGATGACCAGATGTTGGCATCTCTTCCGGCCTTCTATAAACCCTCCATACCTTATGGCGAGGAGTTCATACCCCACCTGGCCAAAAACATCGAAGCTTCTGAGGATATGACAGAGTTCACGATTAACCTGCGCAGAGGCGTTCGCTGGTCCGATGGCGAGCCCTTTACCACTGAAGATATCCTCTTCTGGTATGAGGACATCCTGCTCAATGAAGACTTGACGCCTGCCATTGGCGCCGATTGGAAAGCCGACGACCAGGTCATGGATGTGGAAGTGATAGATGATTACACCATCAAGTTCATCTACGCTTCCGCCAAGCCCTACTTCATCAACGACATGATCCATTCGGTCAGCCTGCTCGTGCCCAAGCATTACATGAAACAGTTCCATCCCAATTATGCATCGGAAGATGAATTGGACGCGATGGTAGCAGAGGCAGGCTTTGATGCGTGGTACCAGCTGTTTATGAACAAAGACAACAGCCAGTACGCACTGCCCCTTAATCCGGATCTGCCCACCTTAGGGCCATTCAAAATGGATCGACGGACATCGGAGCATCGGTCGTTCGTGCGCAATCCCTATTACTGGAAAACAGATACGGAAGGCAACCAGCTGCCCTATGTAGACGGCATTGAGAATCAAATTCTCGGGGATGGTGAAATTTACAATGGCATGATCATCAGCGGCCAGTTGGATTTCGCAGGGTTCTTTATGACCTTGGACAACTATCCCATGTACCGTTCCTTTGAAGATGAGGGCGAGTATGAGACAGTGCTTTGGACGAACGGATTGGGTGCAGAAGTTAAATACGCCATTAACCAGACCCATCCCGACGAAGCGCTGCGGAGCATTTTCCAGGAAGCCACGTTCCGCCAGGCGCTGTCCCTGGCCATCGACCGCGAGGAGATCAGTGAAGTGTTCTATTTCGGACACGCGGAGCCTCGCCAGTTGACGGTTCTCGACAGCCACCCTTATTACAAACCAGAATATGCCGATGCCTGGATTGAATTCGATCCAGAACGGGCCAATCAAAAGCTAGATGCCCTGGGTTTAGATGAGAGGGACAGCGAAGGCTATCGTTTGCGGCCGGATGGCGAGCGCCTTTCCTTTACCATCGAAACCGTGGTAATCGCCAGTGTGACCATGGATAAGGTGTCGTTGGTCGCCGATTTCTGGCGGGAGAACTTGGACCTGGATGTGAGCGTCACCCAGGTGTCCGGGGAGCTGGCAGCCCAGCGGGCTCCAGGCAACATGATGGATGTCAACAGCTGGACCGGCGGGGGAGCCACCTATGTCAACTTCCCCAGCCACCCCTACGCGTACATCCCCTATCTCCCCATATGGAGCTGTACCGCCTGGCCCGAGTATGCCCATTGGTTCCAATCCGGCGGCGAGTCCGGTATGGAGCCGCCCGATCATATTAAAGACCTTCGTGCTGCATGGGCCCAGCTGACTAAAGAACCCGATGCCGAACTCCGCAAAGAGTTGGCCCAGAAGATATTAGCGGCCCAGGCTGAGAATGTCTGGAGTATCGGTACTGTCGGACGAGGACCCCATCCCATCGCCGTAAACAACAGACTGCGCAATGTCAATGATCAAGGACTGTGGACATGGGATGTGCTCTGGAGCATGTCGCATGATCCGGAGCAGATCTTTATCGGCGACTGACGGCAAAGCGGTGCCCGCTGGAGATGGCCGGCGGGCACTGCCTTGCAATCATTCCATCCTATAGGGAGCAGAATTGGACGGGAGGCGAATGCTGTTGGACGACAATACAGCCCAGCTGCAATGGACGCCGAAGGCGGCGGAGGCAGGGCAGTTCGGCACTTGGACCATGACAGTAGAGAATATTGCCATGGAGGCCGGCACGGAACTTCGAATTGAACTGGGACACGACCGCCATGCCAAAACAAACTGGGGCCTGCCCCAGAAAGACGATCCATCGGGAGCGAATTTCGTGCAGGCATACATCAATGACAGACTGCTTGCGCCGCAGTGGATTAAGGTAAGCGGCGGTATCAGCGGCCGGCTGCTGCATATTTCCGTTCCCCATGCTGTCTCCCATGGAGATAGGGTAAGTATCGTGTTCGGTGATCGTTCACAGGGCAGTCCCGGCATGCAGGCCCAAACCTTTTCGCAACCGGAGAAAGCGATTGCCGTCTACCGAGAAGCGCCTGGAGACAGCGGTGCCGCCGATACCGTTCTGCTAGGTGTACTGCAGATCGATGTGATTGGCTCCCGCTGGGATCATTGGGCCCTTACCGGCCCGTCGGACGTCGTTCGCGGCGGTGAACTGCAGCTCCATCTGCGTCCGGAAGATGTCTACGGCAATGTGGGCCAGCTGGAAGACACGACGCTGAAGGCGTCGATAACGCTTCACAGTTGGAGTGGCCGCAAGCTTGAAAAGGTCGTCCGGCGCACCGTCGAGGCTGAGAAAGATCCATGGGGCCTCTTTTCCCTGCAGCCCCTGCATGTGGATCTGTCTCCTGGCTACTACTTTGTCACCATGGAAGCAGAGGGGTTTCCCCATTCTGAAGGGCACCGGGGGCCCCATGGCCTGCAGGGCCCTTGTCTGCCGATTCGGGTCCACCACGACAATACAAGCACTCGAACGTATTGGGGATATATCCATGGCCATGGGAAGAACTCCGACGGGCTGGGAACTCCAGACGATTACTTTGGCTTTATTCGGTTCTCGTCCCGCCTGGACTTCGGCGCCCTGACCGAACACGATCACCTCTGGGAGACCAGTGACTCTATGTGGTATGAAGGCTATGATGCCGCTGAACGGTGGAACGAGGATGGACAGTTCGTCACCTTTCCCGCCTATGAATGGGCCAAATGGCGGCGCAACGGCGACGGCGATCGCTGTGTCTATTTTCCGTCCCGGTCGGCAGCGGCGATCATCCGGTCCGATGACGGACACGCAGATACCCCGCAAAAGTTGTTCTCGGCTTTGCGGCCCAGAAAAGCCATGGTAATACCACACCATACTTCCATGAGCGGAAATCCCTGCGACTGGAAGGATCACGATGATGCTGCTGAACGGTTAGTAGAAATATATGGGAACTGGGGCTGTTCGGAACGCAGTTATGCCGACGGCAACCCATTTCCCGTCAAACCCACTTGGCCGGAGTATGCATCCTGCGCTAACCCGCAGCCGGACATGGCAGAGGCTCCCGAAGGTTTTGTGCAGCGAGCATTGGCCATGGGCCTGCGGCTGGGGTTTACCGCCGGAGGCGATGACCATAAAGGCCATCCCGGCGATAACAGCGTTTCCGTCTTGAGTTTCGGCCATTGGCACTATAAAGCGGGGCTGTTGGCGGTCGGTGCCGAGGCCCGGTCCCGGGATAGTTTGTGGAAGGGCCTCTATGATCGGGCCACGTACGGTACCACCGGCGAGCGTATGCTGATCTCGTTTTCTGTCAACGAAGACCCCATGGGCGCCGAACTATCGGCGGCTGACGATGTACAGCTTTTGCAGCGCAGGACCGTGGCTGCAGCCGCGGCTGGTACCCACTGTATTGCAGCGGTGGAGCTTTTGCGCAACAATGAAGTGGTCTGGCGGCGGGAGCCCAACACCATCTTCTGGGAGACTGTTTGGGAGGATGACGAATCCCTGGATAGGCTGTGGATGCGGAGCCGCGATGGATCGGATTTCATTTTTTACTATCTGCGTGTCATCCAGTGCGACGGAGCCATGGCATGGGTGAGTCCGATTTGGATCAGCAGGCAGTAGCGAAATCGGGAAAGCCAGCGGCACTGCCCCCGCCGGTGGATATGGCGGTGGTCCAGAGACAGAGCGCCGGGTACCGAACAGCCGATGCTGCCTGGTACCCGGCGCTGCTTTGTGCTCTGTGAGGTTGGTAATCCGGGCGTCTCCGAAGGCCTGCAGGGGTCTTGACCGGACCCAGGGTTCATTCCAAGGTCATTCTGCAAAGAACCATTGCTCTGGGTCGCGGGAGATCGTCCACAGCGTGGACAGGGCCCAGATACCCGTTTCGGGCACATTGCGCAGGTCTGCGTCAAAGATCAGAGGTTTGGCACCATAGCCTACGGTTCCAATGGACCAAAGATTTTCTGCCTGGTAGGATAGGATCTTGCGGCCCAGTTCCAGGCGGCGCTCCGAATCGGGCTCAGTTCTGACATCTTCCCACCAGCTCCGCAGTTCTTTGACATCGGCCGGCGGCTCTTCTCCCTCTTCACCGTCGGTCTGGAACCAGCGCGCCCACTGCACACCAGCGGTGCGGCTGCCGCCCGGAGACTGGGGTAGGAACCAGCGGGCGTACATGGGGAAGAGGGTGTCGAGTACTTCGCCTCCCGTCCAGGCGATGGCATCCATCAAATTGGCGGGAGCTCGCTCCTCGGCCAAGCCGGCGGTGATTTCATGGACCAGAACATCGATGTCCAGATTTTGCCGCCACATTTCGGCTATCAGCTCGATATCTTCCAACATGATGGCGTCCATGGCAAAGGTCTCTAGGGTAATGCTCAAGCGTTCGCCGTCCTCCCGCAGCCGGAAGCCGGCGTTGTCTCGCTGGTCTAAGCCCATCTCATCGAGTTTGGCATTGGCCCGGTCCGGATCAAATTCGACGTAGGCATGCTCAAATTCGCGATCATGGTAGGCACTTGGTTCCAATACGGTGTACTGCAGGGGCCGGCCGATGCCTAAGGTCTGCACTTCGTTGATCTCTTCCCGGTCCATACCTAAGGACATCGCCCGCCGGAATCGGACGTCTTGGAAGATTTCCCGCAGCGCCTCGTCGCGATGGGTTTGGTTGAACTGGACAACCGTTGCCACGCTGCCCTTGTCCCACAGCATCGTGCGGTAGTGTCCTTCGGCTTCGAAATCTGTATACATGGGATAATGGGTCAAGTGCGTTTCAAAGGCGGCAAAGTCCACGCGGCCACTGACAATCTTCCCGTCTATGACATCGGCGTGTTCCGCGAACTCGTTGGATATGCGGTCGATATACGGGAGTTGATTGCCTTCTTGATCAGTTTTCCAGTAATACGGGTTGCGTTCAAACACACGATGGGCTGAATCGATCTCTTTCATGACATAGGCAGTTATGGTGGGAAGATCAGGATGCATGGGCAGCCCATATTGGTGGTCGCGCTTGTGTTCGAACAGCTCCGTCCAGACGACAAATCCTTCTTCTTCGGTACGTGCCTGCAGTTCGTCTCCGTCGGCAAAGTCGACATGGAATTGCTTGAGATAGTGTTTCGGCGTTACCATGTCGCCGGAATGAGTCGCCATGAATAGTACATTTTCAAAGAATGGTTTTGGCTCGGCGAAGCGGACTTCGAGAGTGTAGTCATCCACGGGCTCCATATCCATAACTTCGCCGCCGGCACGCCAGTCTTCCGGCACGACCGGTGTCAGGTCTTCGTTCCCCAGCACGTGATTGTACCAGAACATGGCATCGTCCGTGGTAAAGGGCTCACCGTCGGACCAGCGTACACCTTCGCGGAAATGAATGGTCCATTGTTTCATGTCTTCACTGTGAACAACATCTTTGGCAAAATGCGGTACAAAGCCGTCACCGTCGGCGGCCCGCATCAAGTTCGGCGCTGACACGGCCAAGGCATCGTCATGCTGTCCGGCTGTCCGCAGGGTACCCCCATAGCGGCCTATTTCTTCCGTATCGACCACATAGATCGAGTCCGGTTCGGGCAGTCGTTCTTCCACAGGGGGCAGTTCGCCGGCTTCGACCTTTTCCTGCAGCATTGGTGCCTCACCAAAGGACGCCGCAGCGGCTGCGGGCAGCAGCAGAGAACACAACACAGTAAGCACAATGATACCAGCCCGGGGCGGGCACAGTCGCATCATGTAGGCACCTCCATTCTTTCCTTCCGTTTCACAGACGACAAAATCCGTCTTTGACAGGGAATACCATCTGGAGATGGTCTCCGGAAGGCCCGGAACCTGTTGGCTGTCTTGTCCTGGCTCCAGTCCGGCGCGGCCGAAGCGGAAGTAACCTCAGAGACCAACCTCCGCCGCTTGACCGTGGTTCCAATGGCTGTCGTGTCAACAGATCCCGGCCATGGTATGAACTTGGATGCGTCCCATGGATGCATGGGTGTTCTCGCCAGTGGCCGAACGAGTACAGAGGGAATGGAAACGCTTAGGGATTGGCGTGCATTGACCGCCGCAAGATTTACTTCTCTACAGACCCCGGGAGGTCCTGTCGGACACTCCTCGCCGATTGTTCCGCGGCCGCAATGCCCGGCCGTGAAGCCGTTCGGAGCGGGTTTGCTTCGTTGGAGCGGAGAGATCGTGCCTGCATCGGGCCCAAGCACAATGGAGACAAAAGACCGCGGTTTTCCCGCGGGTGGTCCCAGGCCTTGGCACTTTGAGTTGCGCAGACAAAAACCGGGTGCCCGACAGCTTCTGCTGCCGGGCACCCGGTGTTGTGTTGTGACTAATAGCGTCCGTATTCTCGGCCGACTTCAAGGAAAACCCGATAGTTTTCCAAGACCCTTGGCGGCAGTTCCGGCCAGTGGCTGGGGTCTGCGCTCTGGCAGAAGATAAAGCGCCCGCCGGGCTTTCCGGCTTCCATGGCAGCGATGCAGACTTCCCTGAAAGCTTCCGGCTCCAAGTCGGCAAAGTCGCCGATTTCCACATTGCCTTCTAAGGTCATTCTGTCTCCCACCAGCTCCTTGGCTTCTGGGAGTGTGATGTCCCCCATGGGCGGCGGTTCAATGGGGTTGAGGCAGTCCACGCCCATGTCTGCAAAGCGTTCAATCACCAGCCGCATACGACCGTGGCAGTGCACCCAGGCATAGCATCCCGCTGCGTGGATCCTATCCAGGACGGGTTTTTCCACTTCCCAGACAAATTCTTCGAAGTCCCGCAGGGACATCAGCGGCGGAATGCCCAACTCCGGCCCGACATACCCAAACAGCGGGCCCAGATCCTGCTCCAAGAGATAGGCTGCATACTCATGCCAGCGCTCTCCATAGGAAGCAATGAACTGCCGCACCAGATCGCGATGGTCCATGCTCCACAGTGCCAGCGCTTCGGACCCCAGGAGGATCTGCAGCTGGTAGATGGGATCCGCGGGGAGCATGGCCATCAAAAGCCCCTTGTCCCCGAGGCGTTCCTTTTGGATGAAGAAATCCTCTACATCCGGCTGGAAGGGCTTAAACGGCAGATCCAAAAAGGCCTGCATCTGTTCCGGTGTGGAAATGAAATGCTGGCTGATCATTCCGGGCCGGTTGTCGGTGCTGCGCAGCGACACCGACTCAAAGCGCTTGCCGGGTGCTTCAATGATCGCAACATCCTCCACATGGCCGGCATGTTTCGATGGCCGGCTCTCTTGATGAACAGAGATATCCGGATGGGCGTTTAGTGCCAACGGCATGCCTTTCGGGCCCCAACCGGGCATGGGGTCAGATTCCCAGGCCAGCTCAAACAAGGGACGATAGGATTCATGGGGCGGTTCCTGCCAGGGATGAATGCCCCACATCTTGACGGGTACGCGGTCGATTGGTTCACCCTTTATGGCATTGAAAAGACGGGTACGGCTGTTCATGGAAATCCTCCCTTGTTTGATTAGACCCCTGCAGCGGTTTATTCGGCGAAGAACCATTGCTCCGGATCGCGGGATATGGTCCACAGGGTGGCCCAAGCCCAGATGCCCTCTTCAGGAATGTTGCGCAGGTTCTTGCTGAAGATAATGGGTTTCGGCACATAGCCTACGGTTCCAATGGACCAGAGATTCTCTGCTTGGTAGGCCAAGATCTTCTGACCCAGTTCAACCCGGCGTTCGGGATCCGGTTCGCTCTGGACATCATCGTACCAGCTGCGCAGCTCCTTCACATGGTCCGGCGGCTCTTCTCCCTGCTCACCGTCGGTTTGGAACCAGCGCGCCCATTGCACGCCGGAGGTGCGGCTCCATCCTGGAGACATGGGTGTGAACCAGTGGGCATACATGGGGAAGAGGGTGTCAAGCACTTCGCCGCCGGTCCAAGTGGTGGCGTCCATGAGGTTGGCCGGAGCCCTTTCACCCGCCAGCTCACCGGAGATCTGGCGAACCCGGACGTCAATGCCGAGGTTCTCCCGCCACATCTCGGAGATCAGTTCGATGTGCTCCATGCGAATGACTTCAACCGGAAATGTTTCGATGGTGAAGGTCAGCCGTTCGCCATCTTGGCGGAGGCGATAGCCTTCCCGGTCCCGCTCATCCAATCCCATTTCATCCAATTTCGCATTGGCCCGCTCGGGATCGAACTCGACATATGCCTTTTCGAACTCCGGCTTGTAGTAGGCACTGCTGTCAAAGACCGTGTACTGCATGGGCCGTCCGCGGCCGAATGCTTGGATTTCATTGACTTCCTCGCGGTCCATCCCCAAGGACATGGCACGGCGGAAGCGCACGTCTTGGAAAATTTCCCGCAGGGCCGGATCCTCGTGTGTCTGGTTAAACTGGAAAATCGTCGCAACGTTGCCGAAATCCCACAGGATGGTGCGGTAGTTTCCTTCTTCTTCAAAACTGCGGTACATGGGGAAGTTCCCCAGGTCGGTGTCAAAGCCGGCAAAGTCGACTTCGCCGCTGATGATCTTGGCGTCAAAGATTTCTTCAGCCTCAACGAATTCATTGTAGATGCGGTCGATATAAGGAAGCTGGTTGCCTTCCTGATCGGTTTTCCAGTAATAGGGGTTGCGCTCAAAGGCACGATGGGTGGAGCGCAGTTCGGTCATCACATAGGCGGTGACCGTGGGGAGATCTGGGTTTAACGGCAATCCGTAATGGCGATCCCATTTGTGTCCGAACAGTTCGTACCAATGGGCAAATCCTTCTTCTTCCACCAGGGCCTCCAGTTCATCCATATCGACGAAATCGGGATGGAACTGCTGGAGATAGTGCTTGGGTGTCACCATATTGCCGGAGTTGGTTGCCATGAAGAGTGTGTTCTCAAAGAACGGTTTCGGCCTGACGAAGTTGATCTGCAGGGTGTAATTATCCAGAGCCTGCATTTCCATTACTTCGCCGGCTGAACGCCAGTCTCCGCCGACAACCGGCGTTAGTTCTTCGTTCAACAGGATGTGGTTGTACCAGAACATGGAATCTTCCGTGGTAAACGGTTCGCCGTCAGACCAGCGTACACCTTCCCGGAACTGGATGGTCCATTCCGTCATGTCCTCGGAATAGGTTACATCCTTGGCGAAGTGAGGCACAAACCCGCTGCCGTCGGCCAAGGCGCGCAGGATGTTGGGCGAAGACACAGCTACCGTATCTTCATGCCATCCCGCGGTCCGCAGTGTACCGCCATAGCGGCCGATTTCCTCCACTTCTACCACGTAGATGGAATCAGGGTCAGGCAGGCGGTCGGCTACAGCGGGCAGATCTCCTGCAGCCACCTTTTCTTCCAGCATCGGAGCCTCTCCAAAGGAAGCAGCAGCGGCCGCCGGAATGAGGAGACAGATCAACACAGCAAACAGAGACGTGGAAAGACGCAGACGAAACAACTCTTTCATGAAGACACCTCCTGAATTTTCCTTTCTCCGATGGACAACAGCCTGCGTTTAGGATGCTTTACCGTTCACCCCCTTTGCTAGATAATGTCAGTTTCCATGATGCAGGAAGCCATGGTTGAAAGTCCCCTACTGGTTGGGTGCCGTCACGGGTGTGATTGCGGAACCGAGGGGGCGAACGGCTGCGGCAATGAACAACAGCCACTCAGCTTGAGAAGCGCGCCAGTCTATCCGCGCGCGGCCGTTACTGGCACAAACGGGGCCGGAACTACGTGTGCACAGAAAAGTGGGCCGCTCGCTGTCAGTACATTCACACATGAAACGATAGGATGATATTTCTATAACTAAAAAGCAAAATCCTTTCAAGGTAATAAATAATTTTAACTCTCGCTGGAATTTGAGTTGGGAACCGTTACCATAACCATGAAGGGGAGGCAGGTCTTTCGTCACTCTACCATCGAACCCCGCCCAGACGTGGTGTGCTAAGGGGCCACCGAGGCGCGGTGTGGAGTGGGAAACGCCAGGGCCAAGGCGTTTCCCAAACGTGCCAGATCAGCCTTCTTTGGTGCGGTAAGCCTTTGGGGCGGGTTTGCTTTGCTGATACCAACCAACAAATCACGGGATCCAATGAAGCAACAGCAAAAGTCGTTAACGGGGATCTCCCAAGATATATGCCTGCCGCCCCGGCGAAGACAAGATCGAAACAGCCAGCACACACCTGGCGGAGAAGGAGTAAGAAAAAACCAAAAATTGGGGAAGGAGGGTCACGTTCACGACAGAAATAGGGAATATGGCAGCGCTTGGGCGGAACATGGACGACGTAGGAAGAGTGCTTTGAATGGAAAGGGGGGAGGGGAGACCACCCGGGGGGTTGTAGGCTTTGGTTTACAGCTTCCCATGCACACGTGCATGGGCCAAGATGGTATCTGGCTGCTGGGTTGGTTTGGTATCGGCCACAGTACGCCCAGACGTCAACGGGGGAAAATACATAGGAGGGGGACTACATGATGGGACGACATGGGCGATTCATTGCTCTGCTGGCTTTACTCTTGGTTCTTGGGTGCGCATCAACAGCATCGGCAGACTGGCGCACGCCGGAAGCGCTAGGCACAGACCAGCTGCAGGATTGGGCGGCGGAATTGGAAGACGCAATTGCAACAGCCCGGGAAAATCAAGCGGCACATCCGTCTTTTTTGGATTATCTAGAAGAACTGCACGGCCAGCTGCTGCAGCTGTTGGAGGCTGATGCTGACCAGCCGCTGTGGGGTGAGTTTCCGGAGGAAGCACCGGAGGAGGCTTTGCTTACGACTGAGAAACATCGTGCCGGCGGCGTGGAATTTGCCATGGTTGCAGCGCCTGCTGCCGTCTTTCCTGCTGGTATCGACGACAGTGACAGGGGAGAGGTACAGACGGACTTTTGGATCGGTGAAACACAGGTGACATATGAACTGTGGTATGCCGTTAGACAGTGGGCCCAAGACAACGGTTATGCCTTTGCCAATGCCGGACGAGAAGGAAGTCACGGCGAAATCGGCCAAAGGCCTTCATCCCAGGCGAATGTTCCGGTTGCGGAGATAAGCTGGCGGGATGCCGTTGTCTGGTGCAATGCTCTGTCGGAAATGCTTGGTTTTGAACCGGTGTACCGCTATCAGGGTTCTGTGGTACGTGACGCCGGCGATGGCGAAGCTTGTGACGGTGCTGTCCTGATTGAGGCAGATGGGTTTCGTCTGCCTGCCAGCGAAGAATGGGAACTGGCAGCAAGATACCGAGGCGACGACGGATTCCAGGGAGCTGTGGAACTGGATGGCCGTCACTGGACACCCGGGAGGTATGCCAGCGGAGCTGTGGAGGATACCAACGATGATGCCGCTACAACGGCCGTGGCCTGGTATCCCGAGAACAGCGGCAATGCACTGCAGCCGGTGGCAGGCCTGCGGGCCAATCCATTGGGACTGTATGACATGAGCGGCAACGGACCGGAAT
>PUOC01000162.1 GCA_003551965.1 Clostridiales bacterium | reverse complement strand
TTCATTCTGGCCGGCCAGCCATGGGCTGTCAAAGATTTGGTACACGGTACCGCCTGCTTTGATCATCGCTTCTGCCTTGAGGGAATAAAAGGCATTTTCGTCGATAAAACGATGGCCTTCCCTATTGACCAGCACTGTCTCGGGCAGATTGAGAGGGGACACCTGCCAGCCGATGGCATGGAATATGTCCGCTGTTTTAGCCCCCGCTTCCTTAGCCATTAATAGGCCGCTGCCGGTGTTGCCGGGGGTAGTTACCGGCTCTGCGTCGGCAAACTCCGGTGCGTACTCTGCGATCAGATCCGGGTTGTTGCCGAATCCGCCGGTGGCCAGGATCACGGCATTGGCTCTCACTTCCGAAACTTGGCCATCAGCCAAGACACCGACGATGCGGCCGTTCTCTTGAATCAACTCCGTCGCCTTGGTGTCGTAAATGATCTGTACACCTAGGTTTTCCGCGGATTCCACCAGCGGCTCCACGAGGCCCGAACCGCCGCCCACCGGCATGTGGAAACGCTTGGGATCATTGGGATTCCAGCTCCCGTGGACCAAACCGTCTACTGCAAACTCTACGCCGTATTCCCGCAGCCATTCGATGTTGTAGGCAGATTCCTTGGCAATCGTGCTGGTCCAGTCGGAATCCAGGCGGAAATAGCTCTTTTCCATCCAATAGCGGAAGAGCTCTTGGGCCGAGTCTTCGATGCCTGCTTCTTCTTGTACAGAGCTGCCTCCGGCTTGCAATCCGCCTGCGGAGATCAGCGTTTCTCCGCCGGCAAAACTGAGTTTTTCCAGCAGGATCACCTCAGCACCGTGGGCGGCCGACTCAATGGCGGCCCCCAGGCCCGCACCGCCGGCTCCTACAATGACGACATCGGCCGACATGATCTCCGCCTCATCGGGTTCCGGTGCTGCTTCTACACCCAGCTGTTCCAGCGACACACCGGCTTGATCCAAGGCATCGGACACCGCTGCCAGGATACCTTGACTGGTCTGGGTGGCGCCGCTTACCATGTCCACATCGACGCTTTGTGCTTCCACGATGCGATTGGGTATGGCGTCGATGGCGGCATCGCTTAGGATTGGGGTCTCGCTGTGCTCAATGACTTCCACAGATACGATGACATTTCCGTCCAGCTCCACGGCGACCACCATGTCACCGGCATAGCCTCGGCCAACGCCTTCATAGGTAGCTGCATATCCCCAGGCTGCAGTTAACAATAGTACAATCAGGGCTGCGACGGGCAGTGCTCTTCTTACATTCAATTCGCGTCCACTCCTTTGTAATGTTCTTCAATATATTTATTAGCCATTAGGATAGAAACTCCTGCTGGATTGTGAAAAAAACTTCATAGCTGTGTATGCCCTTGCCCGGACTGGAGACTAAGGTGTTCCATGGCCGCGCAGAACGTTTGACCTGTGTCATAGCGCGATGCCAACCATATCTTCTGGACAGAAAAAAATGCCTGATGACGGCAGAGGATTTCGGCCCCTGCATGGCAAATATTGCTGTATGTACTGCAGCGGTGGCGGAACAGCCTGCGGTACTGCAAAAACAGCCGGTGCTTTATGCCGAGCTGAGGAAGGGTGGCGATCATGGGCGGCAGAGTAGTGGCAGTGGTTGTGTTGTGCGTGTGGGCGGTGCTGTTGGCTCTCACCTTTACCGATGTTCAATTGCAGTGGGCAGAGCGGCTGTCCCTGCAGATGTTGGGTTCCTATCCCATGCCCGATGGTGATGGCGGCATAGAAATAGTCCGGGGACTGCCAATGGTTCCGAAGGTGCAGGTCTTGGTCCAGTATATGGCGATCACCTTGGCGGCGGGATTTTTGATATGGTTTCAGTTTTGTCACAGACACGGTCGATGATGGTCGCATCCTTGCGCACCCGCTGTCGGTGACGGGCAGACGCTTTCGAAAAAGGCTCTCCAGCCGTGGAGAGCTTTTTTCAAAAGCATGCAGAGCTTGGACATGGAACTTCCGCCTCAGTGCCAACGGCGGGCATGGTGCAGAAAAACCAAGGAGGTTGGCCGTGGTGATTGAGGTCCTTTGTGTGCAGGAAAACAGCCGTGAATTGGAGTGGATTGTCCAACAGGACACCCATGTGCCCCGGGAACGATTACTGCGCAAGGCAGCACAGCAAGAGCTTTTCGGGGTCCTGTGGGAAGGACAGCCGGTGGGGTGGCTTCGTTATGGTTGGTTCTGGGACGAAATTCCTTTCATGAACATGCTTGCTGTGGACGAAGACTACCGAGGGCGCGGCCTAGGCCGCCGATTGGTGGAAGAGTGGGAAGCGGCCATGAAAAATGCGGGCTGCAGCATGGTCATGACATCCACCTTATCCGATGAGAACGCCCAAGGTTTCTACCGCCACTTAGGCTATGCCGATGCCGGGTGTCTGCTTTTGGAGAACGAAGCGCTGGAGATCATCTTCACAAAGAAGCTGCGGTAGACGGCCGGACCATTCCGGCGCCAAGGGCCCGAACCAGCGCTGTACAGAAATGGCAGGGCTGCGGTTGTTTCGCAGCAGAAGTTCAAGGAGGGTCTATCCCATGCAGTTGGTCTATGGTACAACCAACTCGGCCAAAGTGGAGCATATGCAGCAGATGACAGCGGGGCTGGGACTGGACATCGTGGGGCTGGAGAGCTTCCCGGCTGTGCCGCTGCCGGAGATTGCAGAGACGGGCCAACGACCCGTCGACAATGCCCGGCTGAAGGCCGAAGCCTATTTCAGCATTTTGAAGCGGCCGGTGCTTTCCGCGGATTCGGGCCTGTATATCGAAGGGCTGCCCCCAGATCAGCAGCCAGGGCTCTTCATCCGCCGAGTAGAAGGCCGTTACCTCGACGACAGCGAGATGATTGCCCATTACCGGGGAATTGCAGCCAAGCTGGGCGGGCAGGCCCGGGCACAGTTCATCAACGGCATTTGTTTGTTTATGGATGAAAATACTGTCTATCAAGAGCAGGGGCCGCAGATTTCGTCACCGCCCTTTTTCCTGGTCGATGAGGAGAGCAGCCGGAGGCAGCCGGGACTTCCCTTGGATTCCATCTCCAAGACCATGGACAGCGGCCAATTCGTGATTGAAGTCCGGCAGCAGGTCAATGACAACGATTCGGCCATGGCCGCTGGCTTTTGCAGCTTTATCATGCGGGCCTTGGAGCATTATGCCAGGGTTTCCCGCGCGCCCCGCATTGACGGTTTGTATGGACCCGGATATGACGATAGAGTGTCTGGAGGGAACTGACATGAAATTGGTTTTCTGCGGCGGTGCCCGGGAAGTGGGTGCCAGCTGTTACCTTGTCCAAGTGGAAGGTAAGAATGTGCTGTTGGACAGCGGTATACGAATGAAGGGCGGACAGGATACGCTGCCGGATTTCCGGCAGATCCAGGAGCTAGGCGGGGTCGATGCCATTGTTGTCAGTCATGCCCACCTCGATCACACGGGTTCGCTGCCCGTGATCAGCCGGGAATATCCGGAGGCTGTGCTGTACATGACCCATGCTACCAAATCCCTGGTTCGAGTGCTTTTGTATGATAGTCTGAAAATCATGGAGCGCAGCGAGGCCGAAATTCCCATCTACGCCGAGAGCCATGTGGACGACATGCTGGGACGGTCAGTCTGCTATTCACCGCAGTATGCCTTCAAGCCCTTTTCCGATCGGGATGTGGAAGTGACACTGTTTGATGCCGGCCACATTGCGGGAGCTGCCATGATCTATCTGACAAGTGCGGAAGGAAGCCTTCTCTACACCGGGGACTTTTCCAGCGCCGATCAGCGGACCATTCACGGGGCTTCAATTCCCAAGCTTCGTCCCGATGTCATGATAACAGAGTCCACCTACGGCAGCTATCTCCATGCCAACCGGGATTTGGAGGAGAAGCGGTTAGTCGAAACGGTGGCAGAGGTCATAGGCCGCGAGGGGAAGATGCTGATACCGGCCTTTGCCCTCGGCCGGGCCCAGGAACTGGTCCTGATTCTTAAACGCGCCATGGACAGAGGCCAGCTTCGTCCCGTACCCGTCTATATCGACGGAATGGTCCGGGCCATCAACGGCGCTTACCGTGTCAACCCCAATTATCTGCAGCGCAGCTTGGCTAAAAAAGCATTCCGGGGTGAGTCACTGTTCTATGATGATCATATTACGGCTGTGGAGACCCGCGAACAGCGGCAGCGAGTCCTCGACAGCGATGAACCCTGCTGTGTCATCTCCAGTTCGGGCATGCTCAAGGGCGGACCCAGTGCCCTCTATGCGGCGAAATTGGCCGGCCATGAGCGGCATTACATTGCCATCACAGGCTACCAAGATGAAGAGGCTCCGGGAGCGGAGCTGCTGGCGTTGATGGACCAGGAGGAGCGGGCCTTGCACTTAGATGGGGTTCGAGTGCCGCTTCGGTGCGGCATCGGGCGCTACAACCTGTCGGCCCACGCTGACCGCGGCGAACTGCTTGGCCTTGTCCACCGCGTGACTCCGAAGCGCATATTTCTCGTCCATGGCGAAGAGCGCAGCATAGACGCCTTAGCCGAGCAGATGAACCTGGAAGCCCGAGGCCAGGTGTTCGTTCCCGAAAACGGCGACAGCTATCCGATTGTCCTCAGCCGGCAGCGCAAGCAGCTGGATTTTACGCACGTCGCTCTTTCGCCCCTAAACCGGCCGCTGGGGGAGTTGGATGACGGCGAAAACTGGCAGTCGTTCTGGGAATATGTCTATGAACATGGCGGCAGCCGGAAGGGGTACACGGTGGAGCAGCTGCTGTATATTTGGACCGGAACCGCGCAGCCAAAGCAGGAAGACACGGATTGGATGCTGCAGGCGCTGCACGCGTCCCAGTTCTTTACTGCCAATAGGCGGCGCCTATTCCTCTACCACCCGGCAGAACCAGATACACTGACTCCGGCATCGGGCCCAATGGAACTCAATGCCATGCTCGCCCACGTCAAGGAGCAGTTCCCGCAGGATGCCGGACTGTACAAAACGGGAGCCCATGTGGAGGAGACGAAGGTTGTTTTGTGGTTCCACTTTCCCCACCGCGCCAAACGGGAGTACGCAACACTGCTCACACAGATCGAAGAAGCCACCGGCTGGCAGGTGGAAGTGAACGATCAGTGCCATACGGGCGCTGCTGAAGAGTTGGCTGTGAGTCTGCTTCCGGCCGGCGCTGCGGTGAAGAAGTTCTCCTATTATCCCCACAGGCGCCTGTTTCAGCTCAAGCTTCAGGACGCAGTGGACGGTCCGGAAGCGATTGAACGGCAGTTTCAGCTGCAGACCGGCGTCAGTTTGGAAATTGTCCACCCAGGCCAGGACGATGGCTCAGAAACGCCTTCCCTGCGCCCTTTGGACGTGGAACATGCCATGGAGCAGAACAGGGCATTTGAGTACGTGGCCGATGTCTTTGCTGCCGAAGGCGTTGCGCTTTACAAGAAGAGCCGCAGAGTATGCAAAGACGGCACGGCCTATTTGGAACTGTCCTTTATCACTCCCGTAGTGGGCAAGCGCTGCCTAGAGCAGATACGGAAGCTGGAAGACGACACCGGCTGGAATATTACGGTGTCGGAAAACCCCAACCAGAATGAGCTGATCAAGAAAGCGAAGCATCTTCTGCAGCAGGCCAATGTGGTGATCCGAAAGGGGCCGGGCGTCCACGCCGCCGATGCCGCCGTCAAGGTGGAAGTTGATGAACTGCCGGATCAGGAGCTTCTGTGCACATTGGGAAGGGAATACATGCAGCAGACGGGATACAGCCTGGAGGTGCTGGGGAGGCGCTGACCGGGAAGGTATTACTGTGAGGCCGGCATGATCGTCGGTTCCTGGCCGGTGTTGTGCGCCTGGGCACTCCCCATGGATGCTGGCGTGCGCAACGTCATGTGGACAGCATTTTCCCGACTCCGCGGGTCAGCTCTCTGCATTGGAACATGTCCAACATGTCCATGGAGAGGGCCTGCCGGGTCGTATTGACACGGCCTCAGGGGAAGTATATGATGATAAGCAGGGATTTTGAGGAGGTCGTGCCATGAATATCCGTTCACCCTATGCAGCATTATTTTTGGGAATCATTGCGGTTTCATTCGCCGCCATTTTCATCCGTTTGGCTGAGGCACCTCCGGCCGTGGTCGCCTTCTACCGCATGGGTTTGGCTACCGTTGCCCTGCTGCCCATTGTCTGGTGGCAGGAACGCCACCTATTCCGGGCCGTTCCCCGCAGGCACCTGGGATGGATGCTGCTGGGGGGTTTCTTTTTAGCGCTGCATTTCATGCTTTGGATTTCGTCTTTTTCTTTTACCAGCGTGGCCAGCTCTGTCTTTTTCGTCACTACGCAGCCGATATTTGTGGCCATTGCGTCTATTTTTTTGTTTCAAGAGCGCTTCAGCATGCATCTGGCCATCGGCATCGCCCTGGCCGCTGCCGGAAGCATTACCATCGGGGCCGGCGACCTGCAGGCATTGGGATCGACGAACATGTACGGCAATCTACTGGCCTTCGGCGGAGCCTTGATGGCGGCCAGTTATTTGCTTGTCGGCCGTCATGTGCGCCAAACCATATCCCTGGGCATCTACATTGTAGCCGTATACGGCTTCAGCGCCCTGTTTCTGCTGGGTTTTGTTCTCCTGGCAGGCCATCCGCTGACCGGCTATACGGGAGCCACCTGGCTGAATATGGTTCTTCTGGCCGTGGTACCGACTGTCATCGGCCACACTTGTTTTAACTGGACACTGAAGTACTTGCCGGCGCCGATTGTTTCCGTGGCTATTCTAGGAGAGCCGGTGGGAGCAACGCTTTTGGCCTACCTCATTCTCCAGGAAGCTCCGGCGTGGTATACCCTGGTCGGCGGGGCTCTGATCCTCTGGGGTATTTATGTGACAACCCAGTCGAAGCCGAAAACCGCCGCAACTTGAGCAGGCATGGAAAAACCGGTGCACCCCCGCATGGCCTGCAGGGTGCACCGGTTTTTTGTCCTTGGACTCAAATACGTAATTCTGGGGACTACTGTGCGGTACCGGATTCGGTTTCAAAGGGCCAATCAATGATGCCGCCGATGTCATAGATCTCCGAATAGCCCATTTTCGTCAACAGTGCAGCCGCATTGTCGCTGCGGTTGCCGCTGCGGCAGTACAGAAAGACAACCGCGTCCTTATCCGGGAGTATTTCTTCGGCCTTTTCTTTAATATCGGCTAAGGGCAGCAGGATTGCATCGGGAATGCGCTGCTGTTGGTACTCCTCCGGCGTACGGACATCGACTAGGAGGATTTCTTCGTCTTCCTGCAGCTTTTCATGGGCCTGTTTCGCCGTCAGCCTGCCGTAATCGGGTCCTTCTCCGGTTCCCTGTCTTCCCACGAATACTGCTCCCAGGAGGACTACAGCGCCCACAAGGACAGCGGTGGCAAAAATTCGCATGGGCTCACCCTTTCCAAAAAGAATAACCATTCTTAGTAATGATTCGTGTGCCGTGGCCCGATTCCTGCCGTGATTGCCTAAATTCGAACTCAAGAACGCAGGCGCCGCAGAACATAGATCACTGCCAGCATAGACAGGGCCGCGAAACAGGCGGCGATGGAGACCCATTTCAGCGAAGTGGACAATGATGCGACGGGGCCGAAGATTCCCGGCTCTTCCGGGAAGCGGGCCATGGCCATGGACGCCGCCGTGTTTTCTAACAGGTCAAATGCAAGAGAAGCGGTGGGCAGCAGATTGACCGGGCGAAGCGCCGCGGGAGATTGCACAGCCCGCAGGGCCGCGCTCATGGACACGGTCAGAAAGAGCCAATAGGCCGCCGGCCAAGCCAAATCAAAGGTGAAGCGGCTGCGGATGTAGTATGCACGACCTTCGGCGCCGAAATCCGCGGCCATGCTGTATAGCTCCCGGGAAGTATACGAAAACGATGTGTCAGGTGTAGGCCCCGAACCGAGGAAGTGCTGGGATCGCTGTGCTTCCCGGGGCAGAACCACCAGCAGAAAGAGGGCGAACACCAATATGGAAACAACCAGCAGCGGCACGGTACTGTGCCGGTACAGCCAAGCGGAAAGCCGAACAAGCATGATCTACACCCTCTCCATAATTGGTGCCTGCGTTCTGCCCTTGGTGAGCAATGTCTCCATGGCCCGGGCCGGAACACGGCTGCCGTGTTCAGTAAGCTCGATCCTGCCAAGACCACACGGGCATGAATTGGCCATTATGGCCGCTGCCGGTACGGCCGCCGGCATCCATGGCGATGACGCCGCAGACAATGCCTCTAGTACGGCAGTGCTCTATGATCCGGTGGACGGCTGGTTCCACTTCCATCCCGGTACCGAGTCCGTCAACGATCCGGCGGGTCACCCCGAGGCGCATAATGCCCTCGCCGACACCGGTGGCGCAGGCAGCTCCGGCAGCAGCCGCGTAGGTGCCGGCGCCAATAATGGCTGCATCGCCCATTCTTCCCGGCAGTTTTCGGGGTATTCCCCCTGTGGATGTGCCGGCGCAAAGCCGGCCCTCGGCGTCTCGGGCCGCCGCGCCGACGGTAGAATAATGGGTGTTGGCAGCGGCCTGCTCCTTGTATGCCTTAAGGAGGCGGTCCATGGTTTCGGGGTCCACCGCCGGGCCATGGGCTTCCGGCGAATCAGTCAATGCCAGTCCTTGGCTCCGGGCAAAGAGCTCTGCACCCATGCCGACGAGCAGATGGTGGGGAGTGCATTCCATGACTTTGCGAGCCGCTGTGATGGGGTGCCGGATATTCTGCATGCATGCAACGCCGCCGGCATGGCCGCTGTCATCCATAAGCATGGCGTCCATTTCTGCTTGGCCGAGCATATTGACGTAGGAGCCCCGGCCTGCATCGAAAATGGGATTGTCTTCCATGATCTGCAGAGCGCACTCCACCGCGTCAATGGCTGAAGCACCCTGCCGCAGAAGTTCGGCGGCGCGCTCCCCGGCCGCTGCGGTACCCTGTCGACGCAGAGCTTGCTCTTGGTATTCCGGCGGCTTGCCTTCACAGCCGCCGTGGATGATAAGGGACATCATGCTCGGTGACACCTGCTTTCTTTGCCAATGGCTTTCGTCCGGGTTTCGGCAGCTGCTGCCGGTACTCCTCCATGGGCTGTGGGAAGAAAAAGCAGGAAATGGACATAGTACAGCGAATACATATCCTAAAGCGAAACAATGGGAGGACTGCCTGCTCTGCAATTGGGGTCGGCGAGAGCTGTAATCCATACGGTTCTGGGGATCTGCAAGAGGCAGCTGCGTGAGTGCAGTTTCGTAGAAGGGGAGAGAAACATGGATAAACCTGTATTAGATTACATGAACTTGCGCCCGGAAGTACGTCAGGCTATTGAGAGCTCAGAACACGTCATTGTTCCCGACAGCCGTGAGCAGTTGGTGGAAATGGCCATTGGAGGTCAACAGAGCGGATTCTTTGAAGTGGGATACGATGTGCCTGAGAAGGGCTGGGTGGCTGAAGCTACGGTGGCTTCGTGCAAAAACGGAGCATCGGTCAATTTTACCGAGCCATATATGCGCCGCCGCGATCCGGACTGCATGGTGATCGGCGATGAAAAAATCACGGACAAACCCCGTTTCAGCGATCGGTTCGGCATGGATTTCGACACGGTTCGCCAGGAAACCTTGGATTGGCTGGGCAAACAGCATTTGATCGTCATGCCGTTCATGGCCGGCGGACCGGACTATGGCTATCAAGCGCTTATGATAGGGCCGCAGAACGCGGCGTTCTTTGCGGCGGGCCTAGCGGATCTGCAGGCGCTGATTGTCAAAGACGACATACCCGAGAACTTTACGCCTCGGGGTATCATATACGTTGCGCCTCCGTTTCGCCACACCCATTTTGAGGGACACCAGGTGGTGGTTCACAACCGCCTGGAACAGCTGCATGAAGTGCATTCCTACAACCTCTATCCAGGGCCCAGTGCCAAAAAGGGCGTCTATGGCATGCTGCTGAACATCGGTGAAGAAGAAGACTGGGTGACGGTTCACGCCTCCACGGTGCGGGTAACAAGTCCCTATGACAACCAGCTGACCATTATGCACGAAGGAGCCAGCGGCGGCGGTAAAAGTGAAATGATTGAAGAGATCCACCGCGAGCCGGACGGGACCATTGTCGTGGGTGAAAACACAGTCAGCGGCGAGTCGATCCGCATGGAACTGAAGGAAACCAGTCAGCTGAACCCTGTTACCGACGATATGGCCATGTGCCATCCCGATCTCAACCAAAATTCGAAGAAACTGGTGGTCAAGGATGCTGAAGCCGGCTGGTTTCTGCGGATTGATCACATTACCCGCTATGGGTCGGACCCGCACTATGAGTATCTCACAATACACCCGCAAGCACCGCTCATTTTCATGAATATTGACGGAAAGCCCAATTCCACGTGCCTGATCTGGGAGCATATCGAAGATGCACCGGGCAAGACCTGTCCAAATCCTCGGGTCATCATGCCCCGGCACCATGTTCCTGGAGTGGTGGATGAACCCGTGGCTGTGGATGTGCGCAGTTTCGGGGTTCGCGCTCCGGCCTGTACCAAAGAGCGGCCCACCTATGGAATCATGGGCATGCTCCACATCCTGCCTCCGAGTTTAGCTTGGCTGTGGCGTTTGGTGGCGCCCAGGGGACACGGCAATCCCAGTATTGTGGATACGGAAGGCATGACCAGTGAAGGGGTGGGTTCTTACTGGCCGTTTGCCACAGGACGGATGGTCGATCAGGCCAATCTGCTGCTGCGCCAGATCATTGAAACAACCGATACCCGCTATATTCTCATTCCCAACCAGCACATTGGTGCCTATAAGGTGGGCTTCAAGCCCCAGTGGCTGATCCGGGAATACCTGACCCGCCGCGGCAGTGCCAAATTCCGCAGTGATCGTCTGGTGGAAGCCCGCTCACCGCTGCTGGGCTATGCCATGGCATCGCTGAAGGTGGACGGTGTCCGCATGAGCCGCGGCCTGCTGCAGGTGGATCAGCAGCCGGAAGTGGGACAGGCGGCCTATGATAAGGGTGCAGAGCTCCTGGACTCCTTTTTCAAGCGGCAGCTTGAAAAGTTCCTCCACGACGACCTGGAACCCCTCGGCCGCACCATCATTGAAACTTGCTTGAACGACGGAACCGTAGAGGACTACTTGGAACTGCTGCCCATGAAACAGTAGGCGTTGACGGAAGGAAGCTTTCACCTGCCCGAGGTGAAAGCTTCCTTTTTGTGGCTGCAGGGGAAGCGGCCGCGGCAGCGAATAGATATCCTAATCTTCCAAGGGAGGGTGTGGTGCGCATGCGCCTCTGGCTGCGAACGGGACTGGTGGTTGCGGCCCTGTGGAGCTTGACTTGCAGCGGGGCCGCCGTGGATCTGGATACGGCCGCGGAACCTGTCTTATCCTTTGCCATCATCGATCGAATTCCCCATGACACGGACGCCTTCACCCAGGGGTTTTTGTACTACGAAGGCAGCTTTTATGAAAGCACGGGCTTGTACGGGGGCTCGTCTCTGCGCAAGCTGGATGCCGAAACGGGAACCGTACTGCGCAAGACGCGCCTGCCCGAGGCCTATTTCGGTGAAGGGCTGGCTCTGTGGAACGACCGCCTCGTGCAGCTTACCTGGAAAGAAGAGACGGCTTTTATCTATGATCGAGAAAGCTTTGAACCGGTGGGCAGCTTTGGCTATGAAGGCGAGGGCTGGGGACTGACCCGCGACGGAACGCATTTGATCATGAGCGACGGCAGTCACCGCCTCTATTTCCGCGATCCGGAGACCTTTGCCGTGCAGCGGGTGGTGGAAGTGAAGGCCACAGGCGGTCCCGTGCAGAGGATTAATGAACTGCAGTATATCCATGGGGTCGTCTATGCCAATATCTGGCTGACCGATACCATTGTCTGTATCGATGCCGGCAGCGGCCGGGTGCTTGCCTGGGTTGATCTAAGCGGGCTCTTGTCCCCTGAGGACCGCGGCGACCACGAAGTGGATGTCTTAAACGGTATTGCCTATGACAGTCAGGGGGAGCGCTTGTTTGTCACGGGAAAGCTTTGGCCTTGGATCTACGAAATCGAACTCACGGCAGACGAAAACAGCAGCGATGCAAAATCACCGCTGCTGCCATAGCTGTCATTGCGCTTTATTCATATGGACATCCATCTGGGGAAAGGGAATGGTAATGCCGTGCTGATCAAAGGCCAGCTTCACCTTTTCCATCATTTCAAAATAAGTGGGCCAGAAATCGCCGGCCTCGGCCCAAGCCCGGACTGTGAAGACCAGTGCACTGTCACCGTGTTCGGTGAGGAGCACTTGGGGCGGGGGATCATCAAGTAGTTTCGGATGCTCATTCATCAGTGACTGCAGCAGTTCTTTGACCTGCACAATGTCGGAGTCGTAGCTGACGCCGAAGGTCCATTGGATGCGGCGCTGCGGATAGGAAGAAAAGTTGACTGCACTGGAGTTGGAAAGATTAGCGTTGGGGATAATGATCCGCCGGTTATCCGGTGTATTGAGTATGGTATAGAACACTTGAATTTCGTGCACTGTTCCCATGAAACCCACCGCTTCAATGAAGTCTCCGACTTTGAACGGCTTCAAGAGCAGAATTAAAACGCCTCCGGCAAAATTGGCCAGGCTCCCCTGGAGAGCTAAACCGACGGCGAAACTGGCAGCCCCAATGACGGCGATGAAGGAGGTCATTTCCACTCCCAGCATCGATACGGCTGAGATGACAAGCAGTACCTGCAGCAGGATCTTGATTAAAGGAACCAGAAAGGATCGAAGCGAAGATTCGACATGGGCCTTCTCCATGCGCTCGGACATGAACTTCGTCAGGCGGCCGATAACAATCAGACCGACAACGACCACAACGATAGTCAGAGCCAGCTGTCCCACGATGGGCACGATCCGTTCTCCCCATTCCTCGAACATGATGTGTCCTCCTTTTTGCATCTTTGTCTGCCTTTGATACGCATTTCTGCCTGTGCCGCCTGAATCCCTGCAGACGGCACAGATCAAGCGCTTGTTTGACCACAGAAACGGAGGGGTAAGGATATGACGTCAACATTGGAGTCGGTCCGCGGCAAGCTGGGTTTTATCTGCGATATGGATGGTGTATTGTACCACGGCAATCGACTGCTGCCGGACGTGGTGGAGTTTATCCAATGGCTGCACGAAGAAGGGAAGCGGTTTGTCTTTTTGACCAACAGCAGTGAGCGCTCACCGCGGGAACTACAGCAGAAATTGGCTCGCTTGGGCGCGGAAGTGGACGAGAGCCATTTCTATACCAGTGCACTGGCTACAGCAATGTTCCTGTCCAGTCAATGTCCCGGCGGCAGCGTCTATGTCATTGGAGAGGCCGGATTGACCAATGCCCTCTATGACGCGGGGTTTGTCATCAATGATGTTGACCCGGACTATGTGGTTGTGGGAGAGACCCGTACGTACAGCTTTGAACGGATTGAGCGGGCTGTGCGTCTGGTGCGCGACGGCGCCAAACTCATCGGTACCAACACCGATCTTACAGGCCCTTCGGAACAGGGCATTGTCCCGGCCTGCCGCGCCCTGATTGCGCCTATCGAACTGACCACCGGCCGCGAAGCATATTTCGTCGGCAAGCCGAATCCGTTGATGATGCGCCAGGCCCGGAAAATGCTGGACTGCCACAGTGCCGATACGGTGATCATCGGCGATCGTATGGATACCGATATTGTGGCAGGTATCGAATCGGAAATCGACACAGTACTGGTGCTCAGTGGTGTAACGAACCGGGAATCCTTGCATGATTGGCCGTATCGGCCGACCCATGTGGTGGACGGTGTGGGGGGCCTTCTGCCATGAGCGTTTCTGTGCAGCGATGGCCCGCAGAGTGGCCTGCCCACCTCTGCTTCATTATTATCGGCATCGGTATGACCATACACGGTGTGGCCATGCCGTTTTTGATTGACAGTTTTCGCATTACTCTCGGTACCGCCGGCCTGTTGTTCTTCTTTCGTTCGCTCGGCTATATTGCGGCAGCCAGCAGCTATCCTTGGCTGTCCGGACGCCTTGGCACCAAGCGTCATCTCGGCGCGGGATCGCTTTTGGGAGCGATGGGACTTGCCTTCCTGCCGTTGGCGCCTTCGTGGCCCTTTGTCCTCTTGGCAGCCTTAACGGCGGGCCTGGGCTTCAGCACAGTGGATGTGGGCTTCAATGCGCTGCTGTCCGGTTTGGAGCCCGGCCGTGCCAAACGGGCTGTGCACTGGCTTCATTTTTCCTTCAGTTCCGGCGCTCTCATCGGGCCAAT
>PUOC01000130.1 GCA_003551965.1 Clostridiales bacterium | reverse complement strand
GCGACAACGTCCGCGTCAACGGCGAGTTGATTACACCGATTGCCATGGAAGAGGGCCTGCGCTTTGCCATCCGTGAAGGCGGCCGTACCGTAGGTGCCGGTGTTGTAACGAAGATTATCGACTGAGTAACCATTTGACGAACGAGGCGGTGCTAGTGCAGTGCGGAAGCGGAGGCGCGGCCCTCCGCTTGTGCCGCGGCCGTGGAATGCGCTATTGACAGTCATTCTGATATAAGATAGAATCTAAAAGTATTTTGATATCTGGAGGTGGCGGCCGTGCGTGTTGGTATTACATTCGAATGCACCCAATGCAAGAACCGGAATTACCGCAGCAACAAAAATCGGCGGAATCATCCGGATCGCATGGAGCTGAAGAAATACTGCAGCACCTGCAAGACCCATACCGTTCATAGAGAAACCCGCTAGAACTCTTTACACACAGGAAAGCGAAGTGATTACTGGGGTTTTGGGCCGCTTGCGCAGCACCAGTATTGATGGTGCTTGAGCCCGCCGAACGGGTGGATACAGTACCGCTGGTGCTCGAGAGTCGGGCAGCACAGCAGGCTTTCAGGGCCATTTTGAGAAGGATGTGAGGTTGTGGTGACGGCACAGAGTAAGGTAAAACCTTCTGTATGGATCAAGATGACAAAGTTTCTCCGGGAAGTTCGAGCGGAAATGCGCAAGGTCGCATGGCCGAACCGGAAGGAATTGATTGCCTATACCTCCGTGGTGTTGGTCACCGTCGTGATTGTGTCGGTGTACATCGGCGTAGTTGACGTGGTGCTCTCGGAGTTATTGAACCTATTGGGCCGGATTACCGGATAAGGGGGTCATGGGCTGAACAGCCCCGCAATTATGGGTACGAGTGTTGACGAAAAACAGTGGTACGTTGTTCATACCTATTCCGGGTATGAAAACAAAGTAAAGGCCAACTTAGAGCGCCGCGTCGAGTCCATGGGAATGGAAGACAAGATTTTTCGGGTCATTGTTCCCACGGAGGAAGTCGTGGACTTCAAGGACGGCAAAAAAAAGGTGACCCAGAAGAAGATCTTTCCCGGCTATGTTCTCGTGGAAATGGTCGTAACCGATGATTCCTGGTACGTCGTGCGCAATACTCCTGGAGTCACAGGATTCGTGGGTTCGGGTGTCAAGCCTACGCCTTTAGAAAAGCATGAAGTAACCATGATTCTGCGGGATATGGGATTCGAGCAGGGTCTTCCCCGCTCTCAATACGATGTTGGCGAAACGGTCAAAGTCGTATCCGGTCCGTTTGAGAACTTCACCGGCACTATTCGTGAGATCAATTTGGAAAAGGGAAAACTGCGCGTGAATGTTTCCATGTTTGGACGGGAAACCCCTGTGGAGCTGGATTTTCAGCAAGTGTCGAAGCTCTGAGCGGGACCGGTCCGGTTTTTTGCGTGGGAGGATATTTATCCGCCATTACCACATTTTTGTAAGGAGGTGTATGCGCCGTGGCGAAGAAAGTCAGTGCTTTGATTAAACTGCAGGTTCCAGCAGGAAAAGCAAACCCGGCGCCGCCGGTAGGTCCGGCATTGGGGCAGCACGGTGTCAACATTATGGAGTTCTGCAAGGCATTCAATGAACGTACGGCCCAGCAAGCCGGAATGCTGATTCCCGTAGTGATAACGGTTTACGAAGATCGGTCATTCACATTTATAACGAAGACTCCGCCAGCCGCGATTCTGCTCAAAAAGGCTCTCAACTTGGAAACGGCTTCCGGGGTGCCGAATCGGGAAAAAGTAGGAACCGTAACGCGGGATCAGGTGCGCGAAATCGCGGAATTGAAGATGCCCGATCTTAATGCAGCCGATATTGAAGCTGCCATGCGTATGGTGGAGGGCACAGCCCGCAGCATGGGCATTGTAGTCGAAGGTTAACAGCATGCAGTGGGAGGAATTGTTTCCGTTTGCACCACAAAGGAGGAAAGAACAATGGCTAAAAGAGGCAAACGTTATCTGGAAGCAGCCAAGGAGGTAGACCGGGAGACCTTGTACACGCCAGAACAGGCACTGGCTATCCTGAAAACTACGGCCACGGCGAAATTTGATGAAACCGTGGAACTGGCGTTGAAACTGGGTGTCGATCCCCGCCATGCCGATCAGCAGGTGCGGGGTACGGTTGTACTTCCCCACGGTACCGGCCGGGACGTCAAGGTTGTTGTCTTTGCCAAGGGCGAGAAGGCCGAAGAGGCTGAACAGGCCGGAGCCGATGTGGTCGGCGATGAAGAATTGGCCAATAGCATTCAAGGCGGCTGGACCGATTTCGACGTGGCCATTGCCACACCGGATATGATGAGTGTGGTAGGCAAATTAGGCCGCATCCTCGGCCCGCGCGGCTTGATGCCGAATCCGAAGACGGGCACCGTGACCTTCGAAGTTGGTAAAGCGGTCAGCGACAGCAAAGCCGGTAAGGTTGAGTTCCGGGTGACCCGGCAGTCGGGTATCCATGTTCCAGTGGGTAAAGTTTCCTTCAGCCAAGAACAGCTGCTGGAAAATTTCAAGGCCTTGGCCGATGCGATCATCAAGGCGAAGCCGCAGGCCTCTAAAGGAACGTATATCCGCAAGGCCGCTCTCTCCACCACTATGGGGCCGGGAGTTAAGCTGAACCCTCAGGAAATAATGTCTGTGGCCAGTCGCTAAAGACATTGATCTAGGCAGGGTAATGTGGTAAACTTTCCATGATAATCAAAAAAGGAACCGAAGACAGCTGGTGCCCACGGGCATAATTAGGCGCTGCGGCGTACTATCCAGCCGAGGTTGGAGTCGATATTCCCGGAATGGAGTGCGGTTTTCGCGTTCTGCTCCGTCGAATACTGTGCATGTATTGGACCTCCAGCTGTCGGCGGAGGTCCTTTTTTGTCTTAGAGGAGGTGAATTTATGGCCAGACCGGAAAAGGTTCAAGCTGTTGAAGAAATTCGCGATCGCCTCGACCGAACCCAGGGTGCGGTCATAGCCGATTACCGCGGGTTGAATGTAGCCGAAGTGACCGAACTGCGCCGGCAGATGCGGGAAGCAGGTGTTGAGTTTAAGGTGCTGAAGAACACGCTGACCATTCGGGCCGCCCGGGAGAGCGGGTTAGATGACATGGTTCCGCTGCTGGAAGGGCCCACGGCGATAGCCTTTGGGTACGATGATCCTGTGACACCGGCGAAACTCATCAATGATTTTTCCAAAGACCACAGGGCGCTGGAAATGAAGGGCGGCATTCTCGACGGTAAGGTGCTTGATATCGACGCTGTCAAGAACTTGGCGGCTCTTCCCGGCCGCGAAGAACTGTTGGCTCAGGTGTGCCGGGGCATGCAGGGTCCAATCAGCGGCATGGTCAACGTACTGCAGGGCAACATCCGCAATTTGGTCTATGCGTTGGAGGCTGTACGTAAGCAGAAGGAAGAAGCAGGGGCGTAGTGGAACGGCCGTCAAGGGTGATCGCGGTTTTCGCTGTCCGGTAAGCGGCATTCTGTGATCGGGTCGAGAAATGGCGGCGCTTCGTGCGAGCCCGCCTTGATAATCATGAGGAGGTATTGTATCCATGACGAAAGAGCAGATTATGGAAGCCATCGAAAATATGACGGTTTTGGAATTGGCAGAACTGGTGAAAGAAATGGAAGAGAAGTTTGGTGTGTCAGCGGCAGCTCCCGTAGCTATGGCTGCCGGTCCGGCTGCTGGCGCCGAAGCTGCGGAAGAAGAGCAGACAGAATTCGATGTTATGCTCACCGGCCCTGGTGAAAAGAAGATTAATGTCATCAAAGTGGTACGCGAGATCACCGGCCTTGGCTTAAAAGAAGCCAAAGCTCTGGTCGATGAAGCACCCAAACCGGTCAAAGAAGGCGTTTCCAAAGAAGAAGCCGACGAAGTGAAGGGCAAATTGGAAGAAGCAGGGGCGGCTGTAGAATTGAAGTAAGTACACGGCGGACACTCGTTGCGGGTGTCTGCTTTTGTTTTTTCGGACAAAAAGCAAAAACCCAAAAAGGGCTCAGAGAGCTCTTTTTGGGCATAGGAATCCATCAGGCAGTAGTTGACAAGGACATGCCTCTGTGGTATCATGGCATAGTGATAAATTAGGAGAGTTATCCCGCTTTATGAAATAATACCACATCACGCCGCATTTTTCCTGCCTGCTGCGCAAAAATTTTTATCCTAGCTTGCTGTATTGACGACAAGGCTGGTGAGGCAGTGCCTCTGTGCAAGCCGTGAAGCCGTGTTTGACAGCGGCTCGTCTAGACGTACAGTGCAGCGATGGTTCTTGCGGCAGGCATATATTATAGCCTTTAAAGCGAGGGGAGGCACCCCTTGCTTTTCGTCATGTTTCATGGGAGATACCTAAAGGAGAGGTGAGGGCCGTTGGCAGTAGCCATTGAGCAGGGCAAGAGGAAACGGGTCAGTTACGGGAAGATTGAAGAAGTCCTCGAGATGCCAAATCTGATCGAGATTCAAAGGAAATCGTACCAGTGGTTTCTCGAAGAAGGTTTGCTGGACATGCTCCGTGATATTTCGCCCATTCAAGACTTCACCGGTAATCTGGTATTGGAGTTCATTGATTACCAATTGGGTGAACCGAAGTATCCCGTGGAGGAATGCAAAGACCGTGACGTGACATACGCTGCCCCCTTGCGGGTACGGGTTCGTCTGATCAACAAGGAAACAGGGGAAGTGAAGGAGCAGGAGGTGTTCATGGGTGATTTTCCGCTCATGACAGATCAAGGGACGTTCATCATCAATGGGGCTGAGCGTGTGATCGTCAGCCAGCTGGTCCGTTCGCCCGGCGCCTACTTCAATTTCAGTGTTGATTCCACAGGCAAACCCATGCATACGGCCAGCATCATTCCCAACCGCGGTGCTTGGCTCGAGTTTGAACTGGATGCCAATGATGTCCTTTCGGTTCGAGTGGATCGGACCCGTAAGATACCGGCCACGGTGTTAATTCGCGCCCTCGGCGCAGGCAACGATGTTAAGATCCTGGACATGTTTAACCAGGAAACCGCGATCAAAGCCACTTTAGAGCGGGACAACACCGATACCGAGGCCGACGCTTTGATTGAAATTTACAAGCGGCTGCGCCCCGGTGAACCGCCGACGGAAGAAAGTGCCCGCAGCCTCTTTGAAACGCTGTTTCATGATCCCAAGCGGTATGATCTAGCCGGCGTTGGCCGTTATAAGATCAATAAAAAACTGCGTTTGCGGGAGCGCCTTGTGGGCCGCATTGCAGCGGAAAACGTGGCCGACCCCGAGACCGGTGAGATCTATGTCCAAGCCGGTGAAAGAATCGAGCGGAGAACAGCAGAACGGATCCAAGACGCAGGTATTGCGGCAGTTCAGATCCAAACGAAGGACGGAGACGTCTACCGCCTCTTTGGCAATGGCCAGCCTGATGCCGATGAGAAGACAGTGACGAACGCCGACATCTTGGCCACAGTGAATTATCTCCTCTACCTGCCGAAGGGTATCGGCCACACCGACGATATTGACCACTTAGGCAACCGCCGTCTCAAGTCCGTTGGTGAGCTTTTGCAAAACCAGTTCCGTATCGGCTTAAGCCGCATGGAACGGGTTGTGCGCGAACGCATGACCATTCAAGACGTGGAAATCATCACGCCGCAGGCGCTAATCAATATTCGGCCGGTCGTAGCATCGATTAAGGAATTTTTTGGTTCCAGCCAGCTGTCGCAGTTTATGGATCAGACCAATCCATTGGCTGAGCTGACCCATAAACGCCGCCTCAGTGCTCTCGGGCCGGGAGGCTTGTCCCGGGAACGGGCTGGATTCGAGGTACGGGACGTGCACCATTCGCACTATGGGCGCATGTGCCCCATTGAAACCCCAGAGGGGCCCAACATCGGGCTGATCGGTTCACTGTGTACGTTTTCGAGGATCAACAGATACGGCTTCATCGAAACTCCGTACCGGCGCGTAGAAAACGGAGTTGTAACCACGGATATCGTGTATTTGACGGCCGATGAAGAAGACAACTATACCATTGCCCAAGCCAATGAGCCAACGGGCGACGACGGCCGTTTCCTCGACAGAAGAGTGACTGTACGGGACAGGGAAGAAATCCACATTGTACCCGCCGACAAGGTGGACTATATGGATGTATCGCCCAAGCAAATCGTCAGCATTGCCACGGCGCTGATTCCCTTTTTGGAGAACGACGATGCTGCCCGTGCCCTGATGGGTGCGAACATGCAGCGGCAGGCGGTGCCCCTTCTGCGTTCCGAGGCACCGGTCATCGGTACCGGTATGGAATACAAGGCTGCCATGGATTCCGGTGCCGTGTTGATGGCGAGGCATGGCGGCATAGTGGAATGGGTGACCGGCGGGGAAATCAAGGTGCGTACCGATGAAGGCGGTTTGGATACGTACAACCTCCTTAAATTTTCCCGTTCCAACCAGGGAACCTGCGTTAACCAAAAGCCGAGGGTAGAAACGGGACAAAGGGTGGAAGCCGGCGAGGTTCTAGCCGACGGCCCGTCTACCGACGAAGGCGAACTGGCATTGGGCCGCAACGTGATCGTAGCATTTATGCCCTGGGAAGGATATAACTACGAAGATGCCATTCTTCTCAGTGAAGAGCTGGTCAAAGAAGATGTGTTTACGTCCATTCACATTGAAGAATATGAAGCCCAGGCCCGGGATACCAAACTGGGGCCTGAGGAAATTACCCGGGACATTCCCAATGTGGGTGAGGACAGCTTAAAGGATCTCGATGAACGCGGGATCATCCGCATCGGTGCTGAGGTCAAACCCGGTGACATCTTGGTCGGTAAGGTGACGCCTAAAGGCGAAACGGAACTGACCGCTGAGGAACGCCTGCTGCGGGCTATTTTCGGTGAAAAGGCACGGGAAGTGCGGGACACATCGCTGCGAGTGCCCCACGGCGAAGGCGGCATCATTGTGGACGTTAAGGTGTTTAACCGCGAGAGCGGCGATGAGCTGTCGCCGGGGGTGAATCGTCTGGTACGGGTGTATATCGCCCAGAAGCGCAAAATTTCCGAAGGCGACAAAATGGCTGGACGCCACGGCAATAAGGGTGTTATTTCCCGTATTCTGCCGGTAGAGGACATGCCGTTTTTGCCCGACGGCACTCCGGTCCAGATTGTCTTGAATCCCCTGGGTGTTCCGTCTCGAATGAATATCGGCCAAGTGCTCGAGACACATCTCGGTTTGGCCGCCCGCTATCTGGGCATGCACGTGGCCACGCCGGTCTTTGACGGCGCTACGGAAATTGAAGTTATGGACACCATGGAAGAAGCGGGTATGAAGCGCGATGGCAAAACCACTCTCTTTGACGGGCGCACAGGCGAACCCTTCGACAACACCGTCACTGTAGGTCTGATTTATATTATCAAATTGGCTCATCTAGTTGACGACAAGATCCACGCCCGTTCCACGGGCCCCTACTCCTTGGTAACCCAGCAGCCCCTAGGCGGCAAAGCACAGTTCGGCGGCCAGCGGTTCGGAGAAATGGAAGTATGGGCCTTGGAAGCGTACGGAGCTGCCTATACCCTCCAGGAAATTCTGACCGTCAAATCCGATGATGTAGTGGGCCGAGTCAAGACCTATGAAGCCATCGTAAAGGGAGACAATGTGCCTGAACCCGGTGTGCCTGAGTCGTTCAAGGTTCTGATCAAAGAACTGCAGAGCCTTGGCCTGGATGTGCATGTGCTCAGCGAAGCAGAGCAGGAGGTCGAGATCCGAGAAGTGGAAGACGACGTCAGTGAAATGGCCAAGGAACTGGGTTTGGAAATTCAAGGCCGGGAAAGCGGCGGCAGCAGCAGGGATGGCAAAGCCCAAACCGCTGATGCGGCCGATGAAGAACAAGAAGACAGTGACAGTGAAGAGGAGTCACTAGAAGATTCCTTTGAGATTGAGGACTTGGATGCCTCCTCAGCCTCATCATCGGACAGCGACGGCAAGGGGCAGGAATAAGTGCAGTGGAGGACGCGAAGGAGGGACGGCGCTTGCTAGATGTTAACAACTTCGACCGCATACGCATCGGGCTTGCATCACCGGAACAGATCAGGGGTTGGTCCAGTGGTGAGGTCAAGAAGCCAGAGACAATCAACTACCGTACTCTGAAACCAGAGCGGGAGGGACTGTTCTGCGAGAAAATTTTCGGCCCTACTCGGGATTGGGAATGTCACTGCGGCAAGTATAAGCGTGTACGCTATAAAGGCATAGTTTGTGACCGCTGTGGGGTGGAAGTGACCCGAGCAAAGGTTCGCCGGGAGCGGATGGGCCACATTGAGCTGGCTGCTCCTGTTTCGCACATTTGGTTTTTCAAGGGCATTCCCAGCCGCATGGGGCTGATACTGGACATGTCGCCGCGAACCTTGGAAAAAGTTCTGTATTTTGCGGCGTACGTCGTGTTAGATCCCGGCGAAACGCCATTGGCCAAACAGCAGCTGCTCACCGAGGCGGAGTATCGGGAATACCGGGACAAATACGGCAGTGGATTCAAGGCCGGCATGGGAGCAGAATCCATCGAGCGCCTCCTTAGGGATCTTGATTTGGAAAAGCTGGCTGCCGACCTGCGTCGAGAAATTAAGGACACCACCGGCCAGCGCCGTGTCCGGGCCGTGCGTCGTCTCGAGGTCGTGGAAGCGTTCCGCCATTCCGGCAACACACCCACTTGGATGATCATGGATGTAATACCGGTCATACCGCCGGAACTGCGCCCGATGGTGCAGTTGGACGGAGGCCGTTTTGCCACATCGGACTTGAACGACCTCTATCGGCGGGTCATTAACCGCAACAACCGCCTGAAACGGCTTCTGGAGTTAGGCGCGCCGGATATTATTGTTCGCAACGAAAAACGTATGCTGCAGGAGGCCGTTGATGCCTTAATCGACAACGGCCGCCGGGGAAGAGCTGTCACCGGCCCGGGCAATCGGCCGCTGAAGTCCTTGAGCGATATGCTGAAGGGGAAACAGGGCCGTTTCCGCCAGAATCTGCTGGGCAAGCGGGTGGACTATTCCGGCCGCTCCGTGATCGTCGTTGGCCCGGGGCTCAAGATGCACCAGTGCGGGCTGCCTAAGGAAATGGCCTTGGAGCTGTTCAAGCCCTTTGTCATGAAAGAACTGGTGGAAAAAGGGATGGCACACAATATCAAGAGTGCCAAACGGATGGTCGAGCGGGTAAAACCAGAAGTCTGGGACGTTGTGGAAGAAGTCATTCAAGAACATCCGGTTCTGCTCAATCGTGCCCCTACCCTGCACCGCTTGGGCATTCAAGCCTTTGAGCCGGTGTTAGTTGAGGGCAAGGCCATTCAAGTGCATCCACTGGTTTGTACCGCCTATAACGCTGACTTTGATGGCGATCAAATGGCGGTTCACGTTCCGCTCTCCGCGGAGGCCCAGGCTGAAGCGCGGATGCTGATGCTGTCCACCAATAATATCCTCGTACCCAGCAGCGGCAAACCCATTGTCACGCCCACGCAGGATATGGTCATCGGGCTTTATTATCTGACACTGCATAAAGAAGGCGTGCAAGGCGAAGGATCGTACTTTGGGTCCGTGGATGAGGTGCGCCATGCATATGAGGCCGGTGCCTTAAGCCTCCATGCGCAGATCCAGGTGCGTTTTCGGGGACAGCGGGTCACCACCACTGTCGGGCGCCTCTTTTTCAATGCGGTTCTGCCCGACAGCATGGAATACGTCGAGTATGAATTAGACAAAAAGCGCCTTGGTACCTTGGTTGAGGATCTGTTCAACAAAGTGGGGCCTGCGGAAACGGCCAAGGGACTCGATGCCATCAAGGATCTCGGCTACCGTTTCGGCACCCGCTCGGGCACGACGGTGTCCGTGGCAGACATCATTGTTCCGGAAACAAAGCACCAGCGGGTAGAAGATGCTGAACAGCAAGTGGAAACCATTGAAGGACAGCACCGCCGCGGCCTTCTGACCGCCGATGAGCGCTATCAGAGAATCTGCGATGTGTGGACACAGACGAAGGATCAAGTGACCCGTGAAATGCTGGCTAACTTCGACAAGTTCAATCCCGTCTTTATGATGGCCATTTCCGGAGCCCGCGGCAACGAATCGCAGATCAGCCAGTTGGCAGGCATGCGCGGTTTGGTAGCGGATCCCACGGGCAAGACCATTGAAATTCCCATCAAGGCCAACTTCCGCGAAGGGCTTACGGTTCTGGAATACTTCATCTCTACCCACGGTACCCGTAAAGGTCTGGCCGACACGGCATTGCGGACCGCGGACTCTGGTTATCTCACCAGGCGCTTGGTGGATGTCTCCCAAGACGTCATTGTGCGCGAGGAGAACTGTGGGACCCATGAGGGCATCTGGGTTGAAGCCATTGGTTCCGGAGCGGGAGAGACTGAGGACAGCATCATTGAACCCCTTTGGGAACGACTGGCGGGAAGGGTTCCCGCCGAAGACATCGTGCACCCTGACACCGGGGACGTACTGGCTGCAGCCGACACCATTGTTGAGGACGACTTGGCCAAGAAGATTGACAAAGCCGGTGTCACACGGGTGCTGATCCGTTCGGTCCTGACATGCGATTCGAAGTTCGGCGTCTGTGTCAAGTGTTATGGACGCAACCTAGCCGACGGCCGGACTGTGGACGTCGGAGAGTCTGTAGGCATTGTCGCCGCACAGTCCATTGGTGAACCGGGAACGCAGCTGACTATGCGTACCTTCCACACAGGCGGTGTGGCCGGTGACGACATCACAGCGGGCCTGCCGCGTGTAGAAGAGTTGTTTGAAGCCCGGAAGCCCAAGGGGCAGGCGATTATCTCCGAAATAGACGGCAGTGTCCAGATCGTTGAGGCAAAGGGCAGCCGCAAGATCCATGTTGTGGGTGAAAATGGCGTGGAAAAGAACTATACCATTCCCTATGGCGCACGGCTGCGGATCAAGGATGGAGATGCCGTCGAAGCGGGAGACCGCCTAACCGAGGGCTCGGTCAACCCCCACGACATTCTGGCTATCAAAGGCGCCAGCGGCGTTCAAACCTATCTCGTGCAGGAAGTACAGGAAGTGTACCGTTCCCAAGGTGTGTATATCAATGATAAACACATTGAGGTCATCGTCCGGCAGATGCTCCGGAAGGTCAAAGTAGATTCGTCCGGGGACACGTCACTGCTTCCAGGAAGCCTTGTGGATGTGTTTGAGCTTGAAGATCGCAATCAGGTGATAACCAATGCCGGTGGTGAACCGGCTACAGCCCGGCCAGTGCTGTTGGGCATAACCAAGGCCTCCCTGGCCACGGAAAGCTTCCTTTCGGCCGCTTCCTTCCAGGAAACCACCAGGGTTCTGACGGAAGCAGCCATCAAAGGTAAGACTGACCGACTGCTCGGCTTGAAGGAAAACGTGATTATCGGCAAACTGGTACCAGCGGGTACGGGCATGACGCGGTATCGGGAGCTGGACATTGAAGTGGAAGGCCAGGAAAACTTGGATTGGGAAAACCTAGAGCAGGAAGAGCAAGAGACGGAGGAGCAGCAAGAAACCGCTGTGTCGGCATCCTCTGAATAGCAAAAAGCACGGAGAAATGCTTGACACCGCACTTTCGCGATGGTAGAATAAGTGAGTGTGTGAACCCCGCAGGGCTCTGCCCTGCGGGATCTGTCAGCAGAAGGAGAGACCAAGATGCCGGGGAATCTTCAGCGGTCGCCGAAGATTGTAGGGGCGAAGCAGACGACGAAGGCCCTCCAGAATGGGACTGCCAGAACTGTGTATGTAGCACAAGATGCGGACGGCCATGTGACCCAGCCCATCAAGGAACTCTGCGCCCAGAACAATGTTCCTGTTATCGAGGTCGAGACCATGGCTGAACTCGGCCGAGCCTGCTCCATCGCAGTGGGCGCCGCTGTGGCGGCCATCATTGAGTAAGAATTGAAAGGAGGTTATCTGTAATGCCAACCATCCACCAACTGGTTAGAAAAGGAAGACAGGCCCAGAAGAGGAAGGGCGATGCACCGGCTCTGCGGTATATGCAGAACACATTGAAGGATCAGACCAATTTCACCTCCGGTTCTCCGCAAAAACGGGGAGTCTGCACACGGGTGTACACAGCTACGCCGAAAAAGCCGAACTCAGCACTGCGAAAGGTCGCGCGCGTACGCCTTACCAACGGTATCGAGGTTACTTCCTACATTCCCGGTGAAGGCCATAACCTGCAGGAGCACAGCGTGGTATTGATTCGGGGAGGCAGGGTCAAGGATCTGCCGGGCGTGCGCTATCATATTGTACGGGGTTCATTGGATACCGCCGGAGTAGCGGAGCGCCGGCAGAGCCGTTCAAAGTATGGCGCAAAGCGGCCGCGGTAGCAGGACCGTAATTCATACATGCATGATTTAATGCCAAGGCAAAGGGGTGAAGAGGTTGCCAAGAAAAGGAAATGTGCCAAAACGGGAGATCGTAGCGGATCCCTTATACCAAAGCAAACTGGTGGCGAAATTCATCAATGCATTGATGCTGGACGGAAAAAGGGGTCTTGCCGAACGCTGTATGTATGGTGCGTTGGATATCTGTGCTGAACGCACAGGCAATGACGGACTGGAAGTGCTGGAGACGGCGATGAAAAACGTGATGCCGGTACTGGAGGTTAAGCCCCGCCGTGTGGGCGGCGCCACTTACCAAGTTCCGGTGGAGGTACGGCCTGAACGTCGCGTTGCATTGGCTTTGCGCTGGCTGGTTCAGTACGCCCGGGAGCGTGGTGAAAAAACCATGGTTCAGCGCTTAGCGGGAGAACTAACCGATGCAGCCAATAACCAGGGAGGCGCGGTCAAACGGAAAGAAGACGCGCACAGAATGGCAGAAGCCAACAAGGCCTTTGCCCATTATCGCTGGTAGAGAAGGTCGTAGTCTCATCTAGGAGGAGTCATGAAGTGGGTAGAGCATTTTCTATAGAACGAACTCGGAACATCGGAATCATGGCCCACATCGATGCAGGGAAGACCACAACCACAGAACGCATTCTATTTTATACAGGGCGCGTTCATAAACTAGGTGAAACCCACGACGGTGCTGCCACCATGGACTGGATGGCCCAGGAAAAGGAACGGGGGATTACGATTACCTCCGCGGCCACGACCTGTCAGTGGCGTGACCATCGAATTAACATTATCGACACGCCGGGACACGTGGACTTCACCGTGGAAGTGGAACGCTCATTGCGAGTGTTGGATGGTGCTGTGGCTGTGTTTTGTTCTGTGGGCGGTGTCGAGCCGCAATCGGAGACTGTATGGCGGCAGGCCGATAAGTACCGAGTGCCTCGCATAGCTTATGTGAACAAGATGGACCGGGTCGGTGCAGATTTCCAGCGCGGCCTGGATATGATGAAGGAACGTTTAGGCGCCAACGCCGTGGCGATCCAATGGCCCATTGGATCAGAAGATACGTTTCGGGGCATTGTCGATCTGATCGAGAATACCGCCTATGTCTACGAAGATGATTTGGGTACCCGAAGCGTAAGAGGGTCTGTCCCCGAAGACATGGCCGATATAGTGGCCGAAAAAAGAGAAGCTCTGTTGGAGGCGGTCGTGGAAAGCGACGATGCGCTGATGGAGAAGTACTTCGAGGGAGAAGACATTTCCGCGGATGAACTGCGCGATGCACTGCGCCGCGCCTGCCTGGACGTGAAAATCATTCCTGTACTCTGCGGATCATCGTTCAAAAATAAAGGGGTACAGCTGTTGCTGGATGCTGTGGTAGATTATCTGCCTGCCCCGTCGGACCTGCCTCCTGTGGACGGGCTGCACCCGGACACAGAGGAAGCGGACACGCGGCGGTTAGCCGACGATGAACCATTCTCGGCCCTGTCGTTTAAGATTGTCACCGATGCCTATGTGGGCAAGTTGGCCTACTTCCGGGTCTATTCCGGTGTGTTGAAGGCTGGGAGTTACGTCTACAATGCAACAAAAGGGAAAAAAGAACGTGTGGGCCGGATCTTGCAGATGCATGCCAACAGACGGGAAGAAGTGGATGCAGTGTACTCCGGCGACATCGCGGCGGCGGTGGGCTTGAAGGACACAGCCACGGGGGATACGCTTTGTGCCGAAGGTCACCCTGTTTTGCTGGAAGCCTTGGAGTTCCCGGAGCCGGTGATTAACCAGGCTGTGGAGCCGAAGTCTAAGGCCGATCAGGATAAGCTGGGCATGGCGCTGCAGCGGCTGTCAGAAGAAGACCCGACATTCCGGGTGCATACCGATGATGAGACCGGTCAGACCATCATCTCCGGCATGGGTGAACTGCATCTTGAGATTATCGTGGACCGGCTTCTGCGGGAGTTC
>PUOC01000041.1 GCA_003551965.1 Clostridiales bacterium | reverse complement strand
CCGCCGGTGCTTTTTCGACTAAGTGACCAAAGATGCAGTATCTCGGGCTATCATGACCTCTTCGTCTGTAGGTATGACGAACACCTTGACCTTTGAATTGGCCGTCGAGATCTCGAATTCCTTTCCTCTTTGGTTATTGGATTCTTCGTCGATTTCTATGCCTAGGTAGGACAGCCGCTGGCAGATCACCGAACGAATACTGGGTGTATTTTCACCAATGCCTGCGGTGAACACAATGGCATCGACGCCGCCCATAGAGGCCGTGTAAGCACCGATATACTTGCGAATCCGATACTCGTACATGTCATAGGCGGTTTTACAGAGACTATCGCCGTCTTCGATGCCTGCCTCAATGTCGCGCATATCACTGAGCCCTGCCATTCCGTGCAAACCGGAATGCTTGTTCAAGAGCGAATTGACGTTGCTTATGGGAAGGTCTTCCTTCTCCATGATATAGAAGATGGCCCCCGGGTCAATATCTCCACTGCGAGTACCCATCATAAGTCCCTCTAACGGTGTGAAACCCATGGAAGTATCAATGGACTGCCCTCCCTGTACAGCGGCCAGACTGGCTCCATTTCCGAGGTGGCATGAGATGACTCTAATGTCCTTGAGCGGCCTTCCCATCATTGATGCGGCCCTGTCTGCCACATATTTGTGCGAAGTTCCGTGAAAACCATACCGGCGGACGGCATGGCGCTGGTACAGGACGTAAGGCACCGCATAGAGATAAGCATGCTTCGGCATGGTGGCATGAAAGGCAGTATCAAACACGGCCACCTGCGGTGTGCCGGGCATTAGTTTTTCCGAAGCCCTGATTCCCGAAATGTTGGCAGGGTTATGCAGTGGTGCCAAATCCACCAAGGATTCCAGGGTTTGTTTTGCCGATTCATCTACAACAACGGCGTCGGAAAACGATTCACCGCCATGTACAACTCGGTGTCCGACGGCTGCTATCTCACTGGCATCGCTGATGATGCCGTGCTTTTCGTCGGTGAGCAGCCGCAGGCTTTCTTGAATGGCTACGGTGTGCTCGAGAATAGGCATGGTCTTGGAGATCTTCTGCTGGTCCTTCGATTGATGGGTGACAATGGCGTTGTCCTGACCGATACGTTCCACTTTGCCGTCGGCTAGAACAGTTTCATCGCTCATATCATAGAGCTTGTATTTTACCGAGGATGAACCACAGTTAAGAACGAATACTATCAATGTAAATCCTCCTCTGCACCGTCTTTGACATACCCGTCTTTATTGTACGCAAGAAAACCGCGGCCGCTCTTCACTCCAAGATATCCATTTCGCACATATCTGCGAATGAGTGGACACGGGGCAAATCGTGATCCCAGTTCTTTGTGAAGCTGTTCCATCCACCCTAGAACCACATCGAGCCCAATGCGGTCAGCCATTTCCAGAGGTCCTTGGTTCATCCCCCAGGAACCTCTGATGATCTCTTCCGCATCGGAGGCTTCTGCGGTGGCTTCGTCGATCATGTATGCGGCTTCATTCACCAGCGCCATCAAGCTGCGGGTATTGACCAGGCCCGGCGATTCGTAAAGGCTGTATACAGTCTTTCCCAGTCGATGCCCAAAGTCCGCGGCGGTCTTGACCGCGTCGTCGGAAGTCTCTGCCCCCTGGGTCAATTCACACACAGGCACTGCAGTCACAGGTTGGATGAAATGCAGGCCTACGAGGGATTGGCTGCGCGCGATGCCCTTGGCAAGCTTAGAAACTGTCAGCGTCGAACTGGTAGAGATGAATACCACATCTGGGCCGCAGAGGCGGTCCGCAGTGCGCAGAAGCTCCTGTTTGTGATAGAGATCGTCCACGGTGGCATCGACGACGAGATTCACCTGCTTCAGTTCTTTTAGATCCGACGAGTACGTTATGCGACTGAGAGTCAAGCGCTTTTCCGGTTCGGTGATTCCCCACTTTGCCAGTTTGTGGTCCAAGCTAGCTTCGATTTCCTTAGGTGCGTTTTTACCTTCGGGCCCCTGGGTGAATAGGGTTACATCGAGTCCGTTGCTGGCGGCACATTCGGCGATTCCCCGGCCTAGACGCCCGGAACCAAGAACCGCTACGCTGCGAATTTCCATGCTTTTCTTACCCCCTATGGTAGGACGTTGATTGCGTCCGCTTTCGTTTGTTTTTTCTACCCACGGTCGTTATTCTCATTATAGATTGGGTTTCCCTGCATAAACCGTGGACTTTTTCACAGAGCTGGGTAAAAGCCATTGCCTATGACCTTGTATTCTTGCCAAAGTATGATAAAATATCCTACAATACCTAGAGAGCGGTATCGATCAACCAAAAGGAGGTATCCCATGGAGTTTGATGAGAAGTTCGGAAAGGAAGGCCTGACCTTCGACGATGTGCTTCTGCTGCCAGCAGCGTCCGAAGTGCTGCCATCGGAGGTCAGTGTTGCAACCCAACTGACAAATGGAATCCGGTTGAACGTACCCATGCTCAGTGCGGGGATGGATACGGTAACTGAAGGCCGCTTGGCCATTGCCATGGCCCGGGAAGGTGGACTCGGTGTCATCCACAAAAATTTATCCGTGGAAGACCAGGCTGGAGAAGTGGACAAGGTGAAGCGTTCCGAAAGCGGAATCATTGTCGATCCGATCTACTTGTCACCGGAGCATTCGGTTCAGGACGCCCTGGCATTGATGGCACGTTACCACATTTCGGGAGTGCCTATTACCAGTAATTCCGGTCGTTTGGTCGGCATACTGACCAATCGTGACTTGGTGTTCGAGGAAAATTACGATCAGCCAATCCGCAACGTGATGACCAAGGAAAACCTCATTACGGCTCCCGTGGGGACGACACTTGATGATGCCAAGAGCATTCTTCACAAGCACCGCATCGAAAAACTGCCCCTTGTGGATGATAACTATGTCCTAAAGGGACTCATTACCATCAAAGATATCGATAAGGTAAGAAAATATCCCCATTCTGCAAAAGACGACAAGGGGAGGCTGTTGGCGGCGGCGGCAGTGGGTGTTGGCGGAGACGTTTGGGAGCGGTCCCAGGCGCTGGTTGATTCCGGTGTCGACGTTATTGTTCTGGATACCGCCCATGGGCATTCCCGGGGTGTCATTGAACGGACAGCTGAGCTCAAGGAGAAGTACGGGGACAAGGTTGCCATTATTGCTGGGAATATTGCGACGGCGGAAGCAGCTCAGGCGTTGATTGACGCAGGAGCCGATGCCATAAAGGT
>PUOC01000218.1 GCA_003551965.1 Clostridiales bacterium | reverse complement strand
CGTTGGAAACGGTGCTGACCGTCCTTCACGCTGGCGGGAAATTCGGTGATGAAGACAGTGGCTATAAAGTGTCCGGAGGCCTGCACGGTGTCGGAGTGTCTGTGGTCAATGCCCTGTCTGAGTTTTTAGAGGTCGAGGTGTGGACCGAAGGAAAGCATTATCGCCAGGAGTTCCAGCGCGGTGTTCCAATTGGAGAGTTAGAGGAACTGGGAACCACAGACAAACAAGGGACCTACGTGCGCTTTCGGCCCGACTCCGATATCTTTGAAACCTTGGACTTTGATTCTGACGTGGTTGTGCACCGGCTGCGAGAGTTGGCTTTTTTGAACAAAGGTATCACAATCATATTTGACGATCATCGCACCGGACGACAGAACCGTTTCCTCTACAAAGGCGGCATTGTTTCCTTTGTGAAACATCTAAACAAAAATAAGACGCCTCTGCACCGTGATCCGATTTACTTCGAGCAGATGGTCTCTGGTACTCATGTGGAAGTGTCCATCCAATACACTGATAGCTACAGTGAAGCAATCCTTTCCTTTGCCAATAACATCAATACCCACGAAGGCGGGACGCATCTAAGCGGATTCCGCTCCGCTTTGACTCGCACATTGAACGACTATGCGCGCCGCAATGGCCTTTTGAAAAATGGCGACGAAAAATTGACTGGCGACGATGTGCGGGAGGGATGCACTTCCATCATCAATGTCAAGATTGCAAATCCGCAATTTGAAGGACAGACAAAGACAAAACTAGGAAACAGTGAACTGAGGGGCATAGTAGATTCTGTGGTTGCTGAACAGCTAGCCACCTTTCTAGAAGAACATCCCAGTGAAGCCAAGCGAATCATAGAAAAAACCATTCAAGCAGCTAGAGCTCGCATGGCTGCGAGAAAGGCACGCGAGCTGACCCGCCGCAAGACAGCTCTGGAAGTTTCATCACTGCCTGGTAAGCTTGCCGATTGCAGTCTGAATGACCCGGACGTGTGTGAACTGTATCTTGTGGAGGGAGACTCGGCCGGCGGTACGGCTAAGATGAGCCGGGACCGTCGTTTCCAGGCGATTATGCCGCTGCGGGGCAAGATACTCAATGTAGAAAAAGCTCGCTTAGACAAAATCCTGGCCAACAACGAAATTCGCTCGATGATTACTGCATTGGGAACGGGTATCGGTGAAGATTTTGACATCAGCAAGGCGAGGTACCGAAAGGTCATTCTGATGACCGACGCCGATGTGGATGGAGCCCATATACGCACTCTGCTGCTGACATTCTTCTATCGGTACATGCGGCCACTTTTGGAACGCGGCCATATCTATATTGCCCTTCCTCCTCTGTACCAGGTTAAGAAAGGAAAACAAGAGTACTACCTCTTTTCTGACCGTGAGCTTGAGCGTCTTCTCAATGAAATTGGGAGGCAGGGTATTTCCCTGCAGCGGTACAAAGGACTGGGGGAAATGGATGCCGACCAGCTGTGGGATACCACGATGAATCCCGAAACTCGGACTACCATGCAGCTGACCCTTGAGGACGCCATGGTAGCGGACGAGATGTTTAACACGCTGATGGGCGAAAAAGTAGAACCACGGCGCGAATTCATCCAGGAACATGCCAAAGAGGTTACGAACCTGGACGTCTAGAGGAGTGTAGTGACAGTGGAATTCCAAGACGGGAAGGTCGTTCCCATTCGAATTGAGGATGAGATGAAGAAGTCCTATATCAATTACGCCATGAGCGTCATTGTGGAGCGGGCTCTTCCGGATGTCCGCGATGGACTCAAGCCGGTCCAGCGCCGGATTCTATTTGCTATGAGCGAATTAGGCAATCGACCTGACCGGCCCCACAAAAAATCCGCCCGAATCGTCGGCGAAGTAATGGGTAAATACCATCCCCATGGTGATTCTGCCATCTATGATGCCATGGTACGCATGGCACAGCCGTTTTCGTACCGTGCCATGCTTGTCGATGGACATGGCAACTTCGGCAGTGTAGACGGTGATCCGCCCGCGGCCATGCGCTATACAGAAGCGCGTCTATCTCGCTTGGCCATGGAAATGCTGCGCGATATCGACAAGGATACCGTCGATTTCCTCCCTAACTTTGACGAAACTCTGGAACAACCGGCTGTATTGCCGGCTCGATTTCCCAATCTGCTTGTCAACGGAGCGTCCGGTATTGCAGTAGGTATGGCCACTAACATCCCGCCTCACAATCTGGGTGAAGTGGTCGATGGTTTGATTACCTTGATCGATAATCCGGAAGCAAGCATTTCGGAGCTGCGCCAATCCATTAAGGGCCCTGATTTTCCCACGGGTGCGCTCATACTTGGACGCGATGGGATTAAGGAAGCCTACGAAACAGGCCGCGGCCGGGTTCGCATCCGGGCGAAAAGTCAAGTGGAACAAATGAACAATGGCAAGATGCGGATTGTTGTCAGCGAAATTCCCTATATGGTTAACAAAGCGACCCTGGTTCAGAAAATCGCTGAGTTAGTCCGAGATAAAAAGGTTGAAGGCATTACGGATCTTCGGGATGAATCTGACAAAGGCGGCACTAGGGTGGTCATTGAACTTCGGCGTGATGCCAATCCCCATGTGGTCCTCAATCGTCTCTACAAGCACACACAGCTCCAAGACACCTTTGGCGTCATCATGCTGGCTTTGGTTAATGGCGAGCCGCAGGTCCTCAATCTTAAGGAAGCTCTTAACCACTATCTCGAATATCAGAGAGATGTGATTGTACGGCGAACCCAATTTGAACTGCAGAAGGCTGAGGATCGCGCCCACATCCTTGAAGGCCTGCGCATTGCTTTGGATAATATTGATGAAATCATAGCTCTCATACGCGGTGCCGAAAATGATCGAGCAGCGAAGGAAGGTCTCATGGAAAGGTTTTCCCTTTCTGAACGCCAAGCGGTGGCCATTCTCGATATGCAGCTGCGGCGTTTGACCGGTCTGGAAAGGGAAAAGATCGAAAAAGAGTATGCTGAGCTCCAGGAACTCATTCAAAAGCTACGTTCCATTCTCGGTGATATGTCGCTGGTGTACGAGATTATCAAGGAAGAACTGCGGGAAATACGGGACAAGTTTGCCGATGAGCGGCGAACGGAGATCACCGCCGGGGAAAGCGACATTGAAATTGAGGACATGATAGCCGAGGAAGACATGGTCGTGACTATCACACACCAGGGCTATATCAAGCGGCTTCCCGTGGATACCTACCG
>PUOC01000307.1 GCA_003551965.1 Clostridiales bacterium | reverse complement strand
GGCAATCTCGCCAATCATCCGTTCACCTTTAAGAACTTCCAGTACGATCTCCATCTTCTGTTCCGGTGTCCATTTCTTTTTCTTAGCCATGAATTTGCTCCTTCCGTTTCCGAAGATCCTTTTTTCGCCTTTCGGGAACGGTGTAGCTAAGACCTAGCCATTACGTGTCTCATTTTATGGGTCCAGTATAAAAAGCCTAAGCAGCGTCGCTGATCGAACGGCTAAGAGCTTTGGGAGTTGCTAGGAATCGAGGGAGGCATGGCAGTTTTGAAACAACTACTCGCAGAGATTCTTGAGGTGAACGAAACTCGACAATGGCGCAGCTTTCATACGCCGAAGGACCTGGCTATTTCGATTAGTCTAGAGGCAAGCGAATTACTCGAGCATTTTCAATGGCGAACCAGCGAAATAGCGCTTCGTGAGCGTAGAATGCAGATAGGGTCAGAGGTAGCCGATGTCATCATCTACACATTGCTGCTAGCCCACGATTTGGAGATCGATATTGAATCCGAGGTACGGCAGAAGCTTGAAGTCGTGAAGAAAAGGCATCCCGTTGCCGACTGAGTTTTTCCATCCCGTGAAACTATTTCGCTGCCGCCGGCTTTCGGTGAAGACGTCGACAGGAGCTGCCAAGGCCAGGACGCGGATCAAGAAAGCTACCATTGTCACGGATGCGATCCCTCTCAACAGGTGTTTGCACAGAATGCTGGGGAAGTTAGCTATGTTAGCCAGGCGGAGTTAGATACGCTCACGCCCTCGCTTGAGACACTAACGTGGGCCGAGCCCGCCTTACATATACCAGCTGTGTGTGTCGATGATGTCTTGCAGAGATGTTTCTTCATGACCTTGATGGGCGAAGAGCTTAAGGGCAGTATGCAGTATCTGCTCTCGCCGGCTTTGGCATTCGAGTTTGGCAAGATATATACCTCCGGGGGACGGGAACTGACCGACGGTCGGTTTTTGCTTTGATGGTACCATGGCCGGCACTTTTCTGTCAGCAATGACAGAGACATTGAAGTGCTGTTTGGTTCAGCCACTCTGATTTACTGGAAGATCATCTAGAGAGTTCGCATTCACAATAATTTCTTATGCAAACGTCCTGACGAATCCCTGCTTGGAGTCGCATGTTAAGGCGCCATTCGCCAAAGAAATTGGCAAAATCCTTAGGTTGACGATTTATCGCAGTCGGTCTAAAATATGATATAACGTCCTATGACGTATTATGAATTCGGGGGTAGATATAATTGAACCAAAGACATCAAGAGCAGTTGGACAGTGCTCTCAAAGCAGCCCTGGCCAGCGAAATGAAGCAACTTTATTTCGTTGCCTGTGGCGGCTCCATGGCCCTTTTTCTGCCCAGCCAGTACATGATCGACCGGGAAACCAACATACCTAGCTTCGTCTATACCGCCAATGAGTTTGTGCACCGGCGTCCCAAAGCACTCGGCCCTGGCAGCGTTGTCATCCTTTGCTCGCACTCTGGAACGACGCCCGAAACCGTTAACGCGGCCAAGGTTGCTCGAGCCCAAGGTGCTTTGGCCATTGCTTTTTCCAATGTCGAAGGCTCACCTCTCTGGGAGGCTGCTGAATACGGTCTCCACTACGATTGGGGTCCCGAAGCAGCTGCAGAGGAACTGAATCAGGCCATTTTGGCTAAGCTAATCTTCGGAATCATCCAAGGGAAAGAGCCCGATGAAAAGTTTGATCGTGCCATTGCAGCCATTTCCAAACTTGGAGAAGTTTTCGCCGACAACAAAGCCAAATATGCGGTGGTCGCCAGGACGTTCGGCTCCGCCTACAAACGCGAACCTCTAATTTATGCAATGGGAAGTGGATCTTGCTATGGACCCACCTATGCCTTCGCTGCCTGCCTGCTTCAGGAAATGCAGTGGATCCATTCCGGCGCCATCCACACCGGTGAGTTCTTTCATGGGCCCTTTGAGATCACCGACTACGATGTTCCGTTTGTCTTAGTCAAGGGTATTGACGAAACGCGCCCGTTGGACGAACGCGCCGAGGCCTTTCTGCATCGTTTCTCCGACCGGGTTGTAACCATCGACGCCGCCGAATTTGACTGGACAGGCATCGACGAAGACCTCCAGAAATACTTTGCTCATTTGGTTGTGGGAGTGGTGTTCCGCCAGTTCGCCGACGAACTAGCAGAACATCGTGGTCATCCCCTATCAGTACGTCGTTACATGTGGAAAATGGAATACTAAGCGCGCGTGTCGACGGAAACAAGGAGGCAGATTCGACGGCCCGCCGCCGCATGAACCAGTGTGAACAGCCCATTAATCCCGAACCTATGACAGGAACTAACAGCAAAACAGGGCTGCCTGCCATCCACATCAGGAAGGAAAACCATGTTTTGACGATTCACACTCGTTTTCGTGGTGGTAGTGTTGATCTTCGGCGCAGTGGCCCGGGCCTTAGCGCGGGACGAAGTCCTGATTCGCTGCTTCCACCGCTGGGGGCAGAAATCCAGAGACACCCATTTTTATCGATTCCAACCGCTGCAAGACTATCCCGTCCTGCCTTATGGATTTCCTCGATGCGTTTGGTACAGAGCGGGTGCGTGTCCTATTGGCGGGGATGGTCATGTCGTCTCTGCCTATGGTGCTGATCGTCATCACAATCCAAGGACACTTGGTTCGGGGCATGGCCGCAGGTGCAGTCAAGGGATAGTGACACCAAAAGGCCTTTTAGGAATTGCATTTCGTGCAAAGTGAGGTTTGATAGGATGCAGATGATCGCCATCGGCGATAATGTCGTCGATTGTTATGTTGACCAGGGCCTGTATTATCCCGGGGGCAATGCGGTTAATGTGGCCGTGCACTGCCGAAGGGCTGGTTTCGACCATTGTGCCTATATCGGCGTCTTTGGCAATGATAGCTTTGCTGAACATATTCAGTGGTCTTTGAGCCAAGAACAGATCAGCTTCGACCGTTCCCGGCACCTCTTGGCGAAGAGCGGCCAGCCTCGCGTTAACCTGACTCCGGAAGGAGATCGAGTCTTTGCAGGAGGCCCTAAGGATACAGCGCAGCACATTGTGCGTCTTCGCCTTACCGAGGAGGATCTGGCTTATGTACAGGGCTTCGATTTTGTCCACACTAGCTGTTATTCGAGTTTGGAGCCAGAACTGGCCAAGATCGCGGCCCGCGTTCCGGTCTCTTTTGACTTCTCTGATTTCTCCGCACCAGACTATCTAGCCGCGGTCTGCCCTCATGTGCGCATTGCATTCTTTTCCGGATCC
>PUOC01000097.1 GCA_003551965.1 Clostridiales bacterium | reverse complement strand
CACATCCTCAATTCTCACATATGCGTCATATTCGTCGGCTATCGCATGCAGCCCGTGCACGATGGTGTCCAATACCACCTGGCACCTGTCCCACTGTTCTCGTATAAGGCCACAGGGCAACAGGCACGAAAGCATTCCATCTGCAATTCGGACCTCCGGCTGGATGCCGGCCGTTTTTTCCAGTGCCAAGACACCTGTCTGGGCTAGAGCGGAGATCGCCGCGCAGACAATGTCTTCGCCCCTGGCGGCATATTCGGCATGGCCTTCCACTGTATAGCCCCGCCAGCCTCGGCTATCGTACAACAGCCGGACACCGATCATTGCGCTTCGATCGCATCAATTGTCAACTTTGTATAAGGTTGACGATGGCCTTGTTTACGGCGGTAGTTCTTCTTTGCCTTAAACTTATAGACAACCACTTTCTTGTTTTTGCCCTGTTTCGCCACTTTAGCATGTACTTTGGCACCCTCAACGGTCGGATTTCCCACCTTGACGCCATTGTCATCACTGACCAGGAGAACACGGTCCAAGGTTACACTGTCACCTGCGTCTCCCGGGAGCTTCTCAACAAAGATGGTATCTCCTTCACGAACTCGGTACTGTTTGCCACCGGTTTCAACTACAGCAGTCACTGCTGCACCTCCCTTACCTACAGACTCGCCGGTTTCAGGCACGCCTTTGAGAGCGTTTCAAAGCCCGTACCGTGCGGTATCAGCGCGCGGTGCACACCTACCGTCAAATTGTACCACCAACCAAGGTGCCTGTCAATTTCGATTTTGCATTTCTGCCACAGCATACGTGCGGCGAACATCGGTCACAACCACATCGACAACCGATCCAATATAGTGGCCTGCACCGGGAACATCGAGCACAAAGCCTTCCACGCGAGCAATACCGTGGCGCGGGTTTTTCGAATGGGCGCGCTCAATTTCCACTTCCAATCGATCGCCCTCCATAACCGGCGCTGCTCTCTTCGCCACTGCCTCTTTGCTGCCGGAACGAATTTGAAAGTCGTCCCGTTCTAGCGCCTCGTCGCCTCGAACATAGACGGCTACCCCTGTATCTTTTTCCAAGGCCTCGAGATTGGCACCACCGTTGCCAATTAGAAAAGAGGCTACATTCGGATTGCATTGAATCAGTACGGCCTCCACTTCCGGCTCACGGGCCACCGAATAGACCTCTTGTGCAGCCCGAAGAGCCAAGGATTCTTCGGACTTAACGCGCCCGAGTCCAAGACAGTGGGGACAAGGGCTTTCCAGCAGTGCCGCCAAGGATTTCTTCGACTTTCTGCGGGACAGTTCCACAAGTCCCAGCTTTGTGAAACCAAGAACATGGGTCCTCACTTTGTCCCCGGACAGTGCATCCTCCATACGCTGAATCACCTGCGCGCGATCGCTGTCCTGCTCCATATCAATGAAATCAATGACAATGATGCCCCCTAGATTGCGCAGACGCAGCTGTTTGGCAATTTCATCGGCAGCCTGCAGATTCGTTTGGAGCACCGTTGCCTCCAAACTGGCCTTTCCCACGTACTTGCCTGTGTTGACATCAATCGATACCAGCGCCTCTGTGTAATCAAAAACAAGATAGCCGCCGCAATCCAGCCAGACCCGCCTTTTGGAAGCCCGTTCCAACTGCCTTGTCAAACCCAGTTCCTCAAACAAAGGAAGGGGCATGTCGTAATAGCGCACGGCCGGCGGATGGTCCAAACCCAGAGAGTCGACCATATCCTTAGCCTGCTGCCAAAGCTCTGTCTGATCCACAAGAACCTCAGAAACTTCGTCGGTAACCAGATCGCGGATGATGCGATACACCAGGTCATGATCCTTATAAATCAGCGCAGGAGCCTTCGTGCGGCTAGCCTTTGCCCGCAGCTGACGCCACTGGCTGATCAACGCTTGCAGATCTTCTTCAACTTCTTCCGGTGTGCAGGCTTCGGCTACCGTTCGGACAATAAGACCATGGCCGCGCGGACACAAAGCGTGCGTGATCTTCCGCAGCCTCTCACGCTCATCAACATCTTGGATCTGGCGGGATATGCCGATGTGGTTCTCCCCGGGCATCAGCACGAGAAACCGCCCCGGAATGGATAGCTGGGTGGTAATGCGAGCTCCCTTGGTACCCACCGGCTCCTTGACGATCTGCACCAACAGTTCCTGCCCGCGGCGAAGCAGATCTTCGATAGATTGGTCATCTTTGCGAGGCACCACATCATCAACGTAGAGGAAGGCGTTGCGTTCCAAACCAATATTGACGAATGCTGCCGACATGCCAGGGAGAACATTTTCCACCCTGCCCTTATAGATATTGCCCACAGTACGCTGTTGATTTTCTCTTTCAATGTAAAACTCCGCTAACCGGCCATCCTCAACAACGCCGACGAAGATTTGGTTTATGATAGAAGATATGGCAATGGTGCGCTTCACTACCCGTGCACCTCCTGCAGCGGACTGTACAGCCTATCTCCCTTGCGGATCCATAGTCCGGTGCGGTGTACTTGGGCGGCTTCGCGGTCTGCATCGAGTAACACCAGCACCTCTTCAACCCGCAGATTTCCCGACGAACCCGACGCCGCCTCCAAATATATGCACTGCTCTCGAGGCTCCAATGCAAAAATCCAAGGGCGGACGTCGATAGACCGCTCACCTTTTTTGGTTGTCCGTCTGATCCAAAGCTCACTTTCCTTCAGCAATTGGCAGATGCGGCCGCGGAAGCCATCTGTGTCCTGGAGATACAAGCAATAGGATGCCGCGTTAACAATCGCCATCGCCGAAGGTGCCTTAGGTGGTAAGAGCGCACTTTCATGCACCCTGATACCCCGGGGCAGGGACGCGTTAAGGCTTTCCACAACCCCATCCGGGCTTTGCCCGGCAGCGATTTCCAGATCCACGTACTCGGCTTCGCTGGTAACCCCAACCGCCAAGGCCGAAGCAAACGACAGTTTCGGCTTGGGATGGTACCCTTCACTGTAATGCATGACAATGCCTGCCCGTTTCAATGATCTCTCGAAGGTCCGCACCATGTCCAGATGCGACAAGTACTTCACGGGCTGCTCTTTGGAAAAACGAGCGCGCAGTCTAGGCATGATCGCCACCGCCCTGCAGAACATTCTTCACCTTGAGGGCTGAGCAGACACCGCAGCCGCTGCAGGAACCGAGGCGGCAGTCTGCAGTGATCTCCTCGGCCAGCGCGGCCTGGTACTCCTGCCATAGAAATGACTTCTCAACGCCGGCATCAAGGTGATCCCAAGGCAGCACATCGT
>PUOC01000250.1 GCA_003551965.1 Clostridiales bacterium | reverse complement strand
CATGGACAGATGAAGTGCTGCGAATGGCGTCTGCGACCAAATGTCATTTTGGGGTATGTAGATCGCCACCTCAGCCACGTTGCAGCCGCGCTGCAGCATGGATGACACTCGTGCTTTGTATGCGGCCACTGGAGGATAGTGTTTCCACCAGGTGTTGGTATGGGATATCAGAGACGATGCGTAGAAAGCCTGTCCTGGAAGGCCTGCCCGCGCGGGGGAATAGGCATAGCCGTGGTTTACGATGTGGTTTATTCCGTCGAGGAAAATGGCATCGGCTGCCAGCTTGATCATTTCCAAAGTAACCAAAAAACGCGGCATTCGCAGCCATGTAAAGGACTCATTGGAAATAACATTTCGCCCATAGATGTGGCCGGCCGATGAAGCCAGGCGCCGGTGCACGGTGTTTACTTCCAGACAATCACCTTCACCGAACGTTTCTCCCTCGGGAATATCCGCAGACGCATACACCCGCAGGATATCGGCCCACGTTCCGTGGGCCTGGAAGCGGGAACGGCTGCCTTGGCTTCGACTCCAACGGCTCACGGGTTCAAAAAAGTTCTCAATGGTGAGATCGGACATGGTTTTGTAATAGTCCCAGCGCACACGCTCCGTATTGCTGCCCATATCCGACCACATGGCGGGCAGGTACTGTTTCAAGTCGTAGCCCCGCCGGGCGCGAAAGGCCGTGAATATGGCAGGTGTGAAGTTGCTGCCCCCGAGCTCAATGGAGTCGCAGAAGAACGTTCTAGCGGCGCCGTGTCCCAGCTTGGCTGTGAAGGGCTCACCGATGTTGGCAAGATAGTGGTCGGTCACTTCCCGCCGGCAGTGATCGATGACGAACCCGTCCATGCCGCGTGCAGGAGCGCCTACACGCTGTCGGTATTCAGAGGAGACAAAAATGAACAGGCGCCATTGCCCTGGGGAAACGTCTAAGTTCCGGATCTGCCGACCGTAGGGCCAGCTGTAGATCCATGTCTGCTCAAGCTGGCCGGTAATGTCGGTCATCGATGCTTCATCAACCCGTCCTTCGTCGAGACGGCAAAGCACCGCCTGTATGACTTCCCCGGCCCACAGCCCCGTGAAGTCTTGACTGTAGACCGTCGGCCCGAGGATATCAAATTGGTAGGGCAGCAGAACCGCGGCAGCCATGTCGTTAGAAACAAAGGGGCCGCCGTAGGGCCAGCTAGAACCCAAGGTCATGTCAAAGCAAAGACCCAGCCTGCGGCATTCGTTGATGGTGTGGGTGAGGCGTTCGAAGAATTCCGGTGAGTAGAAGGGATAGTTTATGATCCCGGCGTCTGGATCATCGGCTTCCGATGGATACAGCACTTGCAGTTCCACCCCGCCGATGCCGGCTGCAGCCATGTACTGGAGTTGGCGGCTGATCTCGGCCTTTTCCACCGCGGCCCCATACCACCACCAGCGTGTAAACGGCCTAGCCTCAGGATCTACGGTATCCATCAGCGATATATATTTTTGGTCAGAAGACTTGTTCATGCGGCGCTCTCCTTTCAGATCAGCTAACTGCGAAGCGAACGCATCGGCAGCCAGCCTGTCCCTGGAAGTATTCTACGCCGTCCATGCGGTTCCCGCCTGCGTGTCCGCAATTCCCGCCAACGGCGGTCTGAAATGGTTCTCTCGCCCCGGTGTTTGCAGCATTTATCCGCTAAAATCTGCCTAGAAGCATTCCGTCTTGGGGATGAGCTCAGAATACGCCTCCTGCCCGTTAAGCAAAGACGTTCTTGCAGGTACAATGAACACAACAAGACAAACGGGAGGCAGAAGCCATGATGAACTTCGGATATGAGCAGGCATTGGCCGAACAGCACAACCAGCAGCTGCAGGCCCAGGCGAGCCGGGGATCACTTTGGAAGAAGCTGTTCCGATAAAAAAGAAAAAGAGGTGACAACCATGTGGGGAAATGCTCTGGTTTACACAGCGAATGCACGCATCCAGGAACTGACGGCCCAAGCCGACAGAAACCGCCGCAGCCGCAGCAACCAGGTTTGGTAGGCGGAGGGGATATCCGCCTTAAGCAGGAGGCAAAGATCAATCCCGTGGCCGTTACCGCCGCCGGGGATTGAGGATAGAATGAAACCAAGAAGAGAAACGGGAGGTAAAAACCATGATGAACTTCGGATATGAGCAGACATTGGCCGAACAGCACAACCAGCAGCTGCAGGCCCAGGCCAGCCGGGAAACACTCTGGAAAAAACTCTTCCGCTAATCCGACAGGAAGCGAGGTGAACAACATGTGGCAGAGCACTTTAGACTGCGCAGCCAAAGTACAGATTCGTGAACTTACCGCCCAAGCCGACTTGGCCCGCCGAAGCCGCAGAAGCCAGGCCTGGTAGGCGGAGGGGATATCCGCCGCAAGCCCGAGGAAAAGATCAATCCGGTGACCGTTACCGCCGCCGAGGATTGAGGGTAGAATGAAACCAAGAAGACAAACAGGAGGGAAAAACCATGATGAACTTCGGATACGAGCAGACATTGGCCGAACAGCACAACCAGCAGCTGCAGGCCCAGGCCAGCCGGGAATCACTCTGGAAGAGACTATTCCGCTAATTCGACAAGAAGCGAGGTGACAAACATGTGGGACAACGCTCTGGACTACGCAGCAAAGGTACGCATCCAGGAACTGACGGCCCAAGCCGACAGAAACCGCCGCAGCCGCAGAAGCCAGGCCTGGTAGGCGGAGGAGATATCCGCCGCAAGCCCGAGGCAAAGATCAATCCGGTGACCGTTACGAACGCCGAGGATTGAGGGTAGAATGAAACCAAGAAGACAAACGGGAGGTAAAACCATGATGAACTTCGGATATGAGCAGACATTGGCCGAACAGCACAACCAGCAGCTGCAGGCCCAGGCCAGCCGGGAATCACTCTGGAAGAAACTCTTCCGCTAATTCGACAAGAAGCGAGGTGACAAACATGTGGGACAACGCTCTGGACTACGCAGCAAAGGTACGCATGCAAGAACTGACCGCAGAAGCCAAAGCACATAGACAGACACGGAAGGGAGTGGCAAATTAACGCCGCTCCCTTTTTTGGTGCGCCTGCAAATTGGTGTTTTGCCGTCACGCAGGACAATGGTGATATCCGCGATTCCAATCTTACCGAGGGTCAGGACAGCGGATTATCTTTGACGCCGGTGTAAAAGCGTGAGCCGTGGGGGGCCATGCATGCTCTGCATTCCCGGGTATAGCCTGCCGCACTATATCCGGTCATACCTCCGGCCACGTTCGACACATGTTTGAATCTATGGGATTTGAGAATACT
>PUOC01000253.1 GCA_003551965.1 Clostridiales bacterium | reverse complement strand
GACATGCTGTATGACCTGCTCTACAATAGGCGCTGGCTGGTTGACTACTTTGATAAGAACATGTCCATTTTTGCCGTCAGTGATTGGAAATACTTCCAGCGTCAGCGGAGTCAATACACTGGTGAGGACGGCAGTTCGGCAGCCATTGAGGCTGTGGCAAAGAGAATAAAATCGCTCCTTCGAGAAAAAGGGTATCTGTGTTCCCGCGACCTGCCCTGGGATGAAAAAGTGGATTGGTCCTGGAATGCCACCTCGCTGGCCCGGGCGGCCTTGGAAACACTGTATTCTCGAGGCGAATTGATCGTCCATCACAAAGCAGGTTCTATGAAGTATTATGCGTTGGCTGAAGATCATCTTCCCGACGATATCCGCCACGCGTCAGACCCTCATGCAACCAGGGAAGAGCATGTCCGTTGGAGAATTCTGCGGCGCATCGGATCTGTCGGCCTGCTGTGGAACAAGGCCTCCGACGCTTGGCTGGGAATTGAAGGACTGAACGCCGCAACGCGCAACAGAGCCTTTGAAGAACTGCGGGCCACCGGCGCTCTTCTCCCCGTTAAGGTGGAAGGCATCAAGGTACCATTATACTGTTTGACAGACGATCGATTGCTGCTTGAACAGGCCGCAGCCACCGAGGAAGGCCGCACCCGGATGGAATTTCTAGCCCCCCTGGATAATCTGCTGTGGGATCGGGAACTGATAGCCGCACTCTTCGGGTTCCGCTACAAATGGGAGATCTACACACCGGCCAAACAGCGCCAGTACGGTTATTATGTCCTGCCGATCCTTTACAACAGTCGTCTAATCGGGCGGATTGAGCCTATACGGGATCGAAAGTCAAGCGTTTTGAGAATAAAGAACATCTGGTGGGAAGAAGGGGAACAACCGGATACCCGCATGAAAGCTGCTCTTGGCCGCAGCCTAGAACGGTTCGCGGTATTCAACCACTGCAGCCGAGTGGCGCTGGAATGCAACCTGTGACAAACAAGCATCGGCACTGGTTAGCATGCAAGCGGCCGCAGCCTGGTAATCCAAACAAGGATTTCTAGCCACATCCCCGAAAATATTCAAAAACGAACATGCTGTTAGGAGGCAGATAGTATGGCAAAGATCGGACGCAATGAACCTTGTCCCTGTGGTTCGGGCAAGAAGTACAAGAAGTGCTGTATCGACAGGCCCTTGGTATACTTGGACGATGGCAGCGTAGGCATCATGGATGAACGAACAGAGCAGGCAAAGCTGAACCTTGAGCGGGGCTACCAACTCTTCTATGAGGGAAATGAGGAAGATGCACTGCCGTTTTGGGATTCACTCTGGAACGAGTTCATTCGCGATGAGCTGCAGGATACTCCCATGGAAGAACTGGATAGCAAGATAGCAAGCTCAGAGATCATTGCCAATTGGTTCTATGAATATCCCATTGTTCTGGAAAACGCGGCGGGCAATGATCCCGCTGTGGCAAAGCGGTTGTGGGATTTTTGCGATACCGTCGTAGCTGATGGCATAGGTTTCCCCCCGGATTTGGAACAGCGTCTAGAACTCATGAGGGCCGTCGCGCTCAGCCGGATGGGCAGCCGCAGTGAAGCTGACGAAGAGTTCAGGAAGTTGAGCGAGTCGTACCCTGATTTCGGCAGCATCTATGTGGAATGGGCCCTCCATCTGAAGTCTGCGAGCAAGGAGAAGGCCATGGAAGTCCTTAGGCAAGGGCTCGAGAAGTGCTCCGAGTTAGAAGACCAAAAAATGTTGACCGAACACCTGGAGCACCTCCGCGCAGAGGACGATGACTGAGCTGCCGGAGTTGTCTATGCCGCGCACATTGTATCGCGGCGAGTGGTCGTATGGCGCGTGGTTTCTACCGCCGCCTGCGGTCACTAACCGCCAGCTGTCGAAGCAAATCCTTCCTCCCTGTTGGTTTGGGACCCTCGGCCGGCGGCAAATGCCGCCGAGCCCTTCCCTATGCAGAAACGTACCGCAGCCATGGCCGAGGAGCTAAGATCGCACCCTGAGAACATTAACCACCGTATGCGGGCTCGATATGGGTACGGCCCCCACAGATGACCCCTTTTGTCAATTTCGGCTCTCCAAGATTATGCCCGTTCCATCGCTGCCGGCGCCAATCAATCGGAGTCCCCTCCACTGCCCGGCGCGTGGTTGGCAAAGGAAACACGCCCCTTTCTAATGAAAATGGGGAAGATACTTCCGGTGGGTTGCGAGAATGCAATCTGCCAGCTTCTCGGCATCCCTTTTCTTGACGGCCGTTAAGTCGGCCAGGAAGGCCTGCACCACCAGCTTACGGTCTCCGCTTCGTGCTGCTTCAACGGTCAGCGCTTGGGCTCCGAGAATTCGCTGCATGATGGCCGTTATTCCGAGAGGCAGCGCCCCGTAGTGCAGCGGGTGAAAGCCCCCGCTATTCACCAGAGTCGTACTTTCTAGTACTGCTCCCAACGGCAGATTCCATACCTGACCGGTATTGGGCAGATTGATGGTTCGCTCCACCGGGGCATCGCCCATCGTTGCCCCTAGAACATCAATAAAAAGCTCTTCATCCTTGAACGTTTCACCAGAGGCGTTATCTGCTATTCTTTCCAGCGGTTTCCGGCCATAGGCTTGATCGGCCATATCATCAAACACGCGATCCCAGGACTTGGCGTATTCAGCGAAATTGTGTCCACCGTCGATACCGAAGGTCTGCCCATAATAAGCTCCCTTCCCTTGAAATCCAGGGATGAATTCACAGATGTGGCCATCGCCCACGCAGGGAAAAGCATCAAATGCTTCAAAGAGTTCCATGGTATAGGGGCCGACCCCGGGCTTTCCTTGACGCATCTTCTCCCGTACGAGCGGCCATGCATCCTTACCGTCGTAGTGGAAATCCGTGATCCAAGTGAAGTGGTTGACACCGACGGCCTTTGCCCAGGTTTCCCGAAACGGGACTTCAATGAAGTTCGCTAAGAAATGCTGAAAATAGGTGACACCGTAACAGAGTCCGATGGTTCTGATTCCCGTCTCTTGCGTAAGCGCCCAGCAGTTAACGGTCATGGGATTGGTGAAATTCACAAAGAGAGCGTTAGGGCAGAGCCTTTCCATATCTTTTGCAATATCAATGAGAACTGGTATGGTTCGTAGGGCGCGAGATACTCCTCCTGCACCATAGGTATCACCGGTAGATTGGAAAATATCAAACTGCTGAAAGATGAATACATCCTGCTCCCAAGCCCTGCGACCGCCTACACCAATGGTTGACACCACGGCATCGGCTCCGGCTAAGACTTCCGTGCGTTCGGTGGAGCTTCTGACCG
>PUOC01000257.1 GCA_003551965.1 Clostridiales bacterium | reverse complement strand
TGTGAATGCCAGCGATGAGCTACTGCAAAGCACCCTTCCCGATTGCCTCGGGAAGCGGCACTGGATAGAGCACCTGTGCCCTTGGAAATGCGTTTGTCAGCATTCCCTGTTCCTCTGCTCATCTTCAGTATAACCTATGGTGGCCTATGGGTCCAACCTCGAGAGCGGCGGACACGCAAAATCAGCTCCGAGTTTCTCGTTGTTTTTCCCTCACAGCCATGCCTTTTCCCACTTGCTCACTGATTTCTGGGGCAGCGTTTTTTGCAGAAAGGCCCACGGCAGAGCGGGCCCGCTCTGCGGCCGAGATCGGGTGTTTTGTCATCTGTGTGCTTTGGTGGCCCATGCTCTGCAGAATCGTTTCCTATGCAGACCAGGAGACATTGGGTCCTCTGGAGTTTCTGGGAAGGAACTGCCGTCGGAAAAACCGAAAGGGGACAGGGACAGACAGCCTGCGCGGAACGGGGCATCGTCAGAAAAGGGGACGACATTGAAGTGAAGGCATACCGGCACATACTGTTTGACCTGGACGGCACATTGACGGATCCTAAGGAAGGCATTATTAACAGCATTCAATTTGCCCTGTCCCATTTCGGAATGGAGCCAGCGGATCCCAACCAGCTGGAGCATTTCATCGGGCCGCCGCTGCAGCAATCTTTCCAGCAGTACTTCGGATTTTCGCAGGAACGGGCGTGGGAGGCGGTGGAAGCGTATCGCCGGTATTTCCGGAGCCAGGGCATGTTTGAGAACTATCTCTACCCCGGCATATATGAGCTTCTGGAAGAACTGGTTATGCAGGGCAGGTGTTTGTTCGTGGTGACATCGAAACCTCAGGTGTTCGCAGAGCCGATTACAGAGCAGTTCGGCATCGATCGGTTTTTCTGTGGGATCTATGGCAGCGAACTAGACGGCACCCATTCTGACAAGGCAGCCTTAATTGGACATGTGCTGCGTTCGGAGCAGCTGCCGAGGGAAGGGGTTATCATGGTGGGTGATCGCCGCTTTGACGTGGAAGGGGCCACAGCCAACGGCATTGACAGCGCTGCTGTAGGGTGGGGATACGGTACGGCTGAGGAACTCGCGGAGGCCCAACCCACGCATTTGTTCAACAGCGTAGGAGAGCTTCGAAACGCCCTGGGCCAGGGAAATGGTGCAGCGACGGCGGGAAAAGGCAAGGGAGGCTGAATCCTTGAAAGAACAGGCAGTGGAATGGCAGGCGATGTGGATTTGGGGAGACGGCGGTCCGACAAAAAACCAATACCGGCTTTTCAAGAAAGACTTCCAATCGGTCGAAGAAAGAAAAGAGACCAAGCTGTACATAACCGCAGATAGCCGCTATGTTCTGTACCTCAACGGCCGGCGGCTGGGCCAGGGTCCAGTACGGAGCTGGCCGTTTGACCAAAAATATGACGTCTACGATATCACGGGCAAGATAGAACCCGGCACAAACACCATCGCAGTCATGGTGCACTTCCTCGGCATATCGACGTTTCAATATATCGCCGGACGAGGCGGCCTGCTGTGTCAGGTAGAGACAGAGAGTCCCGCGGGCCAAAGCGTGCTGGCCAAGACCGACGCATCGTGGAAAACCAAGGTCCATCCTGCCTACGCCCATCAGGTGCCTCGGATCTGCTGCCAGCTTGGGTATGAAGAGCAATTCGACGCGGGCCGCGATCTATTGAGCGGGGGCCTGCACTGGCATAGTTGCGGTTTTTCAGCAGTGGATTGGGATGGTGCCGAGGAAATCGGTGCCGTAGGAATGAAGCCGTGGACCCACCTCTCACCCCGCGATATACCGTTTCTTACCGAAGAGCCGGTCTATCCTAAGGGCGTTGTCAGCCTCCGCACGGTAGAGCCTCTGCAGCGGGCCTATCATGTTGACCTGCTGCCTTTGTACCGCCCGAAGAAGGTCGATGCGAACCGTGAGATGCTGGCTGGCGCCCTGGTCATGAACATCCATGCAGAAGTATCCTGCCAGCTGACGTGGCACCGCTTCGGCGTCTATGGTTTCGGGGGACGGGTGTTGATTAATGGAAATACCGTGGAGTTTGACAGTGCAATGAGCACCTCGGTGCCCTTGCAGCCGGGGGACAATTTGGTGATTGTAGATTTGAGCGGCCAATGGCATGACATGGTCTATCCCTTTGGTTTTTCTGCCAGTGACTCGGTACAGTTGCAGCCGTTGTCCGGGAGGGGATCTGCTTGCCTCCTATATCTGCCTGAAGAGGCTGCCCATGAGAACTTGCCTAGGCTCTTGGCCATACAGAACACCGCAGACCTGGAGGAGGATGCCAGCCTTCTTCAGTCCCTCCGCCCGGTCCCCGAAGAATCGGTGATGGACAATATCTTTGCCAAAACTTCCCGGGCGACGCCGATCAATGGATGCTATCAGGGTGTACAGGATTTGGAGAACCTGACTGCTGCCTCCCCGGCGGATACAGTTGTTTACCCAGCGGCCGATGGCGGAGATGTGGAGTTGCTGCTGGACTTCGGAAGGGAGATCGCAGGCTTTCTGCAGTTCCGGGTTAGTGCGGAAGAAAACACCGTCCTGGACTGGAACTGCTTTGAAGGGGTTCAAGAAGGACGCTGGCTGTTCACGGAAAACCTCAATAACACCCTTCGCTATACAACCCGGCGGGGCTGCCAAAGTTTCCACTCCCATGTGCGCCGGGGCTTTCGCTATTGCCTGGTTACCATCGGCAATCTGAAGCAGCCCCTGTATATCGAGGAAATCCGCTGCCTGCTCAATACCTATCCGGTACGCAGTGCCCCGGATTTCCAGTGCAGTGACTACCTGCTGAACAGCATCTGGCAGATGTGTAAGTATACCAGCCGTTTGTGCTCGGAGGACACCTACGTGGACTGTCCCGCCTACGAACAGGCCTTTTGGGTCGGTGACGCACGCAATGAGGCGCTGATAGACTACTATGTCAATGGGGACTACCGCCTAGCGAAGCGTTCCTTGTCTTTAGTGGCCTCCTCGCTGCAGCGCTCGCCGCTGCCGGAATCCCAGGTCCCCAGCGGCTGGCAGGACATCTTGACTGCCTGGAGTTTGCTTTGGCTCTTGGCGTGCCGAGAACTGTATCAGTTCAGCGGTGACGGGGCACTGCTGCGGGAGCTGTATCCGTCTCTGCGCAGGACGTGCCGCACGTTTGTCGACCAGTATCTGAACGAGCAGGGCCTCTTAGAGATTGAAGCTTGGAACATGCTGGACTGGGCCGGAATGGATACCCCCAACACCGGCATTGTGACGCACCAAAATGCTTGGCTGGTTAAGGCCCTCCGGGAAACGGCCCAGCTGGC
>PUOC01000208.1 GCA_003551965.1 Clostridiales bacterium | reverse complement strand
TCTAGTTTGTCGTTCCAGGACCAGAATGGAGCTGTGCGGTAATAACTGTCCGGATTTTTGAATTCCTGCTTATCCATCATTTTTCCTCATTTCATGTCTTGTTTTGGCATTCCGGGATATGCTGCCGTGCCGTTCTCCAGGGTGGCCAGTTTTCTGCACACAGACGGGAGCACAGCAAGCAGCGGCCAAACCTTTGATTTCCAGGTAACCACAATCCAGATTCTATTCCGGCGGACATCCGTTCTGCCAAATGTGATAGAATAAAGTAACCCAGAATTCGGCGAGGCAGCTCTGGGCCGGCCACGGGTTCGGCGGCGGCAGCATGGGACAACCCATAAGCCAGCGACTGGACCTGGCTTACTCCGTTTGCCCCCATGGGCGAGGCTTTCACGTCCAGTTTTTGGTCAGCGCAGGGCAGCAGTTCTTTTTCGCTCGTCGGCCCCTCCCTGGCCAGGTGCATTGTGGGGTAAAAACACACACGAAAACCATTGAAAGGGAGTTTATTCAGCGATTGCGGGCACGAAAGGCATGGCATTTCCCAGTCGCAGGTCGAAAAGGAGTTGATGAATACGATGAAAGACAGTATGTACAGAGAACGGATTGATGTTCCGGTAGTGGGCGAATACGACGTCATTGTCATCGGAGGCGGTGTGGCGGGCATCAGCGCCGCCCTGGCCGCAAAACGCTTGGGAGCGAATACCCTGTTGATCGAAAAAAGCGTTATGCTCGGCGGTCTTGCCACCCTAGGCCATGTGGTCATCTATCTGCCGCTGTGTGATGGGTACGGACGCCAGGTGACGGGGGGAATCGCCGAAGAACTGCTGCATGTATCCATACGATACGGCTATGACAATCTCCCGGGGCAGTGGAAAACGGAGGGACCGAAGACAGAGGAAGATGGCCGCTACCAAACGGTTTTTAATGCCCCCGCCTTTGCCGTAGCCCTCGACGAGCTCTTAGAAGAGGCATCTGTTGACCTTCTATTCGACACCGTGTTCAGCAGGCCGGTGATTGAAGACGGCCGCTGCACAGGAGTACTTGTGGAGAATAAATCCGGGCGCCAACTGTATCGGGGCCGGGCATTCGTCGATGCATCGGGAGACGCGGATTTGGTGCACAGGGCAGGGGCTGATTGCGCAGGCGGGCCTAATTGGCTCTCGTATTGGGCCTATGACACAAACCTGGCGCAAATGGAACGGGCTGCAGAGCGTAACAGCATCATGGACGCGGTTCGACTGGCTACCCTCGGCGCCAGCGCTGACGGAAAGGGTGAGCCCGTCAACAGCCGTCGCTACCATGGTATAAGCGCCTGCGATGTCACAGAATTTGTCATGGCGGGGCGCAGACTGCTGCGGGATAAACTGCTCCAACAGGAGAACCATCAATACAGCGTCTTGGCACTGCCGGGTATGGCGCAGTTTCGCACCACACGCCGCATCCAAGGCCGATATACGTTGACCGCCGACGACGTCTTCGCGCACTTCCCTGACTCTATAGGCTGTGTCGGTGACTGGCGGACACGGGGACCGGTCTTCGAAATCCCTTTTCGCGCCCTGCTGCCGCAGGAGATCGCCAATGTCATTGCCGCCGGCCGCATTATATCGTCACAAGGCGACGCCTGGGAAATAACCCGTGTCATACCAGCCGCAGCACTTACGGGGCAGGCTGCAGGAACGGCGGCCTGTTTGGCAGTCGACACAGATGCGGACTTGGTGGACACAGACGTCTCAAAACTGCAGCGGATCCTAGAGCGCGGCGGAGTACGGCTGCATTGCCAAGACCCATAGACCATTACAGCCGCCATACATAGCGGCACTTTTTCCGCTCTCCAGCTCGGTACATGTCATTCTGCGGGGGGATGTCAACGATCTCCACTAGGCGCGCACCCAACTTCTCGCAGGTCCGGCGGGAAGGGATGTTGCCTGGATTGCAGGTAATCACGAGCGTATCAAAGCCGTGGGCCTTGGCCACAGGCGGCAGCAATTGGCATGCCTTATAGGCGAAGGACCGGCCGCGGTATGCTTCATGGACGCCGTAGCCTATGTGACCGCCATAATAGATGTTTTCATTGTTGCCGATCCGCAGGGAAATGCTGCCGACTGCAATGTTGGTTCCATGCAGGACAATATTGTATTCGTAGGAAGGCACAAAACCTTTCCTGCGATTTCCGGGACGCTTTTCCCGCAGTACGAGATCGATCTCCTCACCTTCAATGCGGTCGAACTCGTGGAACCGAAATACACTCACGACACCTTTCGGAAATGTCCAAGGAAGCCGACCAAATCTACCTTTCGCTTGATCAGCCGGGGCTTTCTTATCTCTTTTCAATCTTCTCAACCCCTCCCATATAAGGACGCAGCGCCTCAGGAATCACAACTGAACCGTCTTTCTCTTGATTATTCTCCAAAACGGCAGCCAGACAGCGGCTGATAGCCACACCGGATCCATTCATTGTATGCACGAATTCCGGTTTGGCACCGCGTTCCCGCCGAAAACGGATATTTGCCCTGCGGGCCTGAAAGTCCTCGAAATTAGAACAGCTGGAAATTTCAACATACTTGCCGTAGCTGGGCATCCAAACTTCCGGGTCATACTTCTTGGCAGCCGTGAATCCAAGATCCGCGGTACACATCTGGGTAACCCGATAGGGAAGCTGCAGACGCTGCAGTACCGTTTCAGCATTGTTCAGCAGCTTTTCCAGCTCATCATAGGAAGTTTCCGGCGTTGTGAACTTGACCAACTCCACTTTGTTGAACTGGTGGACGCGGATGACTCCCCGCGTATCTCGTCCATGGGCCCCCGCTTCGGAACGGAAATTCGCCGAGTAAGCCGCGTGGCAGATCGGCATGTCCTCGCCCGACAGGATTTCGTCTCTATAGAGATTTGTCACCGGCACTTCAGCCGTCGGGATAAGATACTGCTCCATTCCCTCAAGCTTAAACATGTCCTCCCCGAATTTGGGGAGCTGGCCCGTTCCCTGCGCACTGGCTCTGTTGACTATGAACGGAGGGAAAACTTCGGTATACCCGTGCTCTCCCGTATGCAGATCGAGCATGAAGTTGAATAAGGCCCGCTCCAAACGGGCTCCAAGGCCCTTGAGGAAATAGTAGCGAGAACCCGATACCTTGCTTCCCCGGTCAAAATCAATGATATCCAAGTCAACACCAATATCCCAATGGGGCTTGGGCTGGAAGTCAAACCTGTGCGGTTCCCCCCAGCGGCGGATCTCCTTGTTGTCATCTTCGCTGTGCCCTGTATGAACGGATTCGTGAGGAAGATTGGGAATTCGCAGCAGTCTGTCGTCAAGGACCGCTTCCACTTCTCGCAGCTCCTCGTCCAGCCGTTTAATCTCTACCGATACATTCTTCATTTCACGGATTTGATCCTCTGCGTCTTCTCTGGCCCGTTTCTTCGCCGCAATTTCCTCGGAAACCTGGTTTCGCCGTGCCTTCAGCTTTTCCGCCTCTTGAAGAATGCTGCGGCGCCGTTCATCAAGCTTCAGAACCTCATCCAAGGGCGCGTCTTGTTCACCGCGGCGAGCCAAGCTTTCGCGTATCCTTTCCGGCTCTTGACGGATCTTGCGCAGATCCAGCATGCTATCCTCTCCCTCTTATGGAATAGTACACAAAAAACTCCCGTCCACCAGACCACATTGTCCAGGGACGGAAGTTTGTTTCCGCGATGCCACCCCGGTTAGTTCCGAACGAGCTTCGGAACTCCCTTCGTTCACGCTGTAACCGGCGTACCGGTGGGCGTTTTGCAGTACACGTGCTCCCCGCCCTCTGCTCCAGGGTGGACAGGATCTCCGACGCGGGCCGGTTCGCAGCGGCCACCGGCTCTCTGAAACCACGTACAGAGTCTGATCCCCTTCCATGCAGTGATATAAATGCCACTTCAATTATAGTACAAGCCCAGACTTCATGCAAGTCCAGCACCGTGCTATCGCTACAGACGCTCCCAATCGGCCGGGGCGCTGTCTTGGTCCCGTTCGGCCGTATCAGAATAGTGCGCGGCCCAACGATCTTGTCCTTCCCATGCATCGAAAACCCAATCAAACCCCTGTTCGCGGCTGAGTGTTTCGATACCCCTCAAGAGTTGCTGCAAAGCCGTCAGTTCGCCCCGGCTCGCTGCCGTAACGTACTGGAGAAAATCCTGCACAGGCCAGGGCAGAACCCTCAACGGATAGTAGACTAACTCCTGCTCCAAATAGCCATAGAACGGCTTAACTCGGTGTTCAAAGGCGAACAAAGCATCCAACAACGGACCGGTGGAAGCCGCCGCTTCCAGTTGGCCCCCCCACCGTTGCCTCCTGGCTCGGCACTTCACTGCCCGAAACACGGCATTGATGTATCCATCGAGCGATTGGGCAATAAAATCACTGCAGATTTCGGGAGGCACCAAGCCCTTGCTCTTGGCGATCTCCAACACCTCTCCCGTGGGATCCCACAGCAGCTGGAAATGGGCAAAATCATAGCGATCCCAGTGTTCAGGTCCTCCCCAAGCCGCATATTCCCTAAAGCGATCCAGGTCCATGATCGCCACATCAACACCTTCTTTAGGCAGTGCAGCTAGGTTTCTCTCCAACGGAGCAACCTGGTTGGGCCGGGATACGATCACTGTCAGATCATAATCCGAATCTGGCCTATGAAACTGTTTTCCCCGGGATCCCAACAGTAAACAGCCTATAACAGCAGGGTCAGCAATGATCGCCTTCACGATCCGATCGAAGTTTTGCTGAAAGCTCTCGGACATCATGTTTCCTCCTACGATTGAATCCTTCGCTTTGCCCGCTTACCGAAAGGACAATCCCTTGATCATGCTCTGCAGCTGTCTAATCCACGCCGGCATCAGATCGTGTAACGAGATGCGTTTATCCGATGGATTGTCCACCCGCCGATTGAAAATGAACAGCCCTAGAGCCCGCAGTACAAGCGATAACAAGAAGACCATGCGCAGGCCGATGGCTTCGGCCAGAAACCCGCCCACCAACGGGCCGGCCGCAGTAGCCAGCCCCATCAGAGTGTTGAATACGCCGGCGTACATGGAGCGGCTTCGACCCGGCGTAATCTCCAACAAAAGGTTAAAGGCTGCTAGATTGTAACCTGCCCAGCTCATACCTGCCCAGAAATTGACTGCCACCGCCAAGGCATAGTGGGGTATGGAAAACCACAGAAACGGTATGAGCACCGCACCGATCCCTGCAATGCTCATGACATTCTTCTGGCCAAATCGATCGGCCAGGCGCCCCCAATAACGCTGGCAAAGAATACCCGCTGCAATGGCGGCCCCGGTGACAACAGCCCATACACCCTCCGGGCCCTCTAATGTACGGATAAAGTACACGGCCACCAGAGGACCGCTGACACTAACACCGAAGTTCCAGACCAATGAGCTCAGGCAATAAGATGCAAAGTTGGCATCGCTGCGAATTGTGCCCACGAAATTACGCAAGCGGCGGTGCAGAGACCCTTGTGACGATTTTTGCGGAGGGTGGATATGTTGGTCGTTAAGTGGAATACGCATAAACATGCTCGCCGCAGTCAAGCCAAGGATGGCCGAAAGGACAAACAAAGCCTGATAGTTCCAGGGAAAGGTCAGGCCCAATACCTGACCCGCCACTACCGTTGCACCTAGACCTGCGAAATTTTGAATCACATTGCGGTTAGCATAATACTTGCCTCGAATGCCGGCAGGCACCAAATCTGCCTGAATGGATATCCAGGCAGGTGTACCCAAACTGCCAATAGTAATGCGAAGGGTGGCCAAGAAAATCACGGCCGGTACAGCGATCTGTGCGGGCAGCAAAAAAGGCATGAAGGCAACCAACAGCCAGCTGGCCCGCAGCCAAGACCCGCCGGCCAAGACCATGAGGCGCCGTTTACCGTACTTCTCTGCCAAGATCCCGTAGGGTATCTGCAGGATGTTGCCAAGCAGTGCCGGAAATGCATTCAGCATTCCAATCTGGCTGGGGGTTGCACCCAAAGCCAAAGCAAAGAGCCCTAGATACGGTGCTGCCATCTGATCACTGGCCACGGCAAATGTGCCTTCTAATGTGTTGAACTTCAGTGCTTTCCGGGTTCTACGGGTGATGGCATGACTGTGCGGCATCACATTTTCCTCCCTGTGACCAAGCCTCTGCCGTTATTGTAGCACATTTCTGCAAAAACAACCCGAAAAAAGAGGCCGGCAGAAACCGGCCCCTACTGAAATCCTAAGCATCTTCTTTTTTAAGAAGCTGCTCCCATTGTTTATCCACTTCAGCCTGGATATTTTCTCTGACTTCCTCCATTCCGGGCTGGAATAGATGACGGAAACGGCCCTGGGGCTTCATCCACTCATCCATGGAGATCTTGTTTCTCGGTTTGTAGTTCACCTTCCAAGCCCCATCTTCCACTTCATAAATGGGCCAGAAGCAACTATCCATGGCACCCTTTGACACCTCTTGGGCCGCATCCGATGGAATTGCCCAGCCAAGACGGCACGGCGCAAATACGTTGAGAAATGCAGGACCGTCAACGTTGAATGCCTTTTCCGCTTTCCTGGCCAAGTCCACCAAATTGCCTACGCTGGCCTGGGCCGCATAGGGAATGCCATGGGCCGCCATAATGGCTGTTAGGTCTTTGCGGAATTCAGCCTTACCAGGACGAACGGTTCCAGCAGGCGTGGTCGTAGTGTGACTGCCTTTCGGTGTAGCACTGGAACGCTGGACGCCGGTATTCATATAGGCACCATTGTCATAGCAGACATACACCATGTTGTGGCCCCGTTCCATAGCACCGGACAGCGCCTGGAGACCGATGTCATAGGTGCCTCCGTCACCGCCCCAAGCAAGGAATTTGATGTCCTTATCGATCTTCCCTTGGCGCTTCAGCGACTGGTAAGCTGCTTCCGCACCGCTGATGGTCGCCGCCGAGTTTTCGAAGGCGTTGTGAATAAACGGAACTTTCCATGCCGTGTATGGGTAAACGGTTGTGGTTACTTCCATGCAGCCGGTGGCACAGCCGGTGACCACATCGGCATCGGTGGCACCTAATACCATCTTAATAACCTGCGGAAAGCCGCATCCAGCACAGGCGCGGTGGCCGGAGCTGATGCGCACAGGTTTTTTCGCCAAAGATTTGAGGTTTACTGCCATGGTGCCGTCACTCCCTTACTCCAAGATAATTGACGTACTGTTCAACCTTACCGCTGTCTTGGATGGAAAGAAGTTCGCGGAAGGCGCTTTCTATCATGTGCAGATCTACGTCGCGGCCGCCAAGTCCGTAAACATAGTTCGTCACCAGTGGACGTTGATCCATATCATACATGGCCGCCCGCAGTTCACTGAAAACCGGCCCGCCGATGGAAGCGAAGCTGTCTGAGCGGTCCATAACACCTATCACATTGACATGTTTAACAGCTTCCCTGAGCTCTTCGTAAGGGAAGGGGCGGAATACGCGCAGTTTCAGGAGGCCGGCCTTGATGCCCTCTTTGCGCAGATCGTCCACGACCACCTTAGCCGTGCCTGCTGTCGATCCGAGGACTACCACAGCTACGTCTGCGTCTTCTAGACGATACTCTTCAAAGTAACCGTATTTCCGTCCCGTCAGCTTTTCGTACTCTTCGGCTATTTCCTGGACCACTGGCTTTGCCCTCATCATTGCATGGGCCTGCTCTACCTTGTGTTCAAAATAGAAATCCTGCAGGGCCAGCGGACCCACGGTGATCGGATTGTCGACATCCAGTAGATTGCGGGGTATTTTGTACTCGCCTACAAAATCCCTTACAACCCTATCATCGAGTGTATTTACCACTTCCATACCATGGCTGATAATGAATCCATCGGTAGTGACCATCGCCGGAAGCAAAACGTCTGGATGCTCAGCGATGCGGACAGCCTGGAACATATTGTCATAGGCTTCCTGGGCATTCTCAGAGAAGAGCTGAATCCATCCCGAGTCACGGGCTCCCATGGTATCACTGTGATCACAATGGATATTGATAGGGCCGCTTAGGGCGCGGTTGACAACGGGCATCACAATCGGAAGCCGCGTCCCCGACGCAATATACAGGATTTCCCACATCAAGGCCAGGCCGTTGGCCGAAGTGGCTGTCATGGAACGCGCTCCGGAAGCCGCCGATCCCACACAGGCACTCATGGCACTGTGTTCGCTCTCCACAGGGACGTATTCGGTCTTGACCAACCCGTCGGACACAAAGGTGGAGAATATCTGAACAATCTCTGTTTGGGGCGTAATCGGATAGGCAGCGACCACATCCGGTTCGATTTGGCGCATGGCTTCAGCCATGGCTTCGTTACCGGTCAGGGCGGTTCGTTCTTGGTTTGCTGCCGTGTCTTTCACTTCGCTCATGCCGCAACCTCCTGTTCTCAGTCGTTTTTCGCTGCTTCTGTCTCACTGATGGATGTCAATGCCTCGACTTTGTCAGGACAGACTTTGACGCACAAAAGACAGCCTTTACAGTGTTCAAGGTCGATACCGATCACTTTGGTTCCATCTTCATTCAACTGAATGGACATGTCCGGGCAATATGCCCAGCACTGCATGCAGTGGATGCATCTATCTGGATGGTGAACCGGCCGCACGGTCCGCCAGTCACCGGTTTTGAATGCCTCGGCGGTGCCGCCCTCAGGAATAATCCCGCCGATGGGAATCGTCTTCCAGCCGTCGCCTTTCTTTATCGGCATAGCGCGCTTTTCACTCATTCGCCCTGTACCTCCTCATAAGCTCGGCGGATCGCTTCCAGGTTACCTTCAACGATTTCCGGCTTGTTGCGGAACTTCTTCTCCAACTTCTGCTTCGTATCTTCAAGCAGCTCTTCCAGATCTAAGACGCCCGTAGCCTTGACCAGAGCACCCATCATGGGCGTATTGGGGATCGCACGTCCGATCGTCTCCTGGGAGATGCCATTGGCATCCACAGTGTACAGGCGAATAGAGTCGCTTTTCAGGCCCAGCTTCGGACGCATCTCCGCCGGCGACTCCGTTGTATTGATCACGATAACTCCGTCGTCCGGAACGCCTGCGGTGAAATCAATCGTCCCAACGAATGTGGCATCCAACACAGCAACATAACGGGGACTTTCCACTCCACAGTGCAGGCGGATGGGTTCATCACTGATGCGGTTGTATGAAGCCACCGGAGCACCCATGCGTTCTGGACCATATTCTGGAAAAGCTTGAATGTGCTTACCTGCCGCAGCAGCAGCTTCAGCCATAAGCAGGGCAGCTGTTTTTGCTCCCTGACCACCTCGGCCATGCCAGCGGATTTCCAACATCTCAGCCACTACAATTCCTCCTTTACTGCAAAAAAAAGTGACACCTTGACATTGCAATCGTGAACGACGTCACAAAATGCAAAGTGCTCTTACTGCATGGTAAAAGGTGTATCCGAAATATCCTTCTTCATCGGGCATCCATTATCCTGCTTTAGTTTGCAGGAAAATGATCATACAGGGGGAACTGGCCTGCTAACCCCATCACTTGCTTGCGAATTTTTTCTAAATCCGGTCTCTCGCCGGTCAGAACGGCTCCCATCAGCTCTGATATACGGACCATATCCTCCACATCCATACCTCTGGTCGTCAGTGCTGCCGTACCCAAACGAATGCCGCTGGTGACAAACGGGCTTTCCTGGTCAAAGGGGATTGTGTTTTTATTAACGGTAATGCCCGCCTCTTCCAACTTCTGCTCTGCTTCCTTGCCGGTAAACCCGCTAGCCTTGACATCAACTAGCACCAAATGGGTATCGGTACCGCCGGATACTACCCGCAGTCCTTGCTCCGTCAGACCGGCGGCCAGGGCCTTGGCATTGGCTATCACTCGCTCCTGGTACGGCAGAAAACCGTCGTCAAGAGCTTCTTTGAAAGCCACTGCCTTGGCAGCAATTACGTGCATAAGCGGGCCGCCCTGCAGTCCTGGAAACACGGCCTTGTCAATGGTCTTTGCCAACTCCTTGGTTGTCAAAATCAGACCGCCCCGGGGGCCGCGCAGGGTTTTGTGGGTGGTTGTCGTCGTCACATGGGCATGGGATATGGGACTTGGATGAACGCCGGCGGCAATCAAACCGGCAATGTGTGCCATGTCAACCATGAGGTAGGCACCGACCTCATCGGCAATTTGGCGAAGTCTAGGAAAATCAATGACTCGAGGATAGGCCGACGCACCTGCCACAATTAGACGAGGCTGATGTTTTCGAGCCAAATCCAGCACTTGATCGTAATCAAGTTGTTCGGTTTCTTTGTCCACCCCGTAATGGTGGAAGTCAAACCAAAGGCCGGATAGATTGACCGGACTTCCGTGGGTAAGATGCCCTCCATGGCTTAGATCCATGCCCAGCACGGTATCGCCGGGTTTCAAAAGCGCCAGATACACGGCTTGATTGGCCTGAGCGCCGCTGTGGGGCTGGACATTGGCATGCGCTGCTCCAAACAAGGCCTTGGCCCGATCCCTTGCCAGATTTTCTGCCACATCGACGTGGACGCACCCGCCGTAATAGCGGCGCCCCGGGTAGCCTTCGGCATATTTGTTGGTCAGGGGCGAACCCATTGCCTGCAGTACGGCATCACTGACGAAATTTTCGGAAGCAATCAGCTCCAACGTCTGCGCCTGACGCTCGGTTTCATCGCAGATGGCAGCAAAAATCTCAGGGTCCACTGCCTTAAGCTCCTCATACAAACGCTTCACTCTCCTTTTCACTTCAAAGCCTGTCCCAGTCAAGCAATTCGTTCAGCACCATAAAGATAACCACTCAACACCTTTATCGCCACATTCCTGATGGGTAATCAGGGATAGAGCCGGTTCAGCATCCGGGCAAAGGGAATGGTTTCCCGCAGATGGGGGACACCGGAGATCCATGCAATCACCCGTTCCAATCCCATACCAAAACCGGAATGGGGTACCGAGCCGTACAGCCGCAGATCAAGGTACCATTGATAGGAATCCTCGGGCAGATCGTGTTCTTGCATGCGCCGGCGCAGCAGGTCGGGATCATGAATACGCTGGCTTCCGCCAATGATTTCGCCGTACCCATCCGGTGCCAGCAGGTCATTGGCCAGGGCCAGCTCCGGACGTTCCGGATCCGGCTCCATGTAGAACGCTTTCATATCTGTGGGAAATCGATCGATGAACACCGGTTTGTCAAACTGGTTGGCCAACACCGTTTCGTCGTCACCGCCGAAATCGTCTCCCCAGGAAATATCAGCCCCCTGTTGCTGAAGGATATCGATCGCTTCATCGTAGGAAATGCGGGGGAACGGCGGAACGACCTTCTGCAGCTTCGATGGGTCCTGCTCTAGTATCTCCAGCTCTTCGCCGCGGTTGTCCAGCACTTTCTTGACAATATAGGAAATGAACTGTTCCTGAAGTTCCATGTTTCCTTCGTGCTCTAAATAGGCAACTTCGGGTTCAATCATCCAGAATTCCATGAGATGCCGTCTTGTTTTGGATTTCTCCGCCCGAAAGGTGGGTCCGAAGCAATAAACCTTTCCAAAGGCCATCGCAGCAGCTTCCATATAAAGCTGCCCGCTCTGGGACAGATAGGCTGTTTCTTCAAAATATTCCGTTTCAAACAGTGTAGTTGTACCTTCGCAGGCGGCCGGCGTCAGGATTGGGGCATCAATCAAGACAAACTCCTGCTGATCAAAGAAATCCCGGCATGCCTTCACGAGCTCGCTCCGGATACGCATCAGCGCATGCTGTTTCGGAGAGCGAAGCCATAGATGCCGGTGGTTCATCAGAAACTCAACACCGTGTTCTTTAGGAGTGATAGGATATTCGGCGGCCATCTGCACTACCTGCATGCCCGTCAAGTTCAGTTCATAGCCACCAGGAGCCCGTTCGTCCTCACGCACAACACCCGTCACTTCCAAGGACGACTCCTGGGTGACCTCTCTGGCCAAGGCAAACACCTCAGGCTCCACTTCTTTTTTGACCATGACCCCTTGGATGCGGCCGGTGCCGTCTCGTATGATCAAAAAGGCTATTTTACCGCTGGAACGCTTGTTGTACAACCAGCCCTTGATCTTGATTTCTTTCCCTACATGTTCGCCGACCTGCGAAATATACACGTGTTCCATAGCACCGGCTCCTTTCCTCAAGTCTTGCTTCGCAGCCTGTTGTACGCGTCTTGCAAAATTTGGGCATCATCCTCTAGCACCGGGCTTTCACAGATCAACCAGCCGCTGACATGGTAGTCAATTAAAGCCTCAAGAACTGCTTCATAGTTCATGTCGGCTTCCGGAAACACCAGGTGTTTCTTCTCGCCTTTGGGTCCGTAGTCAATACCGGAAAGATGCATATGCAGCCGCCGAAGCGGTTCGTCTCCAAGCTCTTTTTGGATGAACTCCAAAAGCTCAGCAAAGGCATCATATGTATTGTACTCTCCGTTGGTTCTGGCATGCAGATGGGAAAAATCAATACATGGGTAAACACCGTCAATTTCCTGAGACAGCTTTACGATCTCAGATACGGTTCCAAACTGCGTCGGTGAACCGGTCGTTTCCGGCCTCAGATCAATGCCGTTGCCCTCATCGTCGAGTATCCGTCGCAGCTCCTGCATTTCCCGCCGGACTTTGCTGTACACATCCCCATGGGCATCGTCGTGGTAGAACGCGGCGTGAAAGGTAACGCTTTGGGCACCGGCTGCCCAACCAACCCGCGCTGCCTTAAGGATGCGTTCTCTGCTCGCTGCAACCTTATCCGCTTCCCTGGAATTGAGATTCACATAGTAAGGCGCGTGCACAGTCAATTCGATTCCTTCGGCCTCAGCTACTTCTTTGACCTTGGCCGCCCTGGGCTCCTTCATCTGCACACTGCGCACGAATTCGATTTCCATGCAGCCCATTCCCAATTCAGCCACCCGCTTGATTCCACCCTCTGTGGAACGGGGTTTGGCTGAATGGGGTATTCCTGCTGTTCCTATCCGTAGGCTCAATACATCCACCTCAAAGGTATTCTAGTCTCCCGGTGTCCACAATTTCTTCTCTACGCCAGTGATGGAGGACCGCTGTTCTTCCTGTTCGGAAAGGCCTTCATCTTCCGGGGGTTCTTCCGTCTGCAGACCCAGTGCGTTGCCAAGAGTATTCTGCACATCCATCATCAGACGCCCGAATTCCATTTCTGCCTCCAGCAGCTCCCGCAGGTACGGATTGATCTGAATGATTTCGTACAGCTTTTCCAACTCTTTCTTCTGCTCGTCAGTGAGCTCCTTACCCTCTGCCTGCTGCTTCTGTAGTTCGTTTTGTTTGCTAAGGAAGTCACCCAGCATAATCTTCGCTGCCTCATGATTTTCCACCGTTTCCCTGGCCTTCTGAAGCCGTTTGTATTGCGCACTTTCCACAAGAGCCTCGGCCAATTCTTCCGCCTTCTTCTGCACGTTCATATGAAGCGAACCTCCCTCTGCCATCGCAGGTTATACATTAAAGCGAAAACTGATAACGTCTCCGTCGCTTACGGTGTAATCTTTGCCTTCCAAGCGCCATAGTCCTCTTTCCTTCAGTGCCTGCAGACTGCCGTGTTCCATTAATGCGCTGTAAGCAGACACCTCAGCGCGGATGAAGCCTCTTTCGATGTCCGAATGAATCTTCCCGGCTGCTTGCCGCGCCGAGCTGCCCGTTCGGATGGTCCAGGCACGCACTTCATCTTCGCCAACGGTGAAATAGGAAATCAAGCCCAGATGTTCGTATACCGCTTGGGCCAATCGAGCAATGCCCGACTCTGCAAGGCCTAGTTCTTCCATGAACATCGCGGCGTCCTCGGCTTCTAGCTGGCTTATCTCTACTTCCACCTGGGCACTGGCTGCCACGATCGGGACAGTGCGTTGGCGTCCCCAGAGTTTTAGTTCTTCTTCCTGCGGATAACCTCCGCCCACGTGTGCATCGTCAACATTGACCAATACGATCACTGGCTTGCGGGTTAAAAAACCATAACCCCGCACGGCCTGCTCTTCGGAATCCGAAAGTTCTACCGATCGCAGAGGCATTTCTTGTTCCAGGGCCTCGCGGAACTTCGTGAGCACAGCAAGTTCTTCAGCCCCTCCGGCTCCCTTCATCCGCTGCTTCTGCAGTCTCTCCAGGCGTGTTTCTAAGAGCTCCCAATCTGCCAGCAGCAATTCCGCCTGCACGTGATCCAATTCGCGCATAGGACGAACCATTCCGTCTTCGGTGGCTACCTGTTCCGAGTGGAAGGCCCGGACGACATGCACCATGGCATCGACATCCCGCACTGCGTCCAGAAATTCGCGTCCCTTCCCTGTCTGGCCTGAACCAAGGCCGGCAATGTCGACGACTTCAATGGTAGCATACGTTGTCTTTCGCGGTTGATACATCTCTTGCAGAGAATCTATACGTACATCTGGTACTCGGGCAATACCGATATTTTCCCGACTACCGGGCTGCACCGCTAAGGACGTCAGCAACTGAAATACAGTGGTCTTGCCAACCTGTGGTGTACCGATCAAACCAATTTTCAATGCTTTTCCTCCACCCCGCATAAAATTCCGCTTCCCATTGTATCACATTTTGGTATCTCTGTGGGCCCCGGTGCCCTCCTTATTTCTGGCATACATACCATGAAGACTGTTTCGTCACAGGAACGGTGGTTACTGCGGAGAAGTGTTCACGGAGTTCACCATGGACCTCCTGGATAAAGCGGAAGTAGTCTCCGCCTTCCAGCCATTCTACAAAATCTGTTAGGGTT
>PUOC01000099.1 GCA_003551965.1 Clostridiales bacterium | reverse complement strand
GACATTCACACCCGCCGCAAGGCCTATCCACCGCAGTCTGAGGAAGGCTTGGCCCTCTATGATGAACTGCTGGATTGGTTCTCGACCTATCATGTTCACATCTATGCGACAACAAACTTGACGGTGCCTACGGTGGTTAACCAGAACTTGGGCAACGTGGTTAAAGACGAGGTCTATCCGTACGACCGTTCGGCTGACCGCGGCATGAAGCAGCTGTTTTTCAAGAACCTTGACGAGTAGCATGCGGATTGCATGAACTGTCTGTGACGTCGAAGGAAAGGCGGAGCGTGCTCTGCCTTTCCTTCGAGTGCAGTCATCCCGGCAACGGGGACTATCTATGGTTGTAAGGGGGGAACAGGCCTGTGTTTACGTTCATTATTCGGCGCGTGATCGTCATTGTCCCGCTCTTGATCTTAATATCCATTATGTCATTCGTTATCATCCAGCTGCCGCCGGGCAGCTATGTGGACGTCTATGTCCAGAACCTGCGCGAGCAGGGATATGTTATGGATGAGGCCGCCATTGCGCGTATTGAAGCTCGGTACGGTCTGGATAGGCCGCTGCCCGTGCAGTATTTCATGTGGATGAGGAATATGGTGTTCTATGGTGAGATGGGACGCTCCTTTTTCTATGAGCGCCCCGTAACCGATGTGATCGCGGAACGACTGCCGGTTACCATCATGATTTCCCTGTTGGCGCTGGCCCTGCAGTTTATTGTAGCCGTACCCATTGGTATCTTTTCTGCGCTGCGCCAGTATTCTATCTCTGACTACATCGCGACATTCTTCGGGTTCATTGGGTTGGCGCTGCCTAACTTCCTTTTAGCTCTCGTTTTGATGTATTTTATCTATGTCAACTTCGGATATGCGGTCACCGGCATTGTATCGCCGGACTATGTCGGTGAGCCGTGGGGCATTGCCAAGTTTTTCAATATGCTGCAGAATATTTGGATGCCGCTCGTGGTGATCGCCACCGCCGGCACGGCCGGTATGATTCGTATTCTGCGGGGTACGCTATTGGATGAGCTGAAGAAACAGTACGTCACCACGGCACGCGCGAAAGGAGTCCCCGAAAGAAAACTGACCCTGAAGTATCCGGTGCGGATGGCTATCAATCCTCTGGTCAGCACCATCGGCTGGATGCTGCCTGCCATCATCGGCGGCGAAATTGTGGTGTCACAGGTCTTGAACCTGCCGACACTGGGTCCAGTATTGCTGAATTCTGTACGCACAGAGGATATGTATCTGGCCGGTGCCATTGTCATGTTTGTTTCATCCTTGACGGTCATCGGAACCTTGGTCTCGGATATACTGCTGGCTTGGATCGATCCTAGAATTCGCTTCGAAAAGGGAGTGAACTGATGAGCATGCTTGATAAGATCAAAGCATTTCAAAAACGGCGCAAAGAGCGGCGGAAGGAAAAGGCCCAGCAGCGTCAGCAGCAGTTGTACTATGCCTCCCAGAGCCGTTTGATCTGGCATCGTTTTAAGCAGCATAAGTTGGCCCTTTTCGGTGCTCTGGCATTGGCTCTCATGTATTTCATTGCTCTGGGAGCGGAATTTTTTGCACCCTACGGGATGCTGGAAAGATTTCCTGACTGGCAATATACGCCCCCCACGCAGATACGGATTTATGATGAAGAAACGGGATACCAGCGCCCTTTCATCTATAAAATGACCCGAGAACTGGACACGCACACGTTTCGCTACGAATACCAGGAAGATGAGACCAGTATCCATCCGATTCGGTTCTTTGTAGAGACAGAACCCTACCGGGTTCTGGGCGTGATCCCCATGCGTCACAGACTGATTGGGGTGGAAGGGGCGGATCTGTTTCTGTTTGGAACCGATCGTCTGGGACGCGACGTTTTTTCCCGGGTGATCTTTGCGGCCCGTGTATCGCTCCTGATCGGATTTGGGGGGGTGGTCCTCAGTTTTGTGCTCGGCTGTCTATTTGGAGGCATTTCCGGTTTCTTCGGCGGTGTCATTGACGAAGCGATCCAAAGAATTGTGGAGCTGCTGATGAGTATTCCGCAGATACCGCTTTGGATGGCTCTTTCGGCCGCCGTGCCTCGCGACTGGGGGATCATTGAAACGTATTTCGCGATCACCCTGATACTGGCATTGGTCGGCTGGACGGGATTGGCCCGAGTTGTCCGCGGTAAGATCATATCCCTCCGGGAAGAAGAATTTGCCCTGGCAGCCAAGGCTGCAGGCGGCAGTGAGTTCCGCGTCATTTCCAAACATCTGCTGCCGGCGTTTATGAGCTACCTGATCGTGCATTTGACCTTGGCTATTCCGCAGATGATTCTTGGCGAGACTACCCTGAGTTTTCTGGGCCTGGGCATTCAGCCTCCGGCCGTCAGCTGGGGCACTTTGCTTCAAGATGCCCAGAGTCTGCAGGTCATCGCTCACTATCCTTGGTACCTGATACCCGCCTTTTTCGTGATTTTGGCGGTACTGATGTTTAACTTCGTTGGTGATGGGCTGCGGGACGCTGCCGATCCCTATTCTTCCAGTTAACGGTTGGAGGTGACTTAATGAGCAATCATCTGCCTTTATTGGAAATAAAGAATCTCAAAACCTATTTTGAGCTGGATTCCGGAACTGTGCGGGCGGTCGATGGTGTGTCGTTTTCCATCAGCCACGGCGAGACCTTAGGCGTGATTGGGGAGAGTGGCTGCGGCAAGTCGGTGACGGCCCATTCCATTCTGCGCTTAATCCCCTCCCCGCCCGGCCGCATTGTGGACGGAGAAATTCTGTTTCGCCGCGATAAGCAGAAAGATGACGCCCTGGACTTAGCGAAGCTCCATCCGAAAAAGGAACAGATACGGCATATACGAGGCAATGACATTGGCATGATTTTCCAAGAACCGATGACCTCCTTTGGACCTCTGCACACCATCGGCAACCAGATCATGGAAGCCATTGAAATGCATCAAACGGAGCTTTCCAAGGAACAGAGACGCAAACGGACGGTGGAGCTTTTGGAGATGGTTGGTATCCCCAACGCTGAGCAACGCGTGAACGCTTATCCCCATGAGTTCAGTGGCGGTATGCGCCAGCGGGCCATGATTGCCATGGCACTGTCCTGTTCACCCTATCTACTCATTGCCGACGAGCCGACCACATCATTGGATGTTACCATCGAAGCACAAATCCTAGAGCTGCTGCAGGACCTTCAAGATCAACAGGGCATGTCGATCATGCTGATTACCCATAACCTGGCCGTCGTTTCGGAGATGTCCGACTATATTTCCGTTATGTATCTGGGCAAAGTGGCAGAATTTGCAGAGACCGATCGCATTCTGGATAATCCGCTGCATCCGTATACGAAGGGTCTGT
>PUOC01000215.1 GCA_003551965.1 Clostridiales bacterium | reverse complement strand
CTCCAAATTAGGCAAAGATATAGAGAACTATACCTACAAGAGCATGTGGGCCGGGCCGCCGAAGTATGACGGGGTGTACAATGTTGAAGATTCCGTCACCGGGATGATTCGCACGGATGGTCCGGTGATTACCTTCAACGGCGCTTGGGCCCAAAATATTGGTGAAAACGAGATGTTCATCGATTTCATGGGCGATCAAGGCGGTATTCGTCTGGCCTACGGCGCAGATTTTACGGTTTACACAGCGGAGCACGGCGGCTTGGTGGAGTACAAACCGGAGTTTGAGATGGACAATCAGTTTGAGAATGAAATCGACGCTTTTGTGGATTGCATTGAGACCGGGGAGAAGCTTGCTTCGCACATCGATACGGTCATCATCACTGCCGAAATCATGGAAGCCATTTACCAATCGGCCGCGGAGCATCAAGAACGCAGCCTTTAGGAAGACACGAAACCCGGTGCGCCCACGCGCACCGGGTTTTAACTTTCTATGGGCTTGGGCAGGATGAAGCGAAACCAGCTTCTAGGACAGACATTGGAAGGCTCGCAGAACTCGTGCCCTTTCGGCGGCTAAGATACCAATCCAATGCAGACGAGCCTGCTGCCATTCGTTTTCAAATTGTCCCCACGACCAAGTGGGCTGCCAGACTCCGTTATCGTCTGCCGATTCCACCCAGAAGGCAATGTTCCGCTCTAATACACCGTGAAAATAGGGGGCCAAAACATGATCAGGGTCTGTGACGTAGTGCAAGGGCTGGGGCCGGTATTGCCGCCATTCTGCAGGTTCCCAGGCGGTGTGCTCCGTGGCCAGCTTGGCCAGGTGCTCCACCGCGTTCGGGCTCCGCAGTTCGGGAACGGTTTGAACGCAGCGGGCATAACAGTACAGTTCGTGCTCTTCAGTGTTTTCCGGTGTCAAGGAAAGAAGCTGCTGCCGCACATACGAAACAGCGGTGCCGGTCCAAAAGGAGCTCTCAGGCTGCAGCCGCGCGCATTGGGCGATGAGTTCGGCACTGGGATTTCCCCAATGCTGGCCTGGTGCAGCTGGATAACTCCACCAAGGGGCGTGAGGAAAATCGTTGACTTGCTCTGGTACCGGTTCCCAGCCCATGGAAGGACGGTGGAAGGTGCTTTCCAAATAGGCCAACGCTCGTTCTTCCAAGGGGCGAACGGCGTCGGCAGGCAAGGCAGCAGTGATCTGCAGAGCCCGTGACGTAGCCATAGGACTAGAGTCGGGCAGCCAGAAGTCCGGTTCCAGACCGCCCCCGAATCCGCCGTCGGAGTTCTGGTACGTTTGCAGTGCTTCTGCCACAGGGGCAGCGCCATCAAGGTCCAAAATCCAACGAAGCCAATGATACTCCAGCGGTCGGCAGTTTTTCTCAACAAACGCCAATGTTCGTTCCCAATGCAAGGCCATGTTGGAACCTCCCTTCGAAGCGGTAGGACTTATGTACCTCATTTCGCTTTGGCGAAGCCCCTGTTATTGCGCGGAATCGCTTAGCCGACGATGTTCCTTGGTCAAATCACCGACGATCCGCTGTGATTCCGGTTGCTCATAGGTAATGAGTGCCTTCCACAAAGCCCAGCCTCGTGCTCGGTTCCACGTGGAAGCATCTACGGGCAAGGCATCCATGAACCGCTGGCGGCTGGACCCTTGAAAGTACGTCCACGCCATGACAAGGTCACACGCGGGATCTCCGACGCCCATGCAACCGAAATCAATGACGCCGCAGAGTTTGCCTTGATCCAGCAACAGGTTGCCGGGAGCAACGTCGCCGTGGACCCACACAGGCCTTTGATCCCATGTTGAATCCAAGGCTTGTTCCCAAATGCGCCGGCAAGCCCCATCATCGATGGGATCCTCCAAGACCTGGATGGCTTGTCGCGTTTCGCCGTCATATACGGACAACGGCCCGCCGCGGTAGAAATTGTGCTGACCGGCCAGCGGCCCGGCGTTCACGGGGATGGACCACAGGGACTGCAAGAACGACGCCAAATCAGTGGCCAAGGCACTTTTGTCTCCGGTATAATACAAAGCCGGTCTTCCGGGAAGCCAACGATTGACTGACCATTTCAGCGGATACCCGGCTCCGGGAGAACCCATGGCTTGGGGTTCGGTGACGGGTATGGAAAGATGGCCGGCCAGGTACGGCAGCCAGCGGTATTCCTTTTCCACCTGCGGTTCGTAGCGTGTGTGGCTGGGCATACGGACCGCCAAATGGCTGCCGAGGCGAAAGGTACGGTTGTCATGTCCGCCGGGAAGAACGGGCTCCACGGGCAGATGCCCCCATTGAGCAAATTGCTCCCGGACCAACTGGGAGGCCAATTCTGCAGTGATGTTCACGGTATCACTCCTGCCTGCTTTTGCGGCGATTCGGCCGTGGGCTTGGTCTGTGCAGCCGGCCGGGCATTTGACGCTCCGATGTCTATCGCCGCTCTGGCTCTAGTATGCCCGAGGCAGGGGCCGGGGTCAAATTGTTTCGGCGGAAAGATTTGTTCTGAAACTACACGGCGTTCGGTTTTTCACGTTTTCAGCGGTTGGCAGCGAGGGCAATGGTGCACTGCCTGTCCCCAGTCTTAATATTTCGATCGGAGGGATGCCTGGTGTCACAAAGATATTTCAAGGAACAGCACCTCGCGACACCATTTTTTGCTGCTGTGCGTTCAAGAAGTTTCAGGAACCTTCTTTGCCGGCCGCTTCCAAAACAAAGAGAGCAGGGTAACTGGGAAGAGAAGACATCCATAGAGCATGAAGGTATGTCTCTGGGCAGTAAGTAGCAGCAGTTGTAGTCAATCGCCAGTGCATAGGCGCTTTCCGGCAATCCATCATCTGCATCGGTGCGGCAAAACAGCATCATCGACAAAGCAGTAGCTCATGCGTGTTGGCTAGTACAGAAGCAGGCTAAATATGGCGGGGGTATAGACAGAGATGAAAGAAAATATCCACAATAAGTAAAAAACCCCAAGGAAATCGAGAAGAGCCGCAAGAATGGGAATGTAAGGGCTGTCTGCCCCTGGAGTCGACTGGGCAAAGCGGAAAAGGGCGAATCGGTTTTGGAAGCATGGCGGGCCGGCCTTGGTTCAACGACGGCAGACGGTGCTGGAGACGAAGGGTTTGACGCTGACCCAAGGTGGCTGTGACCCATTCGACCCACTCTAGGTTCTTCAGTCAAGCCGTTTTCGGTACATACTTTGAAGGCCCTTGGATTCCGATGCATGTTCGTCTGTCCGCCCGCTCAGTGTTTGACGCAGGTTAACGGACAGCCCTGCTGGTCTGAGCGTTCTTGACATGCGGCGGCGTGGTTTCAGATGTTTTGAGATAAGAGAGGAGAATGCATATGCGCAATGGATGTTGTGGTACTGTGCTTCTTGGCCTTGCTGATTTCGGCCTGTTCCAATGGTGGCGGGGAACCGATGGGTACACTGACTGTTACGGTACTTAATGAAAAGACAGAAGAACCACTGGCGGGGGCCACGGTGGAGGTGTTGGGGCAGGAAGACGAATTGACGACAAATGACGGCCAAGTCGAGTTCACCGTGTCTAGCGGAATATTGACTATCGAGGTGCGAAAGGAAGGTTATGAAACAAGGACATTACCTGTGAGCGCGCCTGGCACCGTTGATGTGGAGTTGCGGCCGATTCTGGACGAAGGTACAGAAGAACTTCGCCAAATCGTCAACGTCCTCTGGGATGGAGATGATGCCGGGGACGGCAGCATAGAAGCACCAGTGCAATCTCTGGTCCGGGCTCAGGAACTGGTGGCTGATGCCGGTGAGGTCCGTTTAGGGACTACAGATGAACAGGAACATTTTCGTGTGGATGAAACTGTTTATATGACCGACCGTTCCTTTTCCGTCTCTGGCGGTTGGTGTGCATCATTCCAGGACACAACGGGCATATCAGTGTTAGAAGCTCCAGAAAATGGCCCCATACTGGATATTGAGAATGCAACGGAAGCGGTGCGCCTAACCGGATTGCACTTCCAATCCGGCAGCCGCTCGGCGGTGGCCGTGTTTGACAGTGACGTTGTGATTACGGACTGCATTTTCTCTGACAACCAAGCCGGCGTTGCCCAGGACGGGGGTGCAGTCCGGGCCAATGGCGGCATGTTGACCATCAGCGAATCAACCTTCCGTGACAACCGCAGTTTTGACCGCGGCGGTGCCCTGTTTTTCACGGGCATGGAGAAGGTAGCGTTGATTGACGTGGTGTTCGATAGCAACATCGTGGACGAGGGGCAGATTTTCGAAGAACGCGGCGGCGCCGTTTACGGACGGAACAGCATGGAACTGCGTGTCGAAGATGGCTGGTTCGAGGGCAACGAAGCCAAGTACGGTGCGGGACTGTACGTACTGGATGTAAGTTTCGTCAAGGTCACCGATAGTACTTTTTTAGACAATGCGCAGGGCGGGATAGAGATCGAAACGGAAACCGCTGCAGTGAACTCCGTGTTGAAGGATATCGATTGGATAAACAACAATGGCGGGGGACTAACCTTATATGGAAGAACTTCCTTGGAGGTGGAAGTCACCGACGCAACCTTCTCCGGTAACGAAGGGGCTCGGGGCGGTGCCGTCAGTGCGAGCCGAGGCGGCGTGGACACAGTCTTTCGCGATGTCGAGTTTCTTAAGAACAAAGCAAGCTTCGAGGGCGGCGCTGTACGGATTACTGACGAAGCCCATGTGCAGTTCGAGCGCTGTTTGTTTCAGGAAAACGAAGCGTCCGATGGAGGAGCCGTGGCTGTTTCCAGGGCTTGGCAGACGTCGGATGCAAGACAGAGTGCCACATTCAAAGAGTGCCAGTTTCTTGACAACCGGGCCCTTGGAGGGGGAGACCTAGGCGGCTACGGTGGCGCTGTTTTCGGAGACAACGCAGACCTTGTGGTCACCGGCGCTGTCGGCGAGGAGATGCAGTATGCATTTGAGAGAAATACAGCAGAGCGCGGTGGCGCGGTTTATCTGTATCAGGATACTGAAGTCGACATCCGCTATGTTGCCTTTTTGAGCAATGAAGCTGAAAATCAGGGCGGCGGTCTCTGGGTCAGTAGTTCGGCCACGGTTAACAATGACATAAGCTCGGTGTGCCTGTTTGATGGCAATGCAGCCGAGGAAGAGGAGGACATCTATTACCGATAGCTGAAAACGTTTCGATGGAAACCGGTGTTGCGGCCGATCGCGCAAGGTGATCACACAACTATCGTTGGCGGGTTTCTGGAGTCGTAAGGTTTTGCGGCAGCAGAACTATACGGGATTCTATGCAGCTGGACAGATGGCCAACCAGTTGTTCTATGGCGGTTTTGTGGCAGCGGTTCTGCCTTGCCGTGGGCTGGAGATCGAACGCGCTGCTGTAGCGCAGGCTGGAAACAACGGCAGCAAGAGATATTGGGGGGAGGCGAGCGCCTCCCCTCTTCTTTGTGTTGGGACTGCAGAGGGTAATCATGGCGGTCATGATTCTCTGCGTGCAGGGGTTGCAGCCGCTCTGTCCTACAATCCGCAGAGACCACTGGTCTTCCGACTCCCGCCGTAAGGCGGCACCGGGATAGGAGTGAGGTGCGCTTCAGGGACGGCTCACCTTCTGTCCTTTGGTCTGGAGGCGCCCTAGCAAAATGTTCCCGGCAGGACAGCAGGAAACGTGACTGGAGTTCTGCAGAGATAGTCCTGGCTGTCGTTGATGCCAAGAGCCGCTTTCCTGTTAAGAAGTGAATGGAGGGGTTAAACTTTCGTTGAAGGATCTGCTCTCCATGGGGAAGAAAACTAGACGTGAACCATATGGCCGACTCCATTCCTTGTGGGAGGGACAAACATGAGCTTCCAGTTTGCACTGTCCGACTTTATCAGTTTTCGAGATCGAAAGGCTTGTGAGGCCGCTAGAAACATCCCTCGGTCTAAGATCACCGAACACGCCAATCCCGATTTCAACATCCGGATCATCGACAGCAAGGACGAATTCTATTTCCAATTTGCCTTGGATATCGTCCGCCGATTGAAGCATTCCGATGAAGCCAATGAGCGTCTGGTGGGCATCTTTCCCGTTGGTCCCATGCCGCAATACGACTACGCAGTGGAATTGATTAACCGTTTCCAGATCTCCTGCAGAAACCTGCACTGCTTCAACATGGATGAGTATGCAGACCAGGATGGCAACACAGCTCCGGAAACATGGGCGGGCTCGTTCAAGAAGTCCATGATGGAGAACTTCTTTGGCCGGATCGATGAACACTTGCGCCCTCCCGCCGGGCAGATCTATTTTCCGACGCGGGAGAACATCACAAGCTACGGCACCATGATCGAAGACCTAGGCGGGGCCGATGTATGTTACGGGGGCATCGGCTGGGGAGGACACATTGCCTTCTGGGAGCCCCAGTTAGGCGATGAATTCGGCGACGATCTAGCGGCATACACCAAAGCCGGCCCGCGCCTGGTAGAACTGCATCCGATGACCATAATGCAGAATGCACTGCATTCTTTCAGCGGCGATTGGTCCTACGTGCCGCCAAAGGCTTATACCATCGGGCCGGCACAGATCGTCGGTGCTAAAGAGAGAATGTTCTGGCTGGATGGATACCTGGGCGGAGGCGTGAGCTGGCAGCGCTTCATTGCCCGCTTAGTGGCCCACGGGCCGGTATCCACTTATGTGCCGGGATCGATACTGCAGACCTGCGGCCCTACCACCTACACGCTGATGGGCGGTGTGGCCGACGACGTTGTGGTGGATATGGGCTAAGATTTGCGAGGGGGCAGCAGCGTGAACATATTGGCCATAGGCGCGCATCCTGACGATCTAGAACTCATGTGTGCAGGCACGCTGGCACGCTACGCAGCGACGGGGCATAAAGTCATCATGTGCTATGCGACCAATGGGAACATGGGACACATGACCATGCCGCCTTCGGAGTTGGCGCAGCTGCGCATGACTGAGGCCAAACGGGCGGCAAGCACCGTGGGAGCCGATTTCGAGTGGATCAACCTGCCCGATGAATGGGTATTTGAAGATGAGGATACGAGAAGGGTTTTTGTGGATGTGGTCCGTAAGCATCAACCCCAGGTGGTTATCACCCACAGCGCCAGCGATTACCATCCTGATCACCGCGCGGTCTACAATTTGGTGTTTTCGGCCACCTTTCTTGCCACAGTGCCGCAGATTGGCGGCCCGTTTGAGACCTTGGCTGCCGTTCCCAGCATCTACTGCATGGACACATTGGGCGGCTTTGCGTTTACGCCTGAACAGTACGTGGATATAACCGGCGTGTTTGATGTGAAGGCCAAGGCGCTGGCTGAGCACGAAAGCCAAGTGCGCTGGCTGCAGGAACACGATGGCATCGATGTGCTCGATTGGATGCGCGTGACCAGCGAGTTCCGCGGCCTGCAGGCTGGCTGCCGATACGCGGAGGCCTTTGTGTTGGAAAAGCGCTGGCCGGCCGTGCCTGCGCAGCGCCAATTGCCGTAATGCCGCCTGGGTTTTGCGGGTTATCAAGGAGGAACGTTCTATGGAGAGAGAATGCATCCATGTATTGCCTGGGGGTCCGGTCTTAGACTATGCCGCCGAGCAGCTGCGGTATTACCTGGGCAGAATCAGCAGCATCGAATACTCTTTGGAGCGGTACAGTGCGTACAAGGACTCCGTGCCGGGTGTCTGGGTTGGTATTGACAAGGCGTTCCCAGAACAATTGCCGCTTAGACAGACGACCAGTGATATGGATGACGTCGTCTATTTGTGGTCGACAGGATCAGAAGGGCTTATTTTGGCTGGATCCAATGAACGCAGCATTCTCTACGCTGTCTATGCCTTTCTGGAACGTCTAGGCGTCTCATGGGTTCGGCCCGGGGAAGACGGAGAAATTGTGCCCCAACGGGAACGGATCGACCTGTCCGGTTTCGAGATCGTGGAAGCAGCGAGTTATCGGTACAGAGGGGTCTGCATCGAGGGAGGCCTGGCCATAGAACATGGCATCGCCATGATTGACTATATGGCAAAGAAGCGGTTCAACACCTATTTCATTCAATTCCAAGATGCCTATCAGTTTTGGAGCCGCTGGTATGATCGTCATAACGAGCAGCCGCTGCTGGCCAAGTCCGATGCACGAAGGTATACGCAGCAGCTCATTGCAGAGATCAAAAAGCGGGGCCTTGCTCTGCAGATGGTTGGACATGGTTGGACCAATGAATGCCTCGGAGTTGCGGGGGATGGATGGTTTCAGACCGACGAAGTACTGCCGCCCGGGAAGCGGGAACTGTTGGCGGAAGTAGACGGCCGGCGCGATTGGTGGGGCGGCATTCCCCTAAATACGGAGCTGTGCCTGTCCAATGAAACGGCCTTTGAGACGCTGGTGAACTATGTGGTGGACTACGCGGCCGACCATCGGGAGATTGACTTTCTGCATGTGTGGATGTCCGACGGCAGCAATAACCGCTGTGAGTGTACCCATTGCCGTCAAAGGCTTCCCTCGGATTGGTACGTGGATGTGCTCAATGCCATTGATGAGAAGATGACCGATCGCGGCATCGATATGCGGGTTGTCTTTTTGGTCTATGTTGATCTGCTCTGGGCCCCACAGGAGGCGCGCATCACCAACCCCGACAGATTCGTGCTCATGTTTGCTCCGATTTCCCGGACATACCGCAACGCGCTGTTGGATCATGCCGAGTGCGACGAGCAGATGGTGGAATTTCGTCTGAATCAGAACCAGTTCCCCAAATCCACAGCCGTCAATATTCAATACCTGAAACAATGGCAGGCAATGTTTCCCGGCGATGGATTCACCTACGACTATCATCTGCTCTGGAAGCATTCCATGGTGGAGCCCACAGGACTGTATATCAGCGAAGTGCTGCACCGGGATATTGTGGATACGGAAAAGATCGGCCTGCAGGGAATGGTCAACTGCCAAGTGCAACGGTACTGGTTTCCAACGGGAGTGGCCATGGAAGTCAGCGGTCAAACTCTGTGGGACAAGACTCGATCCTTTGAGGATATCAAAAAGAGATACTTTGCAGCGGCCTTCGGGGCCTGCGGCGGCGAAATTCAATGGCGGCTGGAGAAGCTAAGCGCGCTGTTGGATGCTGACATCCTCTTTGAAAACGATGGCCGTGCCGCGCAAGGTGACCCCGCATATGCAGGCGATTTGGCGGACGCCGAAGCCCTGCTCAAGGAAACCATGTCTGAGGTGGACAGGTTTTTTCACGATCCGGATATGGGAGAAGACGCAATCAAGGTGTCGCTGGAAATACTGACCCTGGGCCTGCGGTATATGGAGAAACTTCTAGTTGGCTTCCAGCATTTGGCCGCAGGCGATCCTTCGCAGGCTGCAGATGCGTATAAGGCGGCTGGTGATTTCTTAATGGAGCATGAAGACGAAATCCACACCGTCTGTGATGCAGCGATGTGGAAGACGTGGCTGGCCACCCGGATGTGATTCTACGCTGGACCATTGCTTGATAGCATGCGCAAAAAACCAAGGCGGCCAGCCCTTGCCGGCATCGTGCCGGGTGAGGCTGCCACCTCTTTACGCAGCAAGGATTCACCGGTATTTTCAGCGAAAACCCACAGACAGGTCCGTCTCTAGGCTGTGGTCCTATGACGGTACATCGCTACAAGGAGCCATCGGGCCATGCTGTTAGCCTTTTTAAGTGCACTGCCGATAATTGCTGTTTTTGTTCTATTGGTGATCCGGCGTTGGCCTGCGGTGAAGGCCATGGGAGTCGGTTGGATCATCGCGGCTTTGTTGGGTCTGGCCGTGTGGCGCATGACGCCATCCTGGTGGGGCGTGGCAGCCCTCTACGGAGCATTGCAGGCCAGCGAAATCATCATTACCATTTTCGGTGCCATTCTGCTCATGAGCTATCTGGAACACAGCGGAGCCCTTTCCACGATACGCTGGCATTTTACGACGATTCATGCTGATCGGCGAGTGCAGCTCCTGCTGCTGGGGTTCGGCGTGGTGACCATTATTGAAGGAGTCGCGGGCTTCGGCACTCCTGCGGCCCTGGTGGCGCCGCTTTTGATTGGACTGGGATTTCCGCCCTTGGCTGCGGCTGTGTTTGCGCTTTGGTTCAATGCCCCGAACCCGCCCTTTGGCGTGGCAGGCATCCCGACCCGCTACGGTGTCGGCTCAGTGATTGGCGAAGTGCTTCCCGCCGGCATGGAAGATGCGTTTATGCAGTCTGTTATAGGATTTATTGGCGTCTTCACCGGCCTGGCCTATGTGTTTTGGGGTCTGCTGGCCGTGTGTCTGCTCATATTCTGGTTCGGGAAGCCCGGTGAAAGCCGTCTCCGGGCTGCGGTGCACGGGGCCGTGGAAGTGGCGCCGCTGGCATTGGTGCTCGGGTGCACGGCCGGTGGAGTCAACGCACTGGTGGCTTGGTTCATCGGCGCGGAATTGCCGGCCATTACAGCCGGGTTTGTGACCCTGGGCTTGGGCCTAATCCTGGCCCGGCGCGGAACTCTGATGCCCCGGAAACGCTGGGATTTCCCTGCAGTGGATTCCTGGAGCGATCTTTGGCGGGGCGGGCTCGGCAGGGAACGCCTGGCTTCGCCCGAAATGCGACGGGGAATGCCGGTGTACATGGGCTGGCTTCCCTATCTGCTGGTTGTAAGCTTCCTGTTCGTGACCAGACTGCCGGGTTTGGACCTGGCGGCTGAGCTGCAAGAAGTTACACTCGGTGTTTCGGATCTGTTTGGTTCGGGCCTGGCCTTTGAGCTGCGGCCCCTGTACCTGCCGGGGCTGATGCCCTTTATTCCCGTGGCTGTTTTAACAGGCTTTCTGCACAAAATGCCGAAAGCGGATGTCATATCTTCATGGCGCAGAGCCGCGCGCCAGGTCTACCCGGCGGCCCTTACTTTGATCGTCTCGGTATCCATGGCCCAGATTATGATCCAATCGGCTGTGAATGCCAGCGGCTACTTCGGGATGATAGAGACGCTCTCCCGTGTCGTGGCCTCAGGAGCAGGAAGTCTGCTGCCGTTCGTGTCGCCGTGGATTGGCATTTTGGGGGGCTTTATGACCGGCAGTAATACCTCTTCCAATATTCTCTTCAGTGCACTGCAGTACAGAGCAGCTGAAGCTGTGGGCGTCTCGAGGACAATCGTGGTGGCGCTGCAGAGCACCGGAGGCGGCATCGGCAATTTGGTATCGGTCCTCAACGTGGCAGCCATTGCCGGGGTCACGGGCATCACCGGGCGCGAAGGTGATATCATCAAAAAGACCCTGCTGCCCATGGCGATCTACGGTGTTGCTGCAGGACTTATCGGTTTGCTGTTTACCTATGTGGTGGTGCCCGGCCTGTTTTAATGCTCTTGGCTGTGTGCCCATGCACCTGTGGGAACCGCAGCACCGGGAATATTGCCTGCTGGAAAGGATGAAGAACCATTGCATTTGAATCATCTGGATTGTCATTACCATGCCGGGCTGGAGCGCACCCCCGGCTTCACGCTGCGGGACTACGTGAGCCATGCCGAACGTACCGGGCGGCGGGTGTTAGGCGTCACCGACCATTGGGATCTGTATTGGGAAAACCGCCACAAAATGAAGGGCCGCGCTGTTCCCTATCCGCCGGGGATTGCAGGGCTGCGCCAGTTCCACGCAGAGCTGTCTGCTTTAAAGCCAGAATTTCCCAATACCCGGATCTATTTCTGTCCGGAGATCTCCCAGCTCTTCCCGGCCATTGACGATGGAACCGTGCCTAAGGAGGTCATGGAACTGTCGGACTTTCTCCTGTTCGAACTGCCGTTTTTGGAGCATACGCCTGCAGCCAACACCGAAGCTATGGTGGTGCGCATGGGCGAAATCGCGTCCCACCTGCGGCGTTATGGCAAAAAAGGCGTGATTGCCCACCCATTTCGATATGCGGTGGTTAACAGACTGCGCAGCGGTTGTCCAGGTGAGTTCGATGGCGGTGCTCTCGAAAGAAGCCCAGAGGCACGAACGCAGCTGAACCGCTTCTTCGGCTTTGACTTGACGGCTCTCGCGGACGCTGCCCTCTATTTCAACCTGCCCCTGGAAATAAACGCCGGCACCCTGCGCCATGCCAGGAAATGGGCCCATGGGCAGGGGGAGATCGAAACGGCGCTGCAGCATGCTTATGGTTATTTCTGCGACCGAGGCGTGGATTTGATTCCCGGAAGCGATATGCATGAGCTGCCGGAAGACACGGGGGACAAGGGGCAAAACGGTTATTTCCCGCCGGGCTATTGTGAGACGCTCAAGCTTGGCGATGACTGTCTGCAGTTTGCGCAGTCCCTATCGTAGGCTCTCATTGGGATAGGGGTGATGAATAGGGCCCGGCGACCCATGGGGTCAGCCAGGCCCTGCCTCCACCAGCCCCTAACCGTGCAGCCTAGGACAAGTGTTCCCTTATTCTGTTACCGAAAACGGAAACCGGCTCTGCACGGTATAACCGCCCCGGGGCCAGTCAAAATACACTCGTACCTCGTAGTATCCCGGCTCAAGGCCGGAAAACGTATGCGATCCGGTCCGGGCATGGTTGGTATAGGTCCAGCGGATATAGCTGCGGTCCGCGGAGTCCAAGGCGGATAGGCTGATCCAATCGGAACGGTTGCCCGGAAGACCGGCGAAGTGCACTGCAATATCCTGGCCCTGGGAATATGTGTCGTATTCGGTCCAGGCCAGTATGTGTGCAGAGGGCTGCAACACCGGGTCTCGCTCTTCATCGGCGGCCGTGTCCGGCAGTTCCGGCGCCGGATCTGCGGGGTATCCCGTTTCGGTTACAATAAAGGGAAAGCGGCTGTGCACGGTGTAACGGCCCGAGGGCCAGTTGAAATAGACCCGGACTTCGTATTCCCCGGGATCGACGCCGCGAAAGGCTTGGAGTCCTTCCTTGGCGCCCTGGGTGTAGGTCCAGCGCAGATAGCTCGTGTCGCTGGAACCGGCTTCCGAGATGCTGATCCAATCGGCGCGGTTGCCCGGAAGCCCAAGAAAGTGAACGCGGATTTCTTCGCCGGCGGCATAATGATCATGTTCCGGCCAAGCCAATATCCCCGGTGCCGGCGGGTCAGACGGTTGGCGATCTTCTATGGTTATAACCTCTGCGGGACGCTGCTCACTGACCACGAAAGGAAAACGGCTGTGAACGGTGTAGCCGCCGGAAGACCAGTCGAAGTATACTCGCACTTCGTAGCGTCCGGGGGCGAGGCCGGAAAACGTATGTGTACCCTGTTTGCTGCCGCCGGTATAGGTCCAATGCCTGTAGCTCTGATCGCTGGAATCCGCCGCTGCCAGCGAAATCCAATCCCGTGCATTGCCGGGAAGCCCCGCATAGGCGATGACGATGTCTTCGTCGGGTAGATAGTGATGCTGCTCAGTCCAGGCGAGCACACCAGGGTCCGGTGCTCCGGTGTGGCCGGCCCCGGCTGACACGGAGAGCAGGACCAGAACGACAATGGTGCAAAACACGCCAAAAAATTGCCGAGGGGTCATGATGGAGAGCCTCCTATCAAAATGGTATGATGGTGCAGTGAAATGACCGACGGTTATGAATCTTTGCATGTTAACTCTATTATACTCCAATCAAGGCCGTGATGCACCAGTGGCCAATATTGTCCACAAGAAGGCCATGTGACGCACTTTGACAGTCTTTCAGAAGACTTCGGTTTCGTGGCTTGGAGCCTACACTGGCACTGCCATGGCCGGCGCAATTTCTGCTGCGGGGGCGCCCTCTGCGGGCCATCGCGTAAGAGGCTACCTCTGACAGTACCTTCCAAGACTCTCTGCTTGGAGGGCGGGTGGGGATAGAACAGAAAAGAACCTGGCGAGGCCAGGTTCGGTGGTGTTGATCCGCCGGTTGCTGCGGATTATGCTGCTGGAAAGTGTTAGTGGGAATCGGAAAAAACCGGCATCTTCTAGAGCCGTTCTAGATCCAGCAACAGCGCTTCGCCTTCCTCTTGGCTGCTGGCGGTGGTATTGATGAATACGCCGCGGCTGCCGAAGCGCTTGACGAAATCGCGCACCTGCGCAATGGGCATCATGGCTTCAATGTTTTTGCCTGCATCCAATGATCGGCGGTAGATGTCGTCCCAAACCGGGTCACCGCCTTCGGGATTGCCGGCTCCTGGAGTCCACTGAATGCATTGCAGGGCGTCTATACCCAGGAGCGAAGGGAGATGATGTACAGCCCCCGGTCCGTCCAAATGGTATATGGAGTAGTCCAGCCACCGGCACTGTTGTTCCAGGTAGGGAACGACGAACTGATCGAACATGGACTCCGAGATCATGGCCGAGAGGTCGCACTGTAGTTTCGCCGTGCGGCCGGGGCCGAAAATGCCGAATGCGGCAAAGGAATTCCAGCCTTCCCGGTCCTTGACAATGTCATAGTGGGCTTGGAAGGCCTCTTCCCACAGGGGAAGCAGTGCTTCCTGGATACGGGTGATCTCCCCGGGTTTGTCCATCAATCCATACAGAACCTGCTCTGTGCCGACAAGGGCGGCCAGGGTATCGAGGTTTTCCACCAAGTCGGGAACGGACACCAAGTACGTACCGTCAGCTCCTTCGCAGGCCCGCCGCGTCATGGACAGGCTCCACTGCCACCAGCGGGATTCCTTGTCCAGCTTGGGTTCTACCTCTTCCAGCGAAGAAAAACACGGCTGATACCAAATGGTATCGGGGAGCAGCTGCGGTTTTGCGCCTAGAAAGGTACCGAAACTGCCCGGGCCTAGATTGGCCCAGTAGTCAGGGTAGGATTCGGCTAAGAAGATTGTTTTCTGGTTGGATTCCCGATTGCGCTGCAGTACGCCGTCGGGATCCAGCCATCGTTCTTCCAGATCCGCAGGAAGGCGCGGCGGGTCCGCTGGCGGTATCATCAAACGGATCAAGGGGCGATCCATAGGCCTATGCTCCCACCAAAGGGTGAACCGTTGCTTTAACGCCTGCCAATCTATGCTCTGCTTCATGGATTGTGTCCCTCCAAACACTGCGTTTTTCTGCGGTTTGAAACAGACCGCTGTTGCAATCATTCTATGGCCAGACATAGAAACCTCTTACAAAAATCTTGGGAAAAGGTGAACACAACCCGGGTATCGAAATATCTAACTAGAATTATTGCAGTTCCTGCGCTCTCCCTTGGCAGCGGTGATGAATTGGCAGCTGCAGAGGATTGCTGCACCGGCCGCAGGCTCTTTCTATGACACTTTACCCCAAGGACAGGCGGCGCAGCCAGGAGGTTGTAGCGTGATGGAGGAACGCGAAGTTCTGCAAGCTTTGTTCTCGGCACCGTTGCAGAAAGTGACATATATGGAACCCGGTTACTCCGGGCATGCCAGCGATGTGTGGTTGGTGGAGACGGAACGTGAGGAAGCCGTTGTGCGCGCCTCCCGCTGGCATACGGCTCCAGACAACGAGTTCTGGTGGGGCTGTTGGCGCCTGTTTGGTTTGGACCCGCGCCAGTCTGTTCATATGGAAGCCGCGGCATGGCTTTTAGCCGGCTGCGGGCCCATCGCCTGTCCCCGCATTCTGCGGCGCACGGTCTTAGACGGACGGGAATACGTGGTTGTGCAGCGGATGCCCGGGGAAGCTCTGCAATCTTTTTCTGGCCAGCCGTCGGAGCTGCTGCGGGAATTTGGCCGTTGGCTTGCTTCTGTTCACAGCCAGACCTTCAGCCACTACGGCAATCCCGCCGGGACAAAAAAGGAGCCAGCTCCATGTTTCCACACAGACATGGTGCAGACCATGGCTGCGTTGGTGGGGAAGTTTTACGGGCAGTGCCCGCCGATGCGGAAGGAACTGGGGGAGATCCAGTGCCTCGCCGGCGCTCTGCCTGACGTGGTCCAGACAAGTTTGGTTCTGGTGGATATGGATCCGACGCAATTTTTGACCGATGGCACGCGTATAACGGCCGTGGTGGACACCGAGGCCTATGTTCTGGCACCGCGGGAACTAGACCTGATCGGGTTGGAATATGTCATGGATCCGGCCAGTGCTGCATTGTTCGCGGAAGGCTATGCGTCTGTTCTTCCGTTGCCGGATCTGCAGCCGGTGCGCCGCTGTTACCGCTTTTTGTACAGGCTTTTGGATGTACAGGGACATGTGCCCTTGAAGGAATGGTATGGTCAGAGGAAGTTGTTTTGACGCCCATAGCTATGGCTGATGCAAAAACAGACAGGAGGGAGTATATGGGGTTGATAAAGGGTATCTATCCCGCTATGGTCAGTCCAATGGATGCCTCTACTGGGGCCGTCGATGACGGGGTGGTGCGGGATCTGCTGGATTTTTTGGTGGAACAGGGCGTTCACGGAGTGTTTCCAGCGGGGACGGCCGGAGAAGGGGTACTGCTTACCCGCAGCGAACGGCAGCATCTTCTAGCTGTGGTCTGCCGGCATGTGGATGGAAAAATCCCAGTCTTGGCCCATACTGGGGCGATTACAGCGGAGGACACGATACTCTTGACTCGGTTTGCAGAAGAAGAGGGTGCCGCCGCGGTTTCCATCGTTACACCCTTTTATTACCCGTACTCCGATGAAGAGCTCCTAGGCTACTACACATCGATCTTGGAAAATACGGAGCGAATACCGATTTATTTCTATAACATACCGTCGCATGCCGGCAACAGCATCAGCCTGGAGGTCGTAAGGAAATTGTCCCAGTCGGAGCGTATTGCCGGAATCAAAGACAGCAGCGGAGACCAAGCGTACCTTGACGGTCTGCTGCAGCTGCAGAGCGAAGAGTTTGACGTCATGGTCGGCATGGATCCCCTGGTTCACCGCGGCCTTTCGGGCGGCGCTGTGGGAGCTGTTTCTTCGTTTGCCGGCGTTTTTCCGGAACCGTATTTGGAACTGTACCGGTGCCATCAAGAAGGACGGCCGGAAGAGGCAGTTGCCATACAAGAACGGATTGTTGACCTTTGTTCCCTGCTGCAGTTCGGGGCGCCGCTTAGCATTTACAAGGAATGCCTGACCATGCGGGGGATTCCCGCCGGTATCGCTCGTCCCCCCATTGGACGCATCACCGATCTCCGCCGCCGCGAAACGAAAGAAGCCCTCCGCAGCCGCGGGTTTCTCAACTAAGGCTTCTTCGTCCGGCGCTGCGGTGGGAAGCCAGCTCTAAGCATCTCCTGCCCAACCAGTGGATGTACAATGGCCCATGGCCGTTTCCGGCCGCTTTTTTCGAATTGCTGCTTGGCATATTGAACCTTTGGTAATGCACAAAGACAAGCGAAAGGGGAAATCGAGACAAATGGCCAACCCACAGGAACCCATGTACCGCTACCAGGATTCCCTGCCGAAAGTCGGCATCCGCCCAACCATTGACGGCCGACGGCGGGGTGTCCGCGAGGAGTTGGAAGAACAGACGATGAACATGGCCCGATCGGCAGCCCGGTTGATTGAAGACAACCTCAAACATTCCAACGGAGCCGCCGTGGAGTGTGTCATCGCCGACACCTGCATTGGCGGCGCAGCAGAAGCTGCCCAGACGGCCGAGAAATTCAAGCGTGAAGGTGTAGGGGTGTCATTGACAGTTACACCCTGCTGGTGCTACGGGTCAGAGACGATGGACATGGATCCCTTGATTCCCAAAGCGGTGTGGGGCTTCAACGGTACGGAACGGCCCGGTGCCGTTTACTTAGCTGCTGTTCTGGCAGCCCACAACCAGAAGGGGCTGCCGGCCTTTGGCATCTACGGCCGCGATGTTCAGGAAGCAGGCGATACCGATATCCCCGATGATGTACGCGAAAAAATACTGCGATTTGTGCGGGCAGGTATTGCAGCGGCCACCATGCGGGGCAAATCCTATCTAGCCATGGGCTCTGTCTCCATGGGTATTGCCGGTTCAATGGTCGATGCGGACTTCTTCCAGGATTATCTGGATATGCGCACCGAGTACGTGGACATGTCCGAGTTCATACGCCGTGTTGACGAGGGGATCTATGATCCGGACGAGTACAAAGAGGCTCTGCAGTGGGTCAAGCAGCACTGCCGAGAGGGATCCGATGACAATCCCGCCGACCAGCAGCGCACCCGTGAACAAAAGGATCGTGATTGGGAGTTCGTGGTTAAGATGGCTCTTATTGCCAGGGATCTGATGATTGGAAATCCGAAGCTCGACGAATTGGGGTTCGGCGAAGAAGCGTTAGGGCACAATGCTATTGCGTCGGGGTTTCAGGGGCAGCGGCAGTGGACGGATCACTTTCCCAACGGCGATTTCATGGAAGCAATTCTTAATTCGTCGTTTGATTGGAACGGTATTCGAGAGGCGTATATTGTAGCGACAGAAAACGACAGCCTCAACGCTGTGGTCATGCTGTTCGGCCACCTGCTTACTAATACGGCCCAGGTATTCGCCGATGTCCGTACCTATTGGAGTCCGGAAGCGGTGGAAAAGGCGGTTGGCCGGCGCCTGACCGGCAGAGCGGGGAACGGCCTCATCCATCTGGTAAACTCCGGCCCCGCGGCTTTGGACGGGACAGGCCAGCAGTCCCGGGATGGCCAGCCGGTGATGAAACCGTACTGGGAGATAACAGAAGAGGAAGTAGAAAAGTGCCTCAGTGCCACGTCATGGCGTCCCGGTGACATAGGGTACTTCCGGGGCGGCGGGTTTTCCACGGATTTCGCCACCAAGGGCGGAATGCCCGTCACCATGTCCCGGGTCAATTTGATCAAAGGCTTGGGGCCCGTCCTGCATATCGCAGAAGGCTATACCGTGGATCTGCCCGATGATATCCACCAGGCCCTGGACGAACGGACAAACCCGACGTGGCCGACGACTTGGTTTGTGCCCAATCTGACCGGTGAAGGATCCTTTGCCGATGTGTACTCCGTCATGGCCAACTGGGGAGCAAACCACGGCTCCTTTAGCTATGGCCATATTGGAGCGGATCTGATTACGCTGGCCTCGATGCTGCGGATCCCCGTGGCCATGCACAATGTGCCGGACGATAGGATTTTCCGCCCCAGTGTTTGGGCTGCATTCGGCACTGCGGATGCCGAAGGAGCAGACTACCGCGCATGCCAGACCTTAGGCCCCGTGTACGGAAGTTAAGACGCGTGGGGATGGAAACTTCCGTTTCTGTCCCTTCCTGCTCCTCCATCCAAGCCATTTCCGGGAAGGACGTGATGTAGTTGCGGCTCATTCTGGTTCGTCACGGCCAATCCATGGGCAACATTGTCGAGGACGATATGCCCGATCCCCCTTTGACCACACTGGGGAAGGAACAAGCGGCCGAGACTGGACACTATCTGGCCCAGTTTTCCATCGAACATATTGTTTCTAGCCCCTTGGTGCGGTGCCTGTCGACAGCCCAGCCATTGGCGCAGAAGCTGCACTTCTCCGTGGAGGTCTGGCTTGCCTTGGTGGAAGTTCGTGACCGAGGGCGCTACGTGGGTCCGAAGCGGTCTGAACTGGAACTGCAGTTTCCGGAGGCCCGTTTTGGCCCAGATTTCTCGGAACGGGGCTGGGTGTATGCAGGCAAAGAAGAGACAGATCAAGCTGCCCAGCGGGCGCGGCACGTATTGGAACGCCTTTTTGGGCAGTATCCCGGAGAGACTGTGGCCGTGTTTTCCCACGGGACCTTCAACAACTTTATCCTCCGGGCGGCGCTGGGTGTCAAGGCATCGTGGCCCTTTCGCTTTCGCCAGGACAACGGCTGCATCAATGTATTGGATATCACCAGCGAGTTCGTGCATGTCTGCACGGTCAATGACTGCACCCACACGCGCAGATCGGCGGCAGGCCTGCCGCCATGGGCATAGAGTCCAAAAACTGAGGACTGGCATGCATTTTTCGGATAGGGGGAAGCGACTGTGAACGATGGTGCTCTGCAAAACCTAAGCACAGCGAAAAACGGACGGCGGAGGCGTCAATCCAGTTTTGACCGTACGGGCGGCAACGCGGATTTTGTTGTTTTGGATCCGCAAGAGTGCTTTGAAGCCGCGGCCGTTGAAGTTTCGGGAGCGATTACCCACATTTGGGTTACCCTAGCGTCCATGGAGCAGCCCGAAGAGCCATACCTGCCCCGCAAAGTGGTGCTGCGGATGTATTGGGACGGGGAGGACACACCTAGTGTGGAGGCGCCGATTGGTGACTTTTTTGGTTTAGGACACGGTGTCACCAAGAACTTCTCTTCTGCAGCTTTAACCATGAGCCCCCAGGACGGGCGGGCCTGGAACTGCTATTTCCCCATGCCCTTTTCGCATGGGGCCCGGGTGACGGTGGAAAACCAGGCCGAGGGGCCGGTGCGCCTTTATTATTACGTGGACTATGACGAGCGCCCAGTGAAGAACGATGAACTGCGCTTCCACGCACAGTGGCGCCAGGAACGGCTGACAGACGGGATCGATGATTCAGGTCTCAGCAATGAATATTTCGAGTTCGGGGGCAGGAACACTACGGGATTGGGAAACTACGTTTTACTGGAAGCCAAGGGCCGGGGCCACTATGTCGGCTGTAATCTGAATATCCACAACCAGCGAATGACAGATCAATGGAACTGGTACGGCGAGGGTGACGACATGATCTTCATTGACGGCGAATCATGGCCTCCCAGCCTTCATGGCACAGGCATGGAAGATTACTTCAATACCGCCTGGTGTCCGCAGCAGGAAATCTGTACACCGTACCACGGAATCATACTGGGCGGCAAGGACAACTGGGCGGGAAAAATCTGCTTTTACCGCTACCACATTCTCGATCCCATCATGTTTGAGCAGTCCATAAAGGTGACCATAGAACACGGGCACAACAATCACCGCAGCGATGATTACTCAAGTACTGCGTATTGGTATCAAACGGAACCGCATGCACCGTTCCCGGCGCTTGCGCCGGTTGAGGAGCGGCTGCCGCTTCCGGACATACGGCCGTTGGACCGGGAGCGGGCAGCGGCGCTCTTTGAAGACGCAGAAGGCGATAGGTAAGCCGCTGGCCGGGAAAGCTGGGCCTCGTTCATACAAAGACCCTCCGCGGACCATGGGAGCGCGGAGGGTCTTTCTTCAGCCGGGCTCTGCCTTACTGCCCGGCCGCTTTGGAACGAGGTTCCACCAGTTTCAGTTTGTGACTTTGTGTGCGCAGCGTATGAGCCAGCTGCTGTTCGGTTTCCGGCCAATCGGGCAGTTGGACGGCGTACAGGCCCACCACTTCTGCATCATGGGCATCGGAAGCAGCTGTAAGCCCGCAGCCGTGATGCCTGGCCAGTTGTTTGATTAAAGGCTGCATATCAGGGCGGACATTATTCGACATGTATTCGACGGCATGCGGACGGCGGTGGAGTACTTCCGGCACGAGTTTGTCCCTGTAGCGGAAGGGATGTGCATGGATGATCGCCGCCTGGTTTTCTTCGACGGTCTCGAAAAGTGTAGGCTCGTCGATAAACTCCCAGAATAGGCCTGGTTCAAGCATGCCGATAACCAAATAGTGCTCCCCATGAAGGCTGGTAACTTCAATCCCCCGGAAAACTTTTAGTGACGGAAACTGCCGCTGCAGACGGTACCAGTGATCATAAGGCCAGATTTTGTCATGTTCCGTGAGAACCATGGCGTCAAGGCCCGCATCCATCGCGGCGGCTGCCATGGTTTCGGGGGCTGCCCTTCCGCAAGGGCTGTACCGGCTGGTGTGCACATGCATATCAATGAGCAATGATTTCACTCCTATGATTTAGAGATTTTCCGCGGTGAACTCGGGATCATTGTGAGAGTTCCTGCAGAAACTCGAAGATACCTTGTCGGTGGTCGCTGTCTGCAAACACGGTCTGTATGACACCGTGACCCTCCCCGGGAAGAACCCACAGGGTGCTGTCTTCAGCGGCCTTGTGCAGCATCTTCCCTTGGCGGACGCCAATTTGCTCGTCCTCGGCACCGTGGATTAGAAGCAGATGGGCACCATCTAGGTGCACTACACGGTTCACGGGGCTGTAGTCGGTTGGGGAAACTCCGTAGCGTCTGCGAAGCTCGAAGCGCACAGCGGCCCGATACATCCATACAATGGGTTCTGGGATTTGTTCGGCACGGAGGACATCGGCAAAGGTCTCCTCGTAGGACGCATAGGAGCTGATGCTGATCACGTTCCGAACGTCCGGCCGGATGGCCGCCGTGTTAATGGCTGCCGCGCCGCCCATGGAATATCCGACCAGGGTAGTATGGAGACCAACATATTCTTCCTGGGCCGAAATCCAGTCCAGCAGTGCGGTTACGTCTTCCACCTCTGTATAGCCGAGGCCGATTTCGCTGCCGCCGCTTTCCCCATGGGCACGCATGTCCAGGGCGAACACTTCATAACCTGCTTCCCAAAGCGGCAGGCCGAAGGGGATCATAGACGACGCATCCACTCCATGCATACCGTGGAGAAGGATGACGACACCCTCGGGATCATCGGCGGCAAGATGCCACGCGTGCAGCTCAATGTCGTTTTCGGTGCCCAGTTCCAGCGCTTCGACGGCTTCTTCTACCTCATCGGGCCAGTTCCGCTCCGGTTCCACCCGCACGGACACCATGCCGTCGATGATGGTATAGGTATGAACAGTAACCAGAACCATGGCCAAAGCAGCTGCCGCCAGTACTGCAGCGACCAGTATTTTGAACACTCGCTTAAGCATAACGTTCCCCTTCCATGGCGCCCCAGAAACTGCTTCTTATTTTACTGCACCCAGCACATTTTGTCCACTGAATACAGATAATGCTTCTCATTCGCGGATTCCTTGGTGTATAATATAGGTAGATCCATGAAAGGAAGGTGTGTTCATGAAACGCGTAGTTCATACGTTTTGGCTGTTCGGGCTCCTGTTTTTACTTCTTTTTTCGGGAATATCCGCCACAGCCGCTGCCGAAGAACCCCCTTGTACCGAGGTTGGATTGGTCACTGTAGACGAGACAGCCTATGAAAAACCGGATCCCGAAACTCTGAAAGAACAGTTGACCCGCATGCAGTATCATGTAACCCAAGAAGACGGCACGGAGCGTCCTTTTGCCAACATCTACGATGATCACTTTGAGCCAGGCATCTATGTGGACATCGTCACCGGTGAACCGCTGTTTTCTTCCCGGGACAAGTATGCTTCCGGCTCCGGCTGGCCGGCCTTTACCAAACCCATTGATCCTGAGGTCATTGTGTATACACGGGATACAAGCCACGGCATGGTCCGGACGGAAGTTCGCAGCCGTGTGGGGGATTCCCATCTCGGCCATGTGTTTGCCGATGGGCCCGAGGAATGCGGCGGCATGCGCTACTGCATCAACAGTGCTGCGCTGCGCTTTGTCCCGCTAGAAGAGATGGAGGACGAAGGCTATGGCGATATGCTCCCGGCGGTAGAGTAGCCCCTTTAGGTGGAGGACTTCCGTTTGCAGCAGCGAAGTATGTCTCTGTGACAAATCTTTGGACAAGGGAGCGGTTATGTTGGCAGAGGGAATCATCCAGGGATTGGCCCATATCGGCGTGTTTTCACAGGATATCGATCGTGCAAAGGATTTCTACATCAATACACTGGGCTTTCAGTTGACCAATGAAGAAGTATTGGAGCAGCCGAATGGTTCTACACGGTTGGCTTTTCTAAAAGCAGGCAGTTGCGTCATTGAGTTAATCCAGCCGGCCGATGTAAGCACCATTAAGGACCGGCAGCATGGACGTGTCGATCATATTGCCATGGCGGTGAGCGGTATTGACGAGATAGCAAAGGCCTTGACGGCTCAAGGAGTTGCCGTTGAATCCGAGGAACCATCAACGGCCGACATCTGCGGAGGCGCCAAAACTATCTTCTTTAAGGGCCCCGACGGCGAACGCCTGGAGCTGTTTGAACATCTGGCATAGAAGCACCAAGGGCTGCCCTTGCACTATGGGCAGCCCATTTGCGTTTTCTTTCCCGCTTTGATACGCTGAAAGAAATCCTAGGGGAGGGGATCCTATCCAGATTACCACTCGGCTTTTTGAAAGGGCAGGTGTACACAACACAGAAGAGACGCTGGCTGCCGTCAAAGAACGCAGTCTTGAACTGGGTGTTGACCAGCTGGTCGTGGCCACGACCACAGGACAAACGGCATTGGACTGCGCCGAACAGCTGCCCCATATGAAGACCATTGTCGGCGTACTTATGCATGCGGTGGACGAAACCATCTATGTGCAGCGCCCCGCTGGCAAAATCTTGGCGCCGAACCCCGAGATCCTTGCAGCAGCCAAAGAACGGGGTGTTGTGTTTTACCAGGGCGTTCACAGCCTCGGCGGCTCTGTGGCCAGTGCCGTTCAGCGAGAAATGGGCGGTATGCCCATGGTCGAGATCATTGCCCAAACCTACAAGACGATTTCCACCGGAACTAAGGTGGCTGTGGAGAGCATTCTTATGGCCGCCGATGCCGGCCACTTGGACATGCAGCAGGAAGTTGTTTCGCTGGGAGGCTGGAAGGGCGGTGCCGATACCGCCATCGTGGCAAGACCAGCCTATGCCCACAGCTATCTTGACTTCCGCATTCGTGAGTTCATAGCTCTCCCCCGTCAAGGTGACAGCTGATCGGCGGACGGTTCGCCGGGCCGGCCGTCACTGCGCGGCGGCTGCGTTCGGGTCTGCCGCTCCCCGCTGTTGAAAAGAATAACCCCATCGAGTAGGAGGCCGGTAATCCCGCCTCCTACTCGATGTTTCACCAGGACTTTCGCAGAAGGCCAATGCGTTCGATCCAGACCTTTCCCTGCGGCGACTGATCGAAGCGCAGCTCCACGGCCCTCCACTCATGTTCCCAGGCTGGGTTCAGATCAAACAAAAATGTCTGGGGAACAACTTCGTAGGGGCCGGCGAAGGCGGATTCGATGAAAGACGCTTTAGCCAGCTGCCGATTTTTGGTCAGGGGCATCTGCCCTGCCTCCTCCAGGAGCATTTCCATTGTTTCACCATTGTCATTTTCGAGTACAATCGTAAAGTTCAGGGGTTGTAAATTTTCCTGGGGGGCCCTGGCGTCGGCTGCTGTGATGGCCAAGACCGCAGATTCCGGTTCTTCGACGATGATTGGTTCCGCAAATTCCATGCGAAAGCGTGCTTCGGGGGTGTTCCAACGGAACTCCGCCAGCTGGGCATCCACAGCCGATATGCTGGTTTCCCGGGGGTTTTTCTGCCGCCACTGTGTCCATCCTTCGGCCGTGATTTCGCCGCCGGCTCTTGTTGTGGTTGACAAGTCGATGCCTTCGCTGAAGTCGGCAATGACATCCCAGCTTGCGTCTTGGTACTGGGTAATGACCTGAACACCCAAGCCGGACTCCTCGATGGTTCCCGGGTAGCGAAACAACTGCAGATACTGCTCCTCTCCATGGATGCAGGCATCGAGAAAGGCGCCGATGTAGGTCTGGGCCAGAGCGCGCTGCAGCTCCGGTTCCATAATTCTGCGGGTGTTGAGGACAAACCCCCGCGGCAGACGATGATCCCTTCGTCCCCATTGGGTGTTGAATTGGCCGTGGTTGGCGCCGTGGATAAAAACGGCTGCCTTGGCATAATCTGTATTGTCATTGAACTGCAGCCGCTGGTAAGGGCTCTGCCCCATGAACAGATGGACATCGCTGTCGAGACTGCCCTGCAGCACAAGATAATTGAAGTTCTCCAATGGAACTAACATGTTGGCCGGTTTGTACTGCCCATCACTGGGAGCAATGGCGACAACAGTGTCAATGGAAAAACCAAAATCAAAGCTTTCTGCAGCGTTATCGGGATAATAGGGAAGTCTGTTGAAGGCCGCTGCCGTGGCTGCGGCCTCGCCGCCCCGGGAATGCCCTATGAGGGCCAGGTTATCCATGTCTACCTTATCGGCCAGCCGGTGTTCTTCACTATTAGTCCAAGCCTGCCACTGCTGCAGATGCTTTAACAGCATCCAGGCTCGTGCATCGTTCTCTCGACCAATGGACCCCGACCAGGAACCGTTGAGGAAGTTCTGGTCTACGGACACAAAGATATAGCCGCGGCTGGCAAGAAACTCTCCGAGATAATCGTAGCCGGCACTGGAGTCCCGTTCCATGGCATGATTGCCGTGTACCATCAGAACTAAAGGGAAAGGGCCTTGGCCCTCCGGGTACCAGACACGGCCGTTAACCGGGAAGCTGGTCTGATCGAAGCCCCAATACAGCGCACGCAGCCGCTGACGCCATCCTGACAGTTTCGGCAAAAAGCGGCTGGCATCCACCGGATCGGTGATGTACGATGCCCCGCTGGCAAATTCCCGATAACGATCTGTGACACCGCTGCCATAGGTGAAACCAGCCGTGGAATAGGGTCCCTTCTGGCCGGGATCGGCGACGTCCTCCATGGGTTCTGCCCTCATCTGCCACTGGGGAAAGGGTTCGCCTTCAGGGCCGGGATAGGCCAGCCAGAAAACAAACCCTGCGTTGACAGCAAGGACGGCCAGGAATAGGAGCAGCGGAAGCAGTTTGTGTCGGCTCAGCCATAGGTGTTTTGCGGCACCGCCGAAGACCAGCTGCAGCATTAAGAACCCAGCTGCAAACACTACGGCCTGCCAAAGAGCGGCATGGATTGCGGATAGCGTGCCGACGATCAATGCCGCAGCGCCGGCAAAAACCACCACAAGCCGTCGCGGCGGAGCGGTGAGCAGTGTCAAAATCAGATCAAAAAGGGCCGCTGACAGAAACACCAGCAGAAAGCCGAAAAAGATGGTCAAGATCGGGTCCAACAACGGCCCCAAGCCAAACATGACCTGGTGGCCGAGGATTGTCAAGAGAGCTGCCAGGCAGACAAAGGCCACTGCCATTCCCCACGGCCAGGAGCCATAGAAAAACTGAGCCGTACGGCGGTTGGCATCCCGGAGTACGGCCTTGAGTGTTTTGAACACAGCCCATTCCTCCCTTAGCGAGGTTGCTTATGCGCGGCGATCCGGGGGGTTGTCCTCTCCAGTGGATACAGATTGGGCCCGAAGCATGTCCTGGAGGACGAAGTTGGGCTGGGAAAACCGAAGCCCGTAGAGGAAGTGGCCTGAAGCAAAACGGCTCCACATGACGTCGGCCGGTTCTTGGAAGCGGACGCCTCGGAAGGAGAAGTCCACTACCACCCGTGCTTCACTGGGAAGCTCGGCCGTGGTCAGAATTTGGGTGCCGGTTTCGTTCAGGTCCCGTATTACGGCGGCCAGATTGCGGCGGCGCTCTTTAAAAGGACGGAGCACACCTTTTGTTGAAATATGATAGAGAGAAGCACTGATCCGGGCATCGGCCCGCGGATGCTGGCGTTGGTCAGAGCTTTCGATGACAGCCGGGTACTGCAGGGCAAGCATTTGCCTGCTGCCTTGGTCACTTTGCTCGAGGACCCGCGCCGCAAAGGAACCTGTACCGCCGTCGCTATCATAGAGCGCAACATGGACATCCGTTCCGCGTAGATCCTCCTCTGAAGCAGCCGTCGTGATCTCCACCCATATATGCTGCCGGTCTGTCCGGACGATTCGGCCCTGTATGGCCGCTTGATGTTCCGGCTGCTCCCTGCCTTCGGCGGCATGGCTCCTGGCCCGCTGCAGCTCAACCGAACAGTTGAGCAGGGACCGGTTCTCTTTCCACTGCATGCTGGCTCCCCCTTCCGAACAACCATGACACTAAGCGTCAACTATGATAATATTCTGTTAGGCCGTTCGCAATCCCTGCCTATGACAGCGACCAAATCCACTGTCCGGCCAGCAGGCCCGCTAAGCAAAGGAGGATCCAGCCATGGCTGTGCGCAGAGCTGAGATTCAACGGCATCTTGATGTTTTGGTGAACGACATTGGTGCACGCCCCACGGGCTCATGGTACAACCAGCAGGCTGCCTCCTATCTGGAGCAAACGCTGTCCCAGTCAGGATACGGGGTGAAGAAACAGAAATTCCGCTGCCTGGATTGGCATACCGGCCCGGCGGTTTTGGTTGCCGAGGAACAGAAACTGGCACTGGTCGCCTCTGATTATTCGGCTCCCTGTGACAGCAAAGGTGAAATCCGATTGGTTGGAAGTATGGCGGAACTGCAGTCGGTGGACGGACCGGGTTTAGTTCTAGTTCTGCACGGTGATCTTACGAAAGAAGCCCTGAGCCCCAAGAATTTCCGTTTTTACAATCCCCAGCGGCACCAGGACATCCTAGCAGGCCTGGAGGCATGTCGCCCGTCGGGAATTATCACGGTCAGTTTCGACCCTGACCGGGCCGTGCCCATCATTGAAGATGGTGATTTTGACATTCCCTGCGCCGTAGTTCCCGGAAACAAGTTGGACGTTCTGCGGCATCTGGCCGGCACCATGGCGCGCCTTTTCATCGGTACTCGGAGGCGGTGTTCCCACGGAGAGAATATCATCGGCACCGTCGGGTCCGAAGGCGGGACAAGGGTGCTGAGCGCCCATTTTGACACCAAGCCGACCACACCAGGGGCCCTGGACAACGCATCCGGTACGGCCGTCCTTTTGGCCTTGGCTGGGCAGCCGGCGGTGAAGAAGGCCGGCGGGCATCTGGAGTTTGTCTTCTTTAACGGTGAAGACTATTACTCCAATCCAGGCGAAACAGTATATTACGATTCCCGTCTGCAGGACCCGAGCCCATACCAGTGGGCTTTGAATGTTGACGGAGTGGGTCTGCGGGGAAGCCCCCAGGGCGCAGCTGTTTTTTGCTGGCCCGAACGATGGCCCGATCCCGTGAACGCGGTGGGGCGAAGCTCCGTGCAGGCTCTCGATCCGTGGCCGCAGGGAGACCATATGCTCTTTGCCATGCAGGGCGTTCCCACGGCGGCACTGACTTCAAAAGGTGTTTTTAATCTCATTGACACGGTCATTCACACCGAGAAGGATGGTATGCATCTCTTGGACATTGGTGTACTGCAAGATGTGGCCCATTGGATCGAAGAACTGCTGCGGATCGATTGGGTCTGACGCGGACAATAGGTATGCCGGCCCACGCTAGGAGGTTGACCCATGAACCGTGAACTGTCGCGGCGATTTTTGGATGCCTTTATCGGCATTGAGCAGCAATTGCGCAGTATTGTTGAACCAAAGAGCCATAGGCCATTTTACCAATTGGTCAATGGGGCTGCTCCCAAAAACGCAGTCGTGCACGACACCGCCGACGAGCTCAAACACTATGCGGATCTCCGCAATGTCATAGTCCATGAGCGGCTCAACAACGAGCCCATTGCCGAACCCCACCGTGAGATCGTTGAACGGCTCGAACACATCTTACAGTTGCTGTGTGCGCCGCCCAAGGTCGAAGACAGCTTCATGGGCGATGTGGTAACTTGCCGCGGCGATGATACCGTCGGCAAAGCGGCCAGCATCATGTACAAACACCGATTTTCGAAAATGCCCGTGTATGATGGGGATGCCTTCCGCGGTCTGCTGACGGCGGAAGGTGTTACCCATTGGCTCGGTGACCATCTCCAGAAAAGCCGCGAGCCTGTGGACGAACAAACGGTGGCTGCCGTCTTGGAGTATGTGGGCAATGGCCGTTCCTATGCCTTTGTTGCCCGAACCTGCCCCATTTTCCGGGTCATAGACCTTTTTGAGGAGGCCGGCCATGAAGGACACCGCCTGCAGGCCGTTCTGATCACAGAAGACGGTAGCAGCGATCAGAAACCATTGGGCATCATTACGGTTTTTGACCTGCCGCAGATTTACCAGCTCATGGAAGGTTAGCGCACACTGGCTCGGCTCCGGATTTAAAAAACAGGAAGGAGAACGCCAAGAGGTGTCGAAATCAACAATATACCATCTTTCCGCCCAAAGAAGATGGCTTGTGAGCGAGACCCGGTCTTCCGGGTTTCCGCTCGTTAAACGCAGATTTTATCGGTTGGTGGTGACGGCATGGTGTATGTTGATCAACTGCGGCATTATAAAGGCCGTCTATGGTGCCATTTGACCGCGGATACCGAAAGGGAACTGCACCGCTTTGCCGGTCAGCTTGGCCTTGAACGCCGCTGGTTTCAGGATAAAGGGTATAAATGGCACTATGATTTACAACCAAGCAGCCGCGAGCACGCAGTGGCCATGGGCGCTCGGGAAATTACATCCCGAGACATGGTACGACTGATGCAAAGGCGCAAAGAGCAGCGTCTGGCGGCCTCGTCGATGTAGTGCTCGAAGGAGGATCTGCGGTGGAAAAGCCCGGAGGACGGCAAAAGCATGGGAAATGGCTGCTGTCGGCATTCGCCGCCGCGGCCTGTGCTTTGTATCTGGTGATTGCTATTCTGCGCAGGTTTGACGATTTGCCTTGGTCTTCTCCCAGTGCCTATGCCGGAGTGGAGTTCTGGCCCGCCTTTGCCTTGTTGGCAGCGGGTTTTTTGTATTTCTGGGGCCGGCGCAGGAACAGCAGATTGCTAATTCGGGGGACTCAAGCTTTGGCGGGGTTGACTGTAGCTGCCGTGCTCTTTGGGCTGCTTTTATGGTCTGCCCAGGATCATCTGATTTACAGGCCCGGTCCAGTGGAAGACGAGACCTTGGCCAGGCTCCGCCGGGACCCTCGGCTTGAGGAACTGCAGATTGCGGCGGACGATGGTACGGAACTCCACGGTTGGCTGGTCCAAGGCAAGGCGGACAAACCCCGCCCTTTGGTTTTGATGTTTTACGGACAGAGCGAGACGGCAGCGGAAACCGTGGAGCGAGCCCGGAAGTTTCAGGACTGGTCTGCGGCCGTGGTGGATTATCGCGGTTATGGCATGAGCGGCGGCGAGCCTTCGCAGGAGCGTCTGTTCCGAGACGCCCTGACAATCTACGATCACTTGGCAGGCAGGGACGATGTGGATTCCAACCGCATCGTGACCTGGGGTGGAAGCCTCGGTACCGGTGCGGCTGTGCACACAGCGGCAGAACGGCCGGCGGTGGGTGTCATTTTGTATTCACCGTATGATCGCATCGCTGGAGGGGTGGCGGACGATTTTGTGCCGATTCTGCCCACGACCTGGCTGCTGCGGGAATCGTTCGATGTTCGCTCGCAGGCCCAATCCATTACTGTGCCAGTGATGGCGGTCATCGGCGCCCAGGATAAAGTCATTCTTCCCCAGCGCAGTATGGCGCTCCTGCAGCATTGGGGAGGCCCAGTGACTCTGGACTGGGTGGAGGAGGGCGATCACAGCAGCATCTATGAACGGGAACAGACGTGGGAGTACGTACTGCGCTTTCTCGATCAACGGAAAGAGTAAAACAACGGTACGGCTGCTGCAGTGACCGCTTTCGGGACGCGCCCCCTGCTGTCGCAATCCGCCCGCCGGTACCTTGGGCCGGACCGTGCGGATTTTTCTCTGCGCCGGCACTGTGCCGGGAAGTCCCCGCTTGTGTCTAGAATTGAACACTTAGAGCCCTATTGGTTTCACTTCTGCTGGGTATGTGCAGGAAAAAGCCGTCCGAATGCCTAGATGCCGGCCTCAGTTCAGCATCCTTGAGGTTGATCCGTTGGGGCCGCCGGTGGAGATAGATGATGCTTTCCAACCCGGGCGAGCCGCTGTCATCCCAAACTACGCGCAAGCGATTTTGCCTGTCGTCGAAGCCGTACTCCTTAATCGATCCGCACACCGCTTGCGGATAGGGCCGGCAGAGCACATCCATAACGGGGGCGCTTTCCATGCCCGGTTGGTAGCACCAATAGGTGTGGCTCCATTGAAAGGCATCAAAGGTGTCGAGAAGAAAGCGGATATGGTCCAGTCCGTCGGCATGCATTCCATGGGCGCCCCATTCACCGACCATAACGGGCACCGCGAGCCGCTCCTGCACCCGCCGGTGGGCGCCGAATATTACACCGGCACGGGCATTGCTTGCATTCACTACATGGGGCGTGTCCACAACCAAATCATATCCATGGGGAGCATAGGCCTGCTCCACAGGCCCTCGCGGGTCTTGGCCCTGGATTCTGGGTATGCTGCATTCTATGCCCAGGTTGGAGAAGTAGCTGTTTTCCATCATAATGATCTTGTCAGGACACACCGGAGTGACGGCATCGGCCAGCCTTTGGTAGAAAGGGCCGAGGGTCTGCTGGTCAAACCTTTTGAGCATGGGTTGTGCGGCCGCTGCAACAGCAGAGAAAAATTCAGGGTCTTCCAGGTCGCGCAGAAACGCAGCCCTTAGGTCAGCACTGGTCAACGAGGCCAGCAGGTCTTCCGATGCAGAATCGGTCGAGCTTTTTTCGATGTAAGCATCGATCAGGGAACGGACGATAGCCCTGCCCTCTTCGCCGGGATGCGGTTCATTGAGAAAGTCGAACCCCAATAGCGCATTGTGGTCTTGGAAGCGATGGGCTATGCTGACCCAAAGGTTTGCAAAATGGTCCAACAGACCGATGCCATCGGCAGCCCTGCGATTGGCCCAAAAACTGTCGAAGGCGCGCTGCACCGCCGGGCTGAACAGGTAGGCGTCGCTCCAAAGCTCGCCGGTTACATGGTCAAGCCCGTCGGTCATGGTAGCCCAGTCAGGGGCGCCATCGGAAAACCGGCAGCTGAATAGGTCCTGGTGCATATCCAGATAGACATATATGCCATGCTGTTCAGCTAAATCGAGCATGCGTTCTATCCAATTCAGATAGGTTTGATCGATTTGCCCCGGTTCAGGCTCCAGGGCATCCCAGACCATGCCCAGACGAACTACATTGAAGCCATGGTCAAACAGCCATTGAAACAGCGTCTCGTTCCATGGAGGAATGTAGTTAGTTTGCCCGCTGCAGCTTTCGCCTTTGAAAACCAGGTTCAAGCCATGGAAGATACGTTCTCGTCCCAGCGCATCCACAAAGCGCATGTTCTCTGTCGTGATCCGATCCAAGATGGATTGCACCTCCGCACGGTTTATAGGAACAGTATAAACCATGGTGTTACCAAAGGAAAGTCAAGGCGTTTCCCGGTTCATGCCATGGGTCAAGAGGCCGGAGGTGTCGGTCAAGGCGCACAGCAGCAGGCCCGCGGAGTTCCGATGGAATGGGGGCGACAGCGGTGCTCGGAAGTCGCCGGCTGGGTGTGGAATGGGGCGAGCTGCGGCGGTGAGCCGCATAGCGCAGGCCTCAGAGAGCTGCTTGGAAATTGATACCATTTTTACAATCTGTTACTCTGGAGCAGCACGAAAATTTCACCCATGAAAGGCGGCGATTTGATGAGAAATGGCTTTGGTCAATCGATTGTTTTTGCTCTGCTGGCGGGAATGCTCTGTGTAGGCTTGGCGCTTCCGGTGCAGGCATTCGATCCGGAAGGGCTCATTGATTGGTACAACGACAGCCAGATGTGGCAGACGGTAGAAAATGGCGCTTGGTCCGAGGATCCCAACGACGCACCGAGCGATGAGGAACTAGAGCACATGTTCAGCATGGCTATGAAGATGCAGAGTGCCGTCCATTGGACCCCTTGGTACTTCATCGCTGTCCGGGATGTGGACGAACAGCGCGGTATCATCGGTGATCAGTGGGCACCGGTAGAAGACGTGGCCACGGAAGGTACAGTGACTGTCATTGTGTTGGCCGATCAAATACTTACGGAAGAAGAGGGCCATGCCACCGGCTACGAAGGTACCTACCAGCACGCACCGAACTATGCGTACTTTGACACCGGTGCCGCCAGTGCTCTGCTTCACATGGCGGGTGCTTCGCTGGGCTACTACACCCATTATTTCGGGTCCATCAACGGCGAATATGCACCGTTCGATTTAGCCGATGGCGAACACCAGTCCCTCAGCCGCTACGTCAGCGAAGACGACAAGAGGGCGTGGGGATACATGGTAGGTGAGTACGGAGCTGAGGAGTATGATCCAGAGTACATGTATCCGGTAGAAGGAAATACCGTGTTTGTCATGGCCATTGTTATCGGCAAGCCCGCTGTGGATCCCGACGATCCTGAGATCGACACAACCACCTGGGCCACCAACCGTGCTCGCCCGGACAACTGGAAGATCTACGATCCCGAAAACTAGACAGCCTCAGATCGGATTCCAATTCGGTAATGTAAAAGAAGCCAGGCAGGCCGCCTGGCTTCTTCCTTGTTCAGCGCGACAGCCGGCTTTGCTTAGCGGCCACCGCCGCTTCAATTTCCCGGTAGAGGCTGTGTTCATCGGGGATGCGGCTGACAAACTTGACTGTCCCGTCGATTACCGTTGTAGGGATGTTGGTGACGCCCAGCTTCGACATGACGACGACGGCTTCTTTGTCTTTGATTTTGTGTTCGCGGTACACGGCTTGATCATCAAACTGTTCCACATTGCGGGCCACCGCTTCCACCATATACTGGCATGGAGCGCAGGAGGCGGAGTCAATGGTGATCACATCGACAATAACCTGGGCTTCCCGATCATAGTCGGGCAGTTCTACATCGATATTTTCCAGTGCATTGGTGTCATCTTCTAGGTTCGGAAGCTCACCTCGGGCCACTGACGCAATGGCCTGCAGGTTTTCTTCGGGAGAGTCAAAGGGAAGATCACACCCTGGCGCTAGGATAAACCCTTTCTTGCCACCGATATCCAGGCAGTTCATGGCGTCCCGCATATTGTCCGCTACGCTGCCGAAGAGAATGGACAGCGTAAGTTTGATGTTGCCTCCGAAGGATATGCCGTGCGTTCGGCAGATGTCTCTGACATAATCCAAGGGAATGTTTTCGTCAATGGAAACGTTGTCAGGCTTTGTCTTGCACATGGCCTCGATGTTGTTCTTGGCATTGCCGCAGACAAAGAATGATGAATACCTATCCTGAGAACGAATGTATGCGAAGATCTTTTCTGCATGGGGCGATACGAACTGTTCGAAATCCGACGCCGAAATCTGCGACGTCATGGGATCCACCACGGCAATGATGTCGGCGCCGGCTTCCATATACATTCTGCTGACCTCCACAGCCACGTCGGTGCAGAAGGTCATCAGTTCCTGTACATACCCGGGGTCGTCGAGCATGTCATAGAAGATATTGGTGCCGCGCAGATGCAGGGCCAGGGTGAATGGACCGGTGATGAGGCCGTAGATTCCGATCTTGTCGCCTAAGGATACGGATATTCGGCGGATTGCATCAAGCACTATCGGAAAGCGGCCGTCGTCTTTGGTCGGCAGGGAGAGCTGTTCGATGCTGCGGTTGTCGCTTAAGGGGTGCGTTTTCACCGAAGGCGGATTGGTATCTGCGTATTGAACATCGCAGCCTAAGGCTTCGGCTTCTACCTGCAGATCGAAGAAAGCTGGCAAGCCCGAAGGATCGTATTTTTCGTAGGCAAGTTCTGCACCCTTAAACAGCAGTTCCGTGGATTTGAAATACGTTTCAGCTGAAACCCCCTGCAACTTGGCTCCGTGGCAGCCCACAAACGGAACCCATGGTACTTGTTCTACTTCTTCATTGCGCAAAGCGGCGAACAGTGTTTCGCGTTTTGTCATGTTTGCTCATACCTCCCATGATGCCCTCAGCATGATCTGCCTGCTGGGCCTTGACATTCGGTGCAGCTGCCGTCATTCCACGGCTGCGTCCGCAGGTCACTGCCATTTTGAGCGCTCAACTCCGCTAGGCAGGCCTCCACATCTTCGAGGCGGGGAATGACACCCGCAGAGACCGTCTGCCCTGCCACCATCACAGCCGGAAATGCCTGCGTCCCGCTGCGGTGCCTGAAGGCCTCGATTTCCTCGAGACTGGCCAGCGGTGTTTCTTTCCACAGGACAGAGGGATGCCGTGCAGTGATTTCCTCTGCCACGGCGCGGATATACGGAAGCTTGATGTAACACGATGAACAGGTTCTTTCTGCGTATACGATCTCGATCGTCGCGGTTTGCAGACAGATCACCTCAATTTCCCATAGCAATTGCTCTCATTGTACCAGAATCACGGAACAGGTTTCTTGTAGATATTTGTGCGTTCTTGGTACTATCTTGAACTGTCTCTGGGTGCTTTCGGCATTCCGTGTTATGGAGCGGGCCGTCGGGCGGAAATAAGCTGCAGGTAGGGTATTCCTTGGTCTGCATAGGGCTCCTGCAATATTTCGCCGGTCAGTCCAACAGCGGCCAAACTCTCCAGCCACTGCGCTTCGGAGAAAAGACCCATGGTATGTGTTTCCTGCTCGGCCGTAACAGAGCCGTCTTCATGACGCAGCAGAAAGGCAAAATGCGTGTTGTAGAAGTGGGAGTCGGGCTGCGGTTCTTCCACCCACATCAAGTACCGCATGCCGCGGCCGTCCCGGTCGATGCCGCCGTGGCTTGTTCCTGCTTTGAAGGTTTCTGTGAAGTAGTCCGGCTGGATGAGAACCTGGCCTCCTGGTTCACAGTGAACATAGGCGGTGGCCAGCGCTTCCTTTAGTTCGTCTACGGTTTGCATGTAGGCAATGGCGTCATGGATAAAGACGGCATCAAAACGTTGTTTCAGGCGCAGTGTGCGCATATCGCCCTGGACATGGGTGCATTCGGGGTTCTGACTGCGGCTCAGCCGGAGCATCTGGGGCGAACGGTCGGTCAGGGTCATGGTAAAGCGTTGTTTGAGGTGGGACGCGTTGTTGCCGGCCCCGCAGCCTAGTTCCAAAACAGTGCGCGTCCGGGGGTTGTGGCTTAGAAACAGGCGCCGGTAGATGCTGGCCTCCAAGCGATAGTTTTCGGCCGGCGTCAGCAGCGGCATCCAGGGGGCCAAGGAGTTGTACAGTTCCATGGGGCACCTCCGTGGTATGGTCCAGGCTTTTCAACATGGCCTTTGCCAATTATTGGTAGAAACCCTCGCCATCGAGTATTTCCGGTCTGCGTATCTGAATGCGGCGGCGGTCAAACTGAATCAAACCGTCAGCCTGCATGCGCTGCAGTTCGCGGGACAGCGAGGGGCGGGGCACGCCCAGCTGTGCACTGAGCTGTTTCTTGGTCATGGGCAGTTCGATGGACAGACGTCCTTGCCGCTGGCACTCCTGGCCGAGAAAGTGCAGCAGCTTCTGACGAATGGACGGCAGTGAAAGCACCTCAATGCGGTTTGTGAGCATGACAACGCGGTTGGAAATGGTTTCAATGAACCGCAATAAAATGGTTTCATCTCGCTGCAGCAGCTGCAGCAGATCGCTGCGGGGCAGCAGCAGGACGGTGCAGTGGTTGGATGCAGGGATGACCGAAGCCGGATATTGACGCTGCTCGGAAAAGAGCACGGCCTCACCGAAGGTCTGCCCTTTGCTGAGATGGGCCATGGTGACAGTTTCGCCGTTGGGGAATACCCTCTGTACCTCGACCATTCCTTCGAGGACAATGCCCAGATGGCCTGCGGTGTCGCCCTGTCCGACAATAACCTCGTCGGACCCGTATTGGCGGGGCTGGCCGCCAATGGCTGACAGCAGGGCAAGGATGTCTTCGCAGGATCGCCCTTGGAAAAATGTGCATTGCTTCAGGGCGGCAAGGTAGCGATTCATAGCAACCTCCAAACATGAGTTATCAAGTAAGAATTGAGCAAAACGTAACATATGTTACCGTATCCTTCTTCTCACTGTACTATAATGCAGGTGAACCTGTCAAACGGGAGGTACTGCCGTGAAAAGGAAAATCGTGTCCATCAATGAAGAGCTCTGCAACGGTTGCGAGCTCTGCGTCCAAGCCTGTCATGAGGGCGCCATAGCCATGGTCAACGGCCGGGCCCAACTGATCAGCGATAGTTATTGTGACGGTCTCGGAGACTGTCTGCCCGCCTGTCCCACAGGGGCAATCCAGATCGTGGAACGGGAGGCGGAGCCATTCGATGAAGAAGCCGTGCAGCAGCGCATGCAGGCTCTCGAAGACGAAAAGCGGCCGCCGGCAGTGGGCTGTCCCGGCATGCAGTCTCTGGCCCTATCACAGACAGCCGCTGAACCTAAGGAGGTTGCGGAGCACAACGGAAGTCCATTCCGCCCCTCGCAGCTGCGCCAGTGGCCGGTCCAGCTGCACCTGCTTCCAGTGGCAGCGGACTACCTTACAGGAGCAGATCTTCTGCTGGCGGCCGACTGTACAGCTTTTGCCTGCGGGGGATTCCACGAACAGTATATGAAAGGCAAAGTGACAGCCATTGCCTGCCCAAAACTGGACGATTCCAGTGGGTATGTGGACAAGCTGGCCCAGATATTGGCAGCACAGAACATTCGATCGCTCACGGTATTGCGTATGGTTGTGCCTTGCTGCGGAGGAATTACCCAGTTGGCCCGGGAGGCCGTTGCACTGTCTGGAACTTCGCTGGAAGTGCAGGAAGTGGTGTTGGAACTAGACGGCCGTGAGAAGTCAAGACAATAATTTGATGGAGGGATCCTTGTGAGTATGTTTTGCTATCAGTGTCAAGAAGCAGCCAAGGGAGTCGCATGTACAGTACGGGGTGTATGCGGAAAACCAGAAGATGTGGCCAACCTGCAGGATCTGCTGATCTACACCGCAAAGGGCGTGGCCCTGCACCGCTTAGAAGCGCAGAAACACCAGTGGGATACGGCTGCGGCCGACAAGTACATTCAAGACAGCCTCTTTGCTACCATTACCAATGCTAATTTCGATGCCGACGACATGACAGCCCGTATCCAGGAGGGCCTGGCCCTACGCGACAGACTTCGCAGTGATCTCAAGCAGGCAGGGGCAGACCTGCCCGAGCATGATGCTGCCGTTTGGGCTGAACAGGACAAACAAGGTATGGCGGCAAAGGCCACCGCTGTGGGAATCCTGCAGACAGATGACCAAGATATCCGCTCGCTGCGGGAATTGATTGTCTACGGCCTCAAAGGCACCGCCGCGTATCACACCCATGCACAGCACTTGGGCTACAGCAACGAAGCCGTCTTGGACTTCATGTCCAAGGGCTTGGCAGCCACGCTCGACGACAGCCTGGATGCCGATACACTTACCGGGTTGGTCTTGGAGACTGGGCAGCACGGGGTGGAGGCCATGGCCATACTGGACAAAGCGCACACCGAATCCTACGGGAACCCGGAAATGACCACCGTCAACCTTGGCGTCCGCAACAACCCGGCCATTTTGATCAGCGGCCATGATCTCAAAGATATGGAGCAGCTGCTGCAGCAGACCGAAGGGACCGGTGTCGATGTCTATACGCACAGCGAGATGCTTCCGGCCCATTACTATCCGGCATTTAAGAAATACGGGCATTTTGTCGGCAACTACGGAAATTCTTGGTGGCTGCAGAATCGTGAGTTCGAAAGCTTCAACGGCCCTATCCTGATGACAACAAACTGCATCACACCGCCAAAGGACAGCTACATCCACCGGATGTACGGCACGGGAGTGACCGGATATCCCGGCATGAAACAAGTCCCGGTGAAGAACGACGGCCGTAAGGACTTCACGGAGATCATTGCCCATGCAAAACGACTCCCGGCACCGGCTTCCCTTGAAGAAGGCGAGCTGGTCGGGGGCTTTGCCCACAGCCAAGTACTCAGTTTGGCGGACAAAGTGGTGGAAGCTGTCCAAAACGGCGCCGTTCGCCGCTTCTTCGTCATGGCAGGCTGCGATGGCCGTATGAACGATCGGCAGTACTATACGGAGTTTGCCAGAAAACTGCCCGAGGATACCATCATCCTTACGGCCGGGTGTGCCAAATACCGTTACAACAAATTGGATCTGGGCGACATCGGAGGTATCCCGAGAGTTCTAGACGCCGGGCAGTGCAACGACTCCTATTCCTTAGCGGTGGTGGCATTGAAGTTAAAAGAAGTGCTGGGATTGGACGATGTCAACGAGCTGCCAATCTCCTACAACATCGCCTGGTACGAGCAGAAAGCTGTGATTGTGCTTCTGGCGCTGTTATCCCTCGGTGTGAAGAACATTCATCTCGGCCCGACCTTGCCGGCCTTCCTGTCAGAGAACGTAGCCCATGTCCTGGTGGACAAATTCGGCCTTTCCGGCATCGGTACGGTGGATGAAGACTTGCAGTACTTCCTGGGCTGATTGGGCTTCGGGGACTGCAGCATAGGGCAGACACCATGACAGAGTTTTGATCAAAAAGAGCTGTGAAGAATTTTCACAGCTCTTCTCGCGTGCGCGCGTTGACCGATGGGTTCTAGGGATGAAGACCGCTCAGCACTTGTGCTATACTGATATTGACAGCGGTGCTGCGGCGAAGAACAGCATAATGTCTGCACTTTTCGTTTTGCTGCCGCTGTCTGGAACGAACAAAACGGGGTTCGGGCTACCGCCCGTGGAGGGATCGGCTGTGTTTAAGTTGTATGATCCAGACGTGCATCAAGTACCCATACTGGCCTGGCTGGAAGACGAATCCCAGCTGGATGACACCTGCCGCCGCCAGGCGGAAAACCTGGCCAAGCTGCCCTTGGCCTTTCGCCACGTGGCCCTTATGCCTGACACCCACGGAGGGTTCGGGATGCCTATTGGCGGTGTTTTAGCCTGCGAAAATGCAATCATTCCCAATGCAGTCGGTGTGGATATAGGGTGCGGCGTTCATTTTGTGCGTACGGATATGCCTGCAGAGGTGCTTGACGACGTGGAAACCCCCCAGGGGAGTTTGGCACATGCTATCGTTGCGGACATCATGCGGGACGTGCCCACAGGATTTTCCCATCACAAAAGGAAGCAGGCCTGCCAGCCCTTGGATCGGGCCAAGGCGAACTTACAGTCAAAGAAAGGACTGCCCGATCTGGAGGAAGGATATTATCAGGTGGGCACACTCGGCGGTGGCAATCATTTCATCGAACTGCAGGAGGATCAGGAAGGCTGTCTCTGTCTGATGGTTCATTCGGGGTCCCGAAATTTTGGGTTCAAAACTGCCCGCTTCTTTAACCAGCGGGCCAAAGAGATGGCGCCGAAACTCGATCCGCTTCCGGCTGACGTGGATCTGGCTTATCTGCCTCCCGAATCGCCGCAGGGCCGTCAGTACCAGGAATGGCTGCAGCTTTGTCTGGATTTCGCCTTGGAAAACCGCGCTCGCATCATGCATGCTGTACGCAGCCGTGCCTTTGCTGCGCTGCAGCGCTGGGCCGGACGGAAACCGCGGGAGACCCTGGAAGTGCAGGCCCATCACAACTATGCGGCCCGCGAAGAACACTTCGGGCGCAGGGTGTGGGTACACCGCAAAGGCGCCATTGAGGCCCGGGAGGGCCAGTGGGGCATCGTCCCCGGCGCCATGGGGTCCTACTCCTATATTACCAAGGGCTTAGGCCATGCCGACTCTTTTCGTTCCAGCAGTCACGGAGCTGGACGGGTGATGGGTCGCAAAGAGGCTGTACGCAGTTTTTCCGTGGAGGAGGTCGTTCGTGACTTGAAAACCCGCGGCGTTGTATTGGGTAAGACAAAGAAGAAGGATACAGCGGAGGAGTACCGGTTGGCATACAAAGACATTGACGAAGTGATGGCCCTGCAGAAGGACCTTACGCAGCCTGTTTTGAAACTGAAAACCAAGGCGGTTGTCAAGGGATAATAGCATGGTGGCGAGGCAGGAAATACAAGAAAATGGGGTGGCAGAGATGATGAACGCCTATGTTGTGACGGAGAAGGAACACGGAGAGGTACTGGAGGTTCCCATACCGATTTTACGGGACGATGAAGTGCTGCTGGAGGTAAAGGCAGCGGGCCTGTGCGGGACAGATACCCATATCTATCAGGGGGAATATTTTTCCGAGTTTCCGCTGGTTCCCGGACACGAATTCGCCGGAGTCATTGCCAGCGCTGGAAAAAACGTAAGCCGGTTCGAAGCCGGAGAGCGGGTCACGGCCGATCCGAACGTCGCCTGCGGCTACTGCAGTTACTGTCAAGAGTCCATGGAGAACTTCTGCCGTAACTTTCAAGGCGTCGGCGTTACCCGGGACGGAGCCTTTGCCCAGTTCGTGGCCGTGCCCCAGCAGTGTGTCTTCCCCATAGGCGATCTGCCATTTGATGAGGCTGCATTCATTGAACCGCTGGCATGTGTTGTGTACGGCCAGAAACGGGCTCGTCCTCCCATTGGGGCCAGTGTCTTGGTAGTAGGCGCCGGTGCCATCGGCCAGCTTCACATACAATTGGCGAAGCGCAATGGAGCAGCGGCTGTGGCCGCCCTGGATACTGATTCCGAAGCGCTGAAGTTGGCCAGCTCTCTCGGTGCCGATCACTGTCTGGAAAACAGTCCTGAAGGACGGGAAGAACTAGCCCGCCGTTATCCCGATGGATTTTCCATGGTGATTGACTGCACTGGAATACCTGAAGTGGTAGAAACTCTTCCAGCATGGGTTCGTCCCGGTGGTTCATTGCTGGTGTTCGGTGTCTGTCCGGAAAACAGCCGCATGACAGTGAACCCCTTTGATATTTTCCGCCGCGACCTCACAATCATTGGTTCCTTTGCGCTCAAAAAGACATTTCCGGAGGCTTTGGCATTGCTGCAGAGCGGAGACATAGCAGTCAAACCGCTGGTGTCCAGGCGGTTGGATCTAGAGGCCGTTCCCCAGACGCTGGCGGCCTATGCGGCCGGCGACCTAAAAGGAAAGAGCCTGCTCATATTCTAGCAAGACTGTCATTATGCCATGGCAGGGGCAACCAACGGCATCAGCACTGCAGCAGCGGCGGGAGCAGCACAAGCTGTGCCTGCAGACTGTGAGGGTATCATTTATTGAGAAAGGGCGCACTGCACCTCCGTGGTTTTGGTGGAATGCAGTACGCCCTTTTTGTACCCTATACGTCCGTTTCTGACGGGCCGTCAAATGGCTCGAGTGCTGCATCCAGCCAATCTGCGGCATAGTGCAGGACGTCTTCCTTCTCCGGTTCGTTGTGCAGTTCATGCCAGCATTCCGGCCATTCCACCAACCGTGCCTGGGGTGCGGCTGCGGCAAATCTGCGGCTGCCTTCGATTCGGCAGACGGAATCCGCAGTTCCGTGCATGAGCAGAAGCGGGATGTCCAAACGGGAAGCGTTGCCTAGGGTTGCCTGGCCTTTTTCCAACAGGTAACGGGCCAAAAGCAGGGAAATGCGATCGTGTACCAGCGGATCCTGCTGATAAGCTTGGACCACTTCGGGCTCACGGCTGAGGGCCTCGGCTGCAATGCCATTGGCCATGCAGAGGTGCGGAAGGACAGCCGACAAGAACCGCACTAGAGTGCGCTTCACGGGCGGCACCGGCAGTTCTAGAGCGGGACCGGTGACCACCGCTGCTGCCGGCCGAATTTGCCGTTCCCGGGATAGCAGGTAACTCAGTGTGAGGGCTCCCCCCATACTGTGCCCATAGAGAACCAGGGGAAGGCGGAGATGGCGCTGCCTCTGCCGACTGCAGAAGAGGGCAATATCGTGGAGCATGGCCTTGTAGCTGGGGGTATCGCCTCGCCGGCCGCCGGATTGGCCGTGGCCCCGATGGTCAAAGCCTGCAACTTCAAATCCTCGGTGTGTCAGCTGCTGCGCCGCCCAATCATAGCGGCCGCTGTGTTCGCCCAGGCCGTGAATGATGCAAACAACGGCTCGGGGCCTGTCGGTGGTGCTCCACTGGCGACCGAACATCGTCTGTCCATCGGCTGCCTGCCATTGAAATGTGGTCTGGACCACGGATATTCCCCCCTCTTCGGTTTATTATCGTCCACAATCCTGACTGGTACCGGCACAAGATCCATGGGACAGCCCACGGCCTTGCTACCCCATTCCCTATGTGCAGTGTTCTTTCCTGCCGAAAGACAAGGCAAAGGGCCAGTTTCCGCGGAGGCGGGGAAGGATTTCTGCGCTCTTTGTGCAATAGCAGGTTAGAGAGCGGACCAATCGAAGGGCGATACCGGACTGGTGCCGTGCGCAGAGAAAGCGCGCCTGCGCCCGGGTAGTCCTCCCCCCCGAGCCATTGCATCAGCATACTGCAGTGATGAAACCTCGAATCGTCCCATGGACCGGCGGAAAGCGGTGGTGGATTTGAAGAGGCTGCGCACAGTCAGTGACATGAAGCGTATGCAGGAGACCAATCGAGTCACGGTCTTGCGTGTGCTTTTGGACCGGGCTCCCCTTTCGCGGGTGGCATTGGCGAAAGAGACCCATTTGAGCACTCCCACGATTTCCCGCATTGTCAAGGAACTGATCCAAGAAGGCTTGGTGGTTGAAGCCGGGAAAGAGGAGGCTGCGCTAGGCAGAAGTCCAACGCTGCTGCGGCTGGCTACGGAACGTTTAGGTATTTTGGGTTTAGAAATTACTTCCTCCGCCGTGAGAGGAATGCTGGTATCACTGCACGGCGAAAGCCGCGCCGCCCGCAATGTGCAGCTCTCCGATTCGGGCACATCGGCGGTGTCTTGCGCTTGTGAGCGGATTGTCCGGGATTTGGCGGCCAATGTTCCTGACCAGGGAAGCATTCTAGGCATTGGGGTGTCAGTGCCGGGAGTCGTATCAGCCGCGAACGATATTATTCTTTTCTCCGATACACTGGGCTGGAAACAGGTGGCTGTTCAGGATCTGCTGCCCTCCTTCGCAGATTATAACATTTTTGCCGAAAACGATGCCAACAGCGCTATTCTGGGTGAACGGTGGCTGGGCCGGGGACAGGACCGGCAGCATTTCGTCTTTATCAGTGTCGGCGAAGGGATTGGTGCCAGTGTGGTCTATGCCGGCGCGGTCATTGCCGGCCACCACGGTTTGGCGGGAGAGCTCAGCCACATGCCGCTGATCCCCGGCGGAAGACGGTGCACCTGCGGACGCAGCGGCTGTCTCGAAATGTATGTCCTGCGAAAGCATGTGCAGAAAGCTTTTAGAGACAGTTCCGGCAGCGGCGATGTCCTGGAGCAGTTTCTCCGCGGCGATGCACAGGCCTTGGCAGTGGTTCAGGAAGTAACCGATGCCTTGGCCCATGTGATTGTCCTCTACTCGGTTATGATCAACCCCGAACACATTTTCCTGGGCGGTACATGGGTCGAGGCAGGAAACGAATTCTTGGCCATGGTACAGAGCCGCGCTGCTGACTTATATCCCTTGGAGAACCGTTCGCTGCCGGGCATATCCTTTTCTAGCCTGTACCCGGAGGCGGGAGT
>PUOC01000327.1 GCA_003551965.1 Clostridiales bacterium | reverse complement strand
TTCCATCGTGTATTGGCGGTCCACGTAGGTCTATATTCGTTATTTAGACTCTTGCGGCCCTAACTCCTGCTCCGTTGATTCGGCGGCGTCCGCCGCCGGCACCTTCATCAGCGATTCCAAGTTCCGTAGTGGAAGAAACATAGGCCGCGGAATCCTGCCTCCGCTGCGGCCTCTTTGTACCGAGGCAGTTCGGCCTCGCTGATTGCGTAGTCCCGGGAGGTGAGCAGGCCTGCGTATTGCGGTACAGAATGGTGCAGACGCGCCTTTTGTGTTTTTAGTACATCCAAGAAACTATCCGGCTGCAGCCAATAGTTCATGGGGCAGAGGAAGTCGATCAGCCCTTCATTGGCCCACTTCCACCATGCCTGCCCGAATCGAATCCGCTCCGACTCGTCCTCCAATGGCTGGCCCAACAGTTCATTGCCGTAGGGTGCATTGTACCAGTGGGTAATGGACAGCTGGTGGGTGCTGTCAACGTCCTGGATCGATTGGCGTATGGCACGGATCAGGGCTGCCAGCGTGCGCTCTCGAAAGTCATACCAAGCGTCTTCTGCGTGCGCTAGAATCCACTGTCCGATGTCGGTTTTGTCTCCTGTAGGCAGTGTCAGATCATGCTCGCGGGCAAAGGATTGTGTGCAGCGGGGACAGAAACAGTAGCGGTAATCGTGCACAAATTCCATGGGTCCGCCCACTGGCGGGTCATGGGTGACTATCGTTTCCCGCACGGGATAATACGTGACAGTTCCTTCGCCGGGACGTCCGAAAACCACAGGCTCCTGTCCCTTCGCTAACCGGAGGTTGTGCCACATCTGCTTGGTGTCCATATGGATGCGGCTGTGTCCATAGTAGTAGCGGATAAAGTCCAGCTGAATACCCCGCAGGAACGGTACTTTTTGCAAAATGGCCGCTGTACTTCTGCAGACATAGTCCTGTACTTGGGGATGATTCGGATCGAGGAACTGCCTGCGTCCCGCGATCGGTTCGTCAAAGCAGCTGACGCCATGGATATCCACCGTGTAAAGATCGCGGTATCCGTCAGAGCGGAAGCTGTCGGGAATGCTGCTTAAGGTATTGATCATGCCGTGCACTTCCCAGCCCTTGGCGTCTAGATTTTCCAGCACATCAATCCAGTGGCGATCCAAGGGCTTTCCGTCGAAAACGGCGTCGGCACGGAAATGGGCTATGACTTTCTCTACTTCGTGTTCTTCCAAAAACCGATGCAGTTTCGCCTGCTTCTCGGTCCTATGCATGTCGACGTTGGGATACAGCCACATGGCATTGCTCACAAGAATCGCTCCTTTCAAGACAAACAAACCACCGTCGTCGCGGCAATCAAATCCAGCATCGGCGCCGATGCGCCAGCTTGATTCCTTGCGCACCCCAAGGGTACTGACTTTTCTGCTGAGTATACCGAAAACGCCTGCTGTGAGTGCACCTAGGCTGCACAAAGGTGTCTGCGGCGGAACGAGAAACCGCTCCCTGCCGTTTTTGCCCGCTTCCATGCCCGTGCGGGCGCAGTCTGCCAATGGTTCTCGACCCGCGGCCGCCCTCAGCAAACTAAAGTGCAGATAGCCGTTACAGATTATTTCTGAGCAGGCGGCCGAATTCCTCTAGTCCAGCCAAAAAGTTGACAGAGAAAGCCTTTTCATTCTCTTCAGAGAGAGCCACCGAAAATGGGATTGGGACCGACTGGGCTTGTGGTTTCTTTGTTGCCGCGATACAATACGGACATGAAGGGCAGGGATCCACTGGCAGGGCGGCCGTCTCCGTGGCGGCCCGAAGGCAGCGGCCTCGGGAAAGGAAGATCGCTTGTGTACGAACAGTCAGCCAGACATCTGACGAAAGCCGCACTGTGTGCAGCTTCAACGGCGGCTTTGGCTTGGGTCGCGTTTCCGGTGCCCTTCAGCACAGTGCCTGTCAGCGGCCAAACCATTGGAGTTATGACCGCCGGAATCCTGCTGCCGCCGCGCTGGGCTGCTTTAAGCATGGTTGTATACTTAGGCCTAGGCATCGTGGGGCTGCCCGTGTTTGCCGGCGGCGGCGCCGGGTTAGGCGTGTTGGCCGGACCCACGGGCGGATATATTTGGGCGTTTGTGCCCAGTGCCTCGTTTGTCTCCTGGGGGCTGCGCCGGCCCTGGGCACAGGGCCGGGGTGCCGCAGCAGCTGTCTTGGTGTTTGGCGGTGTGGTGCTGGTGTATGTTCCCGGTGTCCTCCAGATGATAAGCTACACCGGCCTGACATGGGCCCAAGGGTTCGCTGCCGGCGCCCTGCCTTTTCTCGTGGGCGATGCCCTGAAAGTTCTATTCTGCTGGTGGTTGGCCGGACACCCCGGGGTACGAGTTTGGAGGGACCAATAAATGCTGCTGGACTCGATCAAAAGTCATCCGCGGTTTTTTCTCTGGAACCGCGACAACCTGGACGATGAAGGATCGTTGATTCTCTATTGGATGCAGCGGGCCCAGCGGACGGTGGACAATCCTGCCTTCAGCTATGCCCTTGAAGCGGGAACGCAATTGCAGCTTCCTGTCTGTGTGTGCTTTGTCATCGATGACGACTACCCCATGGCACAGATCCGCCATTTTCGTTTTATGCTGCAGGGTTTAGATGAAGTGGCAGCTGCTCTCTATGAGCAGAGCATACCGTTTTTGGTGCGTATGGGCTCCGTTCCGTCCCAGGTGGCCGCGATTGCCCAAGACTGCCGCCCGGCCCTGGTGGTGACCGACGAAAATCCCCTGCGCCATGGAAGACGTTGGCGACAGCAAGTCGCAGCGCAGATCGCCGCTCCCCTTGTCAGTGTGGATGCCGACGTGTTGGTGCCGTCGCGGCTCTTGCCCAAGGAGGAATATGCCGCCCGTACCGTGCGGCCCAAAATCCACCGCCTGTGGGATGAATATGCCCATCCTTGGAAGCAGCCAGCGGCGTGTTTCCAAGACCGACTGCCGCCAGCGCTCCAACAAGGGCGAGTACCCATCCCAAGCCAGCTCGAATCCAGGCTCCGCTGCGGCATCCGGGCTCAGCCTGTGTCATCCTTTGCAGGAGGGACCAAACAAGCCTTTGCCCGCTTGGACCGCTTCCTTAAACATATACTTCCAGAGTACGATCAGACACGAAACCGTCCGGAAGAGGATGGCACCAGCAGGCTGTCGCCTTACCTCCACTTCGGCCAAATCGGACCGCACTCAGTGGTCTGGGCCGTGGAACGGGCCCATGCCCCCGACTCGGCAAAAAGGGCTTTTTTGGAGGAACTGATCGTTCGCAGGGAGTTGGCCGTGAACTATGTATTCCACAACCCTCACTACGATTCATTGCAGGGATGCCATTCCTGGGCTCAAAAAACGCTTTGCGAACATTG
>PUOC01000062.1 GCA_003551965.1 Clostridiales bacterium | reverse complement strand
TGCACTGGAAATAGCGGCTTGGCTGCGTTCATGAACATTAACAAGCACCCGGCACTTTCTGGCCGGGTGCTTTAAAGTTCTCAGGGGATGCCTGCTGCGCTGGTGGGCTAGAACAAACCCTGTTACCCACCCAGCGGGCAAGACCATTCCTGGCAACAGGTCTGAAAGAAGCCGAGGGTAAGTTCTTGAACATAGCGCAAGCGAACCGAGGTTGGCTTGTAAGGTGGGCAACCGTGCTCGAAGTGGGGAAGTCCGATAGCTTGATGACCTTGCAAGTTAAGACGGATCGATTCAACGGCGGTTACGGATGACGAAAGTGAAAGAATGGACGAGCTGGAAACTCCCCTCCCAAGCAACGGCGAAGGATGGTCTATCAGGGGGAGTTTGAGAAAATCCTGGTCACTCGATGGAGGCATTCCCCCCCTTATCCACATGGCGCCACTGAATCGGTGGTTCGACGCAGTAGGTCGGGTAGACTTGACGAGAACACATGTCGGCGTTTTGCATTACTACGAAGTATGACTGAGGCTTATCAGGAGCGGTTCATGTGAACTGCACATACCGTTTTGTGAGAGCGAAAGAACAAAGAACTAGGTTTGATCACCTAGTTCTTAGCTACTCGATTACTACAGCTTGAAGAATTCTTCAATGTCAACGACAAACACAATGGCCCCTCCGGCCTCGACCTCAATGGGAAGATTTATGGCACTAGGCAGCTCCGATGTGGTATGGGGAAGCAGCTTCTTACGGCGGACACACGTGCCCCGGATTACTTCCAAAACTTTCTCAACTCGAGCATCATCGACGCCCATCAAAAGAGTCGTGTTGCCCTGCATAAGAAATCAACCTGTACTGGCAAGTTTGGTGGCCTGGAATTTGTTCTCTGTCAGCTCTTCTACCAATGCTGGCGTATCGTCATCTTCCACAACAGCAATGACCAGTTTCATGGCACCGCCTCCTTTCACCGCTTGTCTAACATATTTGACAGTCCCATAAGGTATTCCTGCCTGTTCTTTTAGAACGAGCATCCCTTTTCCCAAGAGTTCCCTCCTGGATAATGTATGGTCATAGGGCGGCGGAAGCGGAAGCGCCCGTAAGGGTGCAGAGCCTCGCATCAAACCGGGTAGCGTTGTGAGTATGGGAGTCAAACTGGGATATGATCAGCGCTGCCTATGCCTTTGACGGATTATGCTGCATCGCCGCTGGTTTTGTGACCTCGTTATGCGCACAGGGCTGTCTCTGCCCACTCCGTGTCAGTGTCGGTCTTCTAGAGGGGAACGGGCGTGCTTCCTGGTTGGTTGGTGTTAGAGGGTTTGTGATCGCACTTCTGGGGAGCAATATGGACGGTGTTCCCGCAGTTTCAGATTGGTTTCAATGGGTTTGGTACGGTGCAGGCTGAGACGGATAGAAACAGGTTGGTCCCGGTTCCACGTTTCTATGGCACTAAAGGCGTCCGTCTGCTTTCAGCGGCTATTGCTTGGACCATGGCTGGCTAAGCGGAGGGAACTGTGTCCCGGACTTTCAGGCCGGGGGTGATGACGGGACTGGACCCAGGCAACAGCGGCAGTAAATTGGCCTAATCCGTCTATCGTCGGTCCCAAAGCGGTTTCAGCAGTGCGTATTCCTGCCGAGTGCTTCCCTAGAAAACAGCAGGCAAACTAGGTCAAAAGGCGTCAGCGCCGTATGTCATTGCCCCAGATCATCCCTGAGCGAAGTCCAATCCAACCATGGCCATGGGATTCCACCATCTGCCAGAAGTATGGTGCGGCAGCATTGGGTGCCAAGCTCGGCGGCAGTGATAACAAAGAATTTACGATATCCGCAGACATTAGCAATAGAGATAGTTATTAATATGCGTTATAATAGAGAAATCATCTCTGATTCGCAGCTTTCTGACGGGAGGAGGACAAATATGAGTATAAGTCCCCAGTATGACTATGCAAGTGTCCCTCGAACCCAAAACCGTATGTCGGGAGCACGCATGCTCTTAGAAGCACTGGTAAGGGAAAATGTGGACGTGGTCTTCGGTTACCCAGGGGGAGCAATTCTGCCGACCTATGATGAGCTGTACGAACAAGGTCTGCGCCATGTCTTGGCGAGGCATGAACAAGGAGCCATCCATGCGGCGGAAGGATACGCCCGTGTTTCTGGGAAACCCGGTGTCTGTATCGTTACGTCGGGCCCCGGGGCTACCAATGTGGTGACAGGGATTGCTGATGCAAAATTGGACTCTCTCCCTTTGGTGGTTGTCTGCGGTCAAGTACCAACCTCAGCTATTGGCACCGACGCTTTTCAAGAGGCTGACTTGATGGGCATTACCATGCCCATTACCAAACACAGTTACCAGGTTGGAAACGTAGAAGAGCTGCCTAGAATTGTCAAGGAAGCGTTCCACATTGCCACCGCAGACCGGCCGGGTCCTGTACTTATCGATCTGCCTAAGGATGTATCGGCAGCTGTTGGCTGCTTCGACTATGAGTTTCCGGTGGATCTCCCAGGATATAAACCAGTCCGGAAACCGCATCCCTTACAGATTCAACGTCTCTGCCAGGCAGTTCGCATGGCAAGGCGGCCAGTTATTCTGGCAGGGGCGGGGGTGCTCCATGCCCAGGCTCATGATGAACTACTGCAATATGCTCAAAAGCAGCAACTGTTAGTTGTCAATACCCTGCTGGGTCTCGGCTCCTTTCCTACGGATCATCCTTTGTTCTTGGGCATGGGCGGCATGCACGGTACCTATAGCGCCAACATGGCATTGCATGAATGTGATCTGCTGATCAACATCGGTGCCCGCTTTGACGATAGACTTACGGGGAACTTAGATCATTTTGCGCCCCAGGCCACTGTGGCTCACATCGATATCGATGCTGCTGAGATCGGTAAAAACGTCCCTGTGCAGATTCCGGTGGAAGGTGATGCCAGAGAGGCACTGAAGGCGCTGTTGATGGCGAGCTTGGAACCCGGCGATCGTCAGGCATGGATCCAGGAGTACCAAGGCCATACACGCGATTATCCGCTCTGGTACGAAGAGGATGGTACCACAGTGAAGCCGCAGAAACTCATGGAAACTCTCTATAGCCTAACCGCGGGCGATGCCATTATCGCAACCGATGTCGGGCAGCACCAGATGTGGGCAGCCCAATACTACCAAACCAATGCCCCGCACCAATGGGTAACCTCAGGAGGGCTTGGCACTATGGGGTTTGGGTTTCCGGCGGCCATTGGTGCCAAGATCGCCAGGCCCGACAAAACAGTGGTGGCTGTAATTGGCGACGCTGGTTTTCAAATGACCTTGCAGGAGTTGGGAGTACTGCGAGAGCTGGATCTGTCAGTGAAGATTATCGTGGTCAACAATCAATCTCT
>PUOC01000239.1 GCA_003551965.1 Clostridiales bacterium | reverse complement strand
AGTGCCGGCACTGAACGCCAGCAGGAGTGCTAAAACAGCCAGCAGCCGCAGCGAACCCCGAATTGACACCATACACCGTCCCTCCCAACATAATACAGAGCGCCTTGGATTCTTTCGAAGTCGATGGCGGGCACGTCTTGACCCATCCTCGTTTTTCCGTCCCACCTGATCCATCGTTAGGCAGGGATGGTGTTTATATATTCCGGCAGAAGAAATACTCCGACAAGGCCATGGCCCACGAGGGTTCCAGGCTCCGTCGTGCCGGTGCAGCAGTTCGGTGACCGGAGTGAACAAACTCGATTGTTGCTGGTCAGCGTGGCGACAAAACACAGTGATGCAATCCGAGAAATCATCTCCGGAAAGCAGTGATTTGCTTTCTCGTTCCCGGTTTTGCTTCTCTGTTTAGCGCTACAATACCTGCGTGCTTTCGCGGGAAATAGAGCTGACGCACCTGATTTTCTGCATTCTCCGAAAACAGTGCAATGTCCTTCATGCTCGGAGGCGTGGATGCATGATTTATGGCTGCTCTTCAGCACCAACCCAGCCGGACAGCAATCCCCCATATTGCAGGCAGAAGTGCCTGGCCTCGTCGGAAGAACAAGTGCATCAGACGAGCGGCAGGATCGAACTTCAGTGACCGGAAACCTCCTTCTACGGAGACCCACTGTGCATATATCTTCCATATGTTTTCAGTCGTCTACGTCCATGCGCCTCGGTCGTTCCGACAGCATAGCAGACGGCAAGAACCGAATGCTCGTCCCGCGACTCTTGCCGGGACCATGACAACCCATAAGCCACCGCTTGCCTGCATCGGATTTGAGCGAGGCGATGTGGATGGATGTATGGACGATCGATCCCTTAAAACCGGACTTTCGAGCTTCCAAGGGGTCATAATTCTGCCGAAATGCTGGTTATGCGATAAAGGATGGGCGGCACAAACAAAAAACACCACTCCAATACGTGGTGTCAGAATCCGTGAACCCTCTGGCCATGATAGTCGTAAATGGCGGACCCGAGCGGGTGCGAACCGCTGACCTCCGGAATGCCATTTGTGACCCTGGAGTTCCGGAGATGTACGCAATCGTCCGCACATGTACTTTTAGCCGGTATTTCAGGAATTATCCGATCCGCACTTGTTCGCCCGCGGCCGTTGTTCGCGCAAAGTGCAGTAAAGGTTGGACCTATATTGCCCCTGCGCACCAACCTGGCGTCAAGTGACAACTGTAGTTGGTCCATCCACGCTTTTTCGGCAGGTTAATCGTTGCATTGCCGATGCCGCTATCATCGTTGGGCTAAAATCGGTAGCTGCCCTTCGTTTTTTTGTCGATGATGCACATTGTGGGGATGGGTGATTGACGCAAAAGACCCCGAAAACTAAGCCATCTTCCTGTTTCTATTCCAGCATACGAAGGAAATGAAGAAAAAGCGCATACACTTTTTCTTGAAATGCGTTTGCTGCACCATTATCATCGATTTCCTGCGGCTGTTCTTGCGCATGATAACGCCCTGTTCGGGGATCAATCTGCATTGAGTTTAACGGGTTTCCTGGCGTCCGCTCGGCACACACCTCGGCCGTGAACTTTGTTGGATTGCTGATAGTGACGGCGTGGCTGCGTCCATCCGGGAGTACACCGACAACAGCCGTAATCCAACGTGCCGTTGCGTGTCCGCCCAGGTCACGAATCAGCTGGGAATAATGCTCTAGCATGGCCTCATCACTCAAGGGAACACCGCCGACGCGGCGTACGTGGGTGCCGGGCTGTTGCGCATCCGATAGTCCATCTATGAACAAGCCACTATCCACGGCCATACTGGGCATGCCCGCTGCCTGGCAATATGCCTCTGCCTTTATGCGGGCATTGTCTTCTGGTCTAGAACCATGCTCTTCCACATGCAGATTCAAACCAAGCTGCAGCGGTGACCGCAGGCATACCGGCAACGACTTGGCTATGACCTCAATGTCCCGGAACTTCCCCGGATTTGTCGTTCCAAACAAGATCTCTGGGCACAATAGACAACACCCTCTCTTACAGGGCAAGCACCAAAAATGCAACGGAGAACTGCTTCCAAAACCCAATGCTTTCAGATGATCGACCTCGATCATTCTTCAGCAGGTTCGTGACAACCAAACTGCGCCACAGACAAACTTCCAGTTGCGTTCAGTCTCGCCCGGAGTACACCAGCTTCACATCTTTGCTGATCAGTCGCAACCAATTAGCAGAAGTCCGATGCGAACCCCAAATTAGTTCTGATGAGGTACCGTAATGGAAAAGGTCGTGCGGCGGGCCAAAAGGTAGTACTCGGAGTAATGGATAACGCGGCCTTGGGCATCAGCAATGGCCTTTTTGACCAAGAACAGTGGTTCCCCAACATTGCAGGTCATCAGCCCGGCAGTACGAACATCGGCGGTGGCAAAACTTATTTCCTTGACCGCACTTGCCATAACAACACCGTAGTCCTCTTGCAGAACAGCGAAAGTAGAAACTTGATCGGTGATCTTTTCATCGATTCCTGGAAACAGATCGAGCGGGAAGAAGGCCGTGTCTAAACTGACAGACAGCGACTTTCCCCGAACGGTGCGAACTAAGCGGAGGAGCGGATCACCCTCGGTTATCTGGAACCGCTCAGCCAGTTCCGCACCGGCCGGTATGCAGACCTTTTCGACAATCTTTTTGCTGATGGTACTGGGATCGCTGTCAGCACCATCGCTGAAACCGCCCAATTTCAGGAACTGGATATCCAAGCGGAGCGGCTTGACGAACGTGCCCTTCCCTTGGCGCATTTCCAAAAAACCTTCTCGGGACAACTCCTTTAGTGCCCGGCGGACCGTAATCCGACTCACCTGATAAAATTCACCCAGCTGGACTTCGCTGGGCATCTGATCGCCCTCTTTGTACACACCGGCCAAGATCTCTTGGCGCAGGACATTCTGCAATTGTTGGTACAAAAAGGTAGAGCCTTTTGCTTCAAGCATCAGCAGACCTCCTTCGATACAGGGCTTTATCCCCATGCCCCTTCCACGGTGGGAAGGGCTTTGGGATAGCCGAATGCGCCGCTCGAGGTGCAGGTGGCAGCGGCCCGACCGGCAGCGAACCGAAGGGCTTCGGTCATTTCCGCACCATGGAAATGCGCGGTAAGAAAGCCGGCGATGAAGCTGTCTCCTGCACCCATAGTGTCAATTACCTGTGTGGGGATGATGCTCTGGCGGAAGCGTTTTCCCTGCTGCGATAAGAGGGCGCCCGCGCCGCCCAGGGTAATCCCCACGATTTCCGTGCCCATGGCGTGGGCCGCGGTGATGATCCTCTCCAAGTCTGCTTCAGGCAAATGGGATCCGGAAAAGAATGCAATGCGCACATGAGGGCAGACCGCGGCT
>PUOC01000144.1 GCA_003551965.1 Clostridiales bacterium | reverse complement strand
GCCAGGGCATATCCTGGCGATATATGCGGCCAGTACAAAGAAACTCGGGTTGGCAATACGATAAGAAAGGACTAGCGGGCTAACGCCCGCCGCCGCTTTCCTCCCCATACCTGAAGGCAGGTTGCGCCATCTCGCGGCGTTTGGTGAACACGCAGACCAACAAAGCAGCCCGTCCCGGATCTGGATCCGGTGCGGGCTGCTTTTGCCTATTGTGCAGATGTCAGGGAAGAAGGTTGAGCTTGCGTGCCAGTGTTACGGCATGGGTGCGGTTGTTTACTCCCAACTTGCCGTAGATGTTGTTGGCATGCCATTTTACGGTGCCCATGGAAATGTAGAGCTTATCTGCTGTTTCTTGGTTGGAGAGCCCGGCGCCGAACAATGCGAGAATTTCCAGTTCCCGCTCTGTCAGCGGCTCAACCAAGGTTTGAGACACTGGACTGTCCGCTTGGGCGGTTGGATTGGCTAGAAAGACGCCTCCGTCTGGGTCTAAAGCCTGGAGCAGTTGCTGAGCATAGCAGCGGGCATCACCGGAGATCTTGGCCTTGCCCGATTGCAGCAGACTCTTTAGAAGAGGGGTGGAGGGGTGCAGGTTATCCAGCAGTGTCTGCCAGTACCGACTCCGGCACCCCATCTCCAAAGCTTGGCTGAGATGAGCTGCTGCCTGTTCGGTGTGGCCCTCCCGCCGCTCCAGATCGGCCAGTGCTGACCGTGTTTCTAGGAGGATGCCCTGGTTCTGGCCTGTTTCGGCCAGGGATTGGATCGCAAGCAGCAGTTCCCGTGCCCGGCTGGCGTCACTGCCATCGCACATAAGGAGCCGGGCCAGGACGAGCCAGGCAAATACCCGGGTGCCATCGGCGGTGCCGGTTCTTTCAACGCCGATGTTCTGCAGGGCTTCATAGGCGCGTCCAAACTGCTGCTCTTCCGTAAGCACATGTGCTTTCCAGGCTGCCGTTCGCACACCGATAAACCGGGGCAGTGCCACCGCGCTGTCCAGTTCTTCCAGGGCTGCTATCGTTTCCAAAGCTGCCTCTAACTGGTTTTGAGAGCATTGGAGCGCAATCTGGAACAGAGCATTCCAGCCATGGGACGGTTTTTCGGGAGCACTTAGCCGCAGGCCCCGTACAATGCATCGCTCAGCCTCATCTAGGGTACCCTTCTCCCGCAGCAGTTCGCCGAGCAGTGTCCAAAGGAGGCCGATACGGGGCACATTGGAGAACCCCTGCTCCCGGCCGGTTTCCAACAAGTGGGTGGTTAGGGCTTCCGCCTCCGCCAAACGGCCCATATAGTACAGTGCAGTGGCGGTTTTAAAGCCGGAACTCAGCAGCAGATAAGGATTGCCGGACTGTTGGTGGCTTTTGTAAGACTCAAGATACAGCGGATAGGCTTCCTGGGGATTGCCGGTGAACAGCCGTGTATCGCCGGATATGATGCCCACCTTCGATCGCCAGTAGACATTTTCTTCCGACAGTGCCTGCAAGGCATGTTCGGCCTGCGCCTGTGCCTCCGGGATGTTCTGCCTATAGATACTGTAATAGGCCCGGACAACGGCCAGCAGCCCGGTGTATTCCGGCATGCGGCTGTGATGAGACGCATGGGCGTGCTCCATGAGTGCAATGCACGACTGGAGCTGAGCGCCGCCGTGGAAAATGAGATGGAACCAAGCCTTTTGGGCGGTGAGTTCCGGGTGCCTTTCCAGGACGTTATCGGGCAGTTCCCTAAGGCTTTGTACCACTAAGCCGGGCCCTTCCGACGCTAGGATGGCCTGCAGACCTGCCTCCAACATGGCCGCTGCTCCTTCGAGATCACCGGCCTTGAGGGCATGCCGCAGTGCTTCGGCGGGCTGGTCCTGGCACAGATGCCACTGCGACGCCCGCCGGTGCAGTTCAGCGACGCTGTCGGGCTCCGCAGTTCCCAGTTGGTGGCGCATGAGATCGGCAAACAGCGGATGGTAGCGATACCAAACTCCTTGTTCATCTAAGGGAATGACGAAGAGATTGCTGCGCTCCAGATCGGCCAGAAGCTGCGCACTTCCTGTCCCTACTACAACGGCGTCGCACAGGGGTCCGCAGAATCGGTCCAAAATAGACGTTCGGCGGAGAAACTGCAGGACTTCGTCATGCTGGTTCCGCAGCACCTCATCACTGAGAAAATGAAAAACGTGTCTGTGGCTGCCGGCAAAGCTTTCAATAAACGCAGAACGGTCGGATCGCTCCTGCATGGAAATAGCCGCCAACTGCAGGGCCGTGATCCATCCTTCTGTCTTGTGGTGGAGGATATCCACCAAACCGTCGTCCAACGGCATGCCTTTGACGGCCGTGAAGAGCGAAGTGGTTTCACTGCGCTTAAAGACGAGATCCCGCTGACGGATTTCTCCCAGCTGTCCTTTGGACCGCCAGCGGGCCAAGGGCCACGGCGGTTCTGAACGGCTGGTTACAACCAAGTGCACGGATGGAGGCAGGTTTTCAATGAAGAATGCCATGTCGGCGTGGATTTCGCGAGTATCGATTACGTGGTAGTCATCCAGAACCAAAAACTGTGTTCCGTCGAAGGCGAAAAGGTCATTGAGGAGCGGTGTCAAAAAACTGTTTCTGTCGGTGAAGCTTTCACCGGCTGAACGCAGGACGTCCATGGTGCCCCGCCCCACATCACTGCCGGCCGACTGCAGTGACGCGGCCAGGTACAGCCAAAACCTCTCGCGCTGGTTATCTCCTTGATCCAGTGCATACCACGAAACCGGTGTTTCACGGCCGTGCATCCATTGGCGGGCTAACGTTGTTTTGCCGTAACCGGCCGGCGCTGAAATGAGTGTCAAAGGGCGCGCGAAACATCCATTGGTCCATAGGCCGGCCTCCGCCTTGTCGACCAGGCAGGGGCGGTCAAGCAGGCTGCCGGACAAAGGCGGCATGTGGATCTTTATGCTTAACAGCTGTTTGGCCATGGCTTACCTCCTCGCTTTTTTGTTCGGCAAGGTGTCTAGTCATCCCTCCATGTCCGTCAGCCGCGTCGTGCGAAAGTCTGCGGTCCCGGTTAGGGGTTGGGTACTGGCGGCCAAACCTAACTTTTGATAGGTCTCTTGGCCGGGTAGGGTATTGTATGATGGGATCAAGCCATCAACGGAGGTGCGTGGAAATGAAAAAAATCTTGGTGTTTGGCGCCGGCGTTCTCGGAAGTTTGTATGCTGCTCGGATGCACGAGGCCGGTTTGGATGTCACGTTGGTCGCTCGGGGACAACGCTATCAGGACTTACGGGAGCACGGAGTAGTTCTCGAGGAGTTCAGCAGCGGCCGGCGGACGACAGTGGGCGTCAATGTGGTGGATGGGATGCCTTCGGAAGAAGCCTTCGATGTCTGTCTTGTATTTGTCCAACAGACACAGGTGGACTCGGCT